>CAZKYP010000357.1:0-2511 GCA_964556885.1 uncultured Pirellulales bacterium | reverse complement strand
GAGCGAGCGGCTGTTAACCGCTAGGTCGTAGGTTCGAGCCCTACTCGGGGAGTTTGTATAATACAGGGGAAAAAACATTTTACGTATATATTCTCCAAAATTCATCAGGGAAGTTCTATATCGGCCAGACGTCCGATTTGGATCGACGGCTTGAAGAACACAATAATCCTGACCATAATCACAAAAAATACACGACTAAACAAGACGGACCTTGGCGACTCGTTTACTATGAATGCTTCAAAACTCGTTCCGAGGCAGTCCAAAGAGAACGATTTATCAAGTCAAGAAAATCAGCAAAATGGATAACAGAAAACCTCATCAATAGCACAAATAAGGAACGAATACTCATGGACGATAAACAAAATAGTAAATCCAAGCTTACCCCGGCCCAGGCACATAATCTCGCGAAGTTGGTCGATTACGCCGACGGCGCCATAGTCAGCCGGACGCTTGCCGAAAACCAGTCCGGAACTATCACGGTTTTCGCCTTCGACGACGGGCAAAACCTCAGCGAGCATACCGCTCCTTTCGATGCTTTTGTTCAGGTCCTGGATGGTAAAGCAGAATATATTATCGGCGGAAAGGGCGTAGAAGTATCAGCAGGCGAGATTATATTAATGCCTGCAAACATCCCTCACGTGGTAAATTCAATAGGGCGATTCAAGATGCTACTTACGATATTGCGGAGCAAAAATACCAAATAGCTTATAAAAAAAACATTAAACTTCGACCGATGCGTTGGGATCGTAAGGATTGGTTCTGACAGCAAGTGAAAAAAGATATGGGTAATCTTTTTTCAGGTGTTCCATATGAGAGAGCCATTCGCGGACCAATAATCTGTGAGCTCTCGTTATATCACCGCCTAAATGCTTCAAATCGGTATCGGGCAAATCTGCAATAGATTTCCTGTGCGACAATTCTTCTGACAGATGAAAAACCGCCCAGAGCAACTCAGTAAACTCCTCGTGTTCCAGCAGGTTGGGATTTTCCAAAAGCCGCAACAAAAATCCTCGCTTATCCACGACAAAATTTTGCAGACCCTGGAGGTCCCCGATCTTGCTATCAATTTTATAATTGTGGTTTTTCAATATGGCCTGCATTTGTGTGAAATGCTCCGGCGACCATTCATTACTGACTATAAGATGCTTTGAAATTTCTTGGGCGTTCGAATCGAAACCGGTGAAAAACTTCAACAGGGGTGTGCCCACCTCACTGAAAAACGCACCGATAACCATATTCAATTTATTCAGCATAGCACGTTTTTCTCTTTGGCTCAATACGTGATGGATAATCAATGTAACGAGCAGAACCTCGATAAAAACAAAGGCAATATCGCCTATCAGGTAGAGAAAAATATGATGTGCATCTCTGAAAATAACATAATGTATCGCATAGAAAAAGACCGACAGCAAAATCAGTAAGATACCAAAAAGAACACGCTGAGTCTGGTCACTATTCTTCATTTTTACCCCAATCAGAATACAGAATTCAGTCGATGTATATGCAAACAAAAAACATACCACCAGACAAAATTACAAAAGTATTGATAATCCGTCAATCTCGTAATATGTTATTAGCCTGGCATTGGAATTTTGGGAGCCTAATATGCAGAAGAGAAAATTAGGAAATACCGACCTGGAACTTACCACCGTAGGTCTGGGAACATGGGCGATGGGCGGGCCGTGGCAGTTCGGCTGGGGGCCGCAGGATGACGATGATGCGATTGCAGCGATTCAAGCCGCGCTCGAAACGGGTATCAACTGGATAGATACCGCTCCGGCTTACGGTCTGGGTCATTCGGAAGAATTGATTGCAAAAGCCCTGAAACAGAAAAAGGACAAGCCGATAATCGCAACCAAATGCGGCATATTGTGGAACGAAAAAAAGGAAAAGGTAACGCACCTGAAGAAAGACAGCATTCGAAACGAATGCCACAACAGCTTAAGGAGGCTGAAAGTCGACGTTATTGATTTATACCAGATGCACTGGCCGGATCCCGATGAGGATATCGAACAGGCGTGGGAAGAAATGGCAAGGCTCGCCGAAGAAGACAAGGTGCGATACCTCGGTGTCTCGAATTTCAATCTCGAACAAATCGAGCGGGTTCGTAAAATTTATCCAGTCTCCTCGCTCCAGCCGCCTTACAGCATGCTTCATCGAGAGGTTGAGGACGAGCTTCTGGACTACTGCGCTCAGAATAACATCGGCGTTGTCGTCTACAGCCCGATGCAGCGGGGATTGCTTACAGGTAAGTTCAGCACTGAAAGGTTGGCGAGATTACCATTGGACGACCACCGAAGGAGGAATCCTGATTTTAAGGAGCCGCGATTCAGCGCTGCTTTGGAGCTTGTCGAGCAATTGAAAGTGGTGGCCTCTCATAACGGCCTGACCGTCGCGCAGTTGGCTGTTTGCTGGGTCCTTCGCCGACCCGAAATCACAGCGGCTATCGTTGGAGCAAGAAGACCCGGGCAAATCGAGGAAACCGCTCCCGCCGGCGACTGGAACCTCGAC
>CAZKYP010000356.1:0-2522 GCA_964556885.1 uncultured Pirellulales bacterium | reverse complement strand
ATTCAAAATCCCGTCCTGGCAACAGGGTGAGGGTTCGACTCCCTCCTTCGGCATTCGAGAGGATTCGAAACGGACGGTTTATTTTTTCAGGTATGCCTCATTTTACTAAAAGCCGCCTTTTTGCCGATAGAAGTGTTGAAAATTATAAGTTTATAAATTTATTTTCCTTGACAAAAACATAGGCAATATGGTAAATATAGATAAGATATACTCAGTGAAATTCTGTGGTTCCTGGCTATTCAATTGCTTTTAGATAACCATAAATTCCTGGGCAAAACGCCTGAGGCGTATCAGGCGTGGGAGGGCTGTTAGAGGGTTGGTGTAAAGAACGCAAATCATCTTTCAGCTCGAAAGTGGTATTCCAAATAATAGAAGAAGGGCCAGGTCTATAGAATATTTTTTTCACGTACAAAGAGAGTCTATGCTCTTTTTGTAGTGAGAGTGAAAGTTGTTCGGGCAGGTCCTGTGGTGAAATAACAATCCCTGTCCGAAACAACATGCTTTTGGTTCATAAGCAAAAGCAAATACTCTTTTTATGCCGTCATGAAAGTGTCGGTCGTTATGCTCAGAGACAGTACAATCCTGAGTCCGGTTTTTGTATAGGCCGGGACGGCAAAATATCATTATTTGGTTAAACGGTAAATACCATTACCGGCAACTGTGGTCTTGCTGAGATGACAGACTTGCTTGGCTTTACAAGAGACGTGCAGTTACAAAGAGTGGGCATTTAGACAAATGGATGTAAACGGGGTCTAAACCGGAATTCGGAATCCCGGAAAGGGAACCACGTACCCAAATCATCATGGTGTAGACCCCAACTACTCTTTTATTTGAGTTTTAACTCAATCTCCCACGTAATTTCCACACATCGAACTGTTTTCAGACAAAGGCGGCACCACTTTATAAAGGTTGACCTTGGTACTGCTTATATGTTATAATTTGCAAATAAATCAGTTTTAAAAAGTATTTACAATCAATGATTCAAGTCGCAACTTACGCTGGAGGTTATGACGTTCGGAGATTTAAAAATTATCTTATCGTTTCTGATATCTACCACGCTTTTGTTCTGCCGGGTAACAGCCGCACAGGACAACGTGGCAGCTTCCAATCTGGTAATCAACGAGCTGATGGCCTCCAACAGCAGTACCGCCGCCGATCCCCAGGGCCAGCACGAGGACTGGATCGAACTGCATAACTTCGGCCGCAGCTCGATAAACATCGGCGGGATGTTTCTGACGGACGATTTGTCCGCTCCCACCTTATGGCAGATACCGGCCGGAACCGTCATCGGCGCCGGCGGCTATCTCGTAATCTGGGCCGACGAGGACACCTCCGACAGCGGGCTTCATGCCGATTTCAAACTCGATGCTTCAGGCGAAGAAATCGCACTATTTGCAACCGACGGCGAAACTTTGATTGACAGCATTTTATTCGGAGAGCAAACGAATGACATTTCGTACGGCCGCTTCCCGAACGCGGGCGACAACTGGTCCTTTCTTGCCACTCCTTCACCCGGGGCTGCAAATCGTGATGCGTACGCCGGGCATGTACAGGCGCCGACATTCAGTCAGGACCACGGATTCTACGACCGTTATTTTTATCTCGCCATCACAACTGAAACAGAAGATGCCGATATCTATTATACCCTCGACGGCAGCGAGCCTTACGATTTCGAACGCAGCAGTCCATCAGGGACACGCTATACAAGCCCGATTCGAATCAGCAGCACAACCTGCGTTCGGGCTATCGCTGTAAAATCCGGCTGGATGCCCTCGGCAATACAAACCAATACGTACCTGATGAATGCAACCAGTGCCATGAAATCGCTTCCGGCGGTGTCACTCGTCGGTGACGAAGGCAAGACGTTTTACGAACCCGACGGCGTCATGGCAATCGTCGGCGGCAGCTACAGCAGCGGCGTCTGGACCTCAACCGGTGCAGGCAGCTACAATAATCCGATGCAGCGGGGACTCGAACGGCCCGTGTCGTTCGAGCTGATTAATCCGGGTAACAATTCGGGTTTGCAGATTGACTGCGGCATTCGCGTTCACGGCAGTGACTACATACGTCCGCGGTATAGACGAAGTAACGGTTTATGGTCAGGAGATGCTAAATTCAGTTTCAGATTATATTTTCGCGGCGAGTACGGCCGGAGCCGGCTCGAATATCCCTTATTTCCATTCGAGGTCGAAAGTTTCAAAAGCTTTGTTATTCGCGGCGGCCACAACGACAGGACGAACCCGTTCATCAAGGACGAGCTGCTAAGGCGGCTGCACAAGGACATGGGACACGTCGACAGCGGCGGTATGCTGGCGAATCTCTTTATAAACGGAGAATACAAGGGCTATTTCAATCCCTGCGAACATATCAAAAACGAGTTTTGCCAGGAATGGTTCGGCAGCAACAACGATTTCGACGTGATGACGATGAACGGCGTACGAGACGGTGACTCGGTCGCATGGAACGAAATGCTCAACTTCGCACGCAACAACGACATGTCCGACCAGATGAACTACAAAGAG
>CAZKYP010000355.1:0-2530 GCA_964556885.1 uncultured Pirellulales bacterium | reverse complement strand
TGAAGGGAAACAAGGTATGTTTAAACGAAAGGTAATTTTAGGTACAGCAGTATGCCTTTTAGCCGCAGTGTTTGTAAGCCAATCACTCTCGCAACCTGGACAGGGACAAGGGCAAGGACGACAGCGCGGACAAGGCCAAAACATGCAGGGCGCCCAAGACCAGGGACCGGGAGGACGTCAGTTCGACCCGGAACAGAGGCGCCAGATGATGCAGCGGCGCTACCAGCAACAACTCGGAGCCACGGACGAGCAGTGGAAAGAGCTCGGACCTCTCGTAATGAAAGTCCAGGAACTCAATCAGCAGGTCTCGATATCCGGCCGCGGCGGAATGTTCGGCGGCATGAGACGTGGAGCTCAAGGTGCAGGGCCCGGCAGTATGCAGGGTGAACGTCCCGGCGGTATGCAGGGTGCACGCGGCAATCGAGCCGGTATGCAAGGCGGCACAGCCGGGGAACAGACTGAGCTGACAAAGGCAACCGAGCAGTTGAACACACTGCTGGATGACAGCTCAGCTACACCGGAAAAAATCAAAGAGCAGCTTACAGCTCTGCGAACGGCCCGGGAGAACGCCAAAAAGGAACTCGCAACGGCCCAGAAAGCACTGCAGGCAAAGGTCACAGTCCGTCAGGAAGCCCAGTTGGTTTTGATGGGTTTGCTGGACTAAGATACGGCGGTTTTCGAGAGTGAGCTTGGCTATGTAAACGACAGGCCGGCAAGTCTACAGCCCGGATAATGTCCTTAACGAAGCGCATTAAAAGGTAATTTGCTCGCAGACCTTTTTGTGAACATCATCGACGGTTATGGACATGATATTGTGCCTCGGATCCGGGCTGTCCGCCTTAAGGCCGCGACTTAAGAAATCCACGGCCGCAACACATTTGTCTCTGTTGTATGGAGCGACTCTGGCGGGATTCGAACGACCGAAAATCAGGACAAGCGGTTTCCCCAGTGCCGCGGCGATATGCCCCGGACCAGTGTCATTGCTGACTACTAATTTCGAAAACCTGAGCAGCGATATTAATTCACTCAGAGATGTTTGTCCTGAAAAATCGATTATCGGCGACTTCGCAATGCTTTTGAGTTTTTCAATTGTTTGGCCCTCGCTCACAGAACCGGTGGCAACGATAGGCAGGCCGAACTGCGACCAGAGCCTGTCGGCCAGCGCAGCGAAACGCTCGACGGGCCAGCATTTATCCGTATGGGCCGAGCCGGTGACAAATACAAAATAATTGTCCGGTTTAACGTTGTGACTTTTCAGTAAGCCGCTGATCGTATCAGCGGCTTTTTGGTTTTGCGGCAGTATGAACTGGGCATCAGTATCACAGGCACCTGCGGCACGGACGATCTTTAAGTAGTAATCGACCAGATGGATATAATCCTGACTATGGGGGATTTTATGCGTGTAGAAAATATGGGCCAACTCTCTGGAATCGGCTATTCCAAACCGCTTCCTGCAGCCTGTTACCCACGCGAAAAAAGCGGTTCTAAACAATCCCTGGAAATCGAACACGATATCATAATCGCTGCGATTCAAATCCCGCAGAAATTTTAACAAAGCCCAAAATGCCTTCGGATTATACCAGCTTTTACCGAGATATTTACGATCGAAGGGAATTATTGATGTTAGATGTGGATGACCCTGCAGGAGAGACGTGAATTCCGGACGAACCAACCAGTCGATTTTCGCATCGGGAAAGCTCTGACGCAATGCTGTCAGGGCAGGTAAGGCCATAATTATGTCGCCGAGAGCACTCGGCTTTATTATAAGAATGTGTTTATACGTAACCGGCATAATTTACTATCGTATCGATTACCTCATACGTTTGCAGCATTTCCTTTTAACATTTCACACAAAACAATCCAGAACATGGGATTTTAAGCGATAGAATAACTTTAGACAAGACTCACACTGAAATACTACCATAAAACGTAAATTGCCACTATGAAATCGGGGGATTAATTCTCTCCATAAAAGCAGCAAGGCAAAAAATATCGATAATTCAACCGACAAATTCATTTTCTTTCAGAACACAACGAACAATCCCGAACAATGCTCGTAAAGACCATAACTTCAATATCGGCATAAGTCTATATCAAGGGAAATGACATTTTGGCGTAAATCACTAAACTCTCTCGAAATATCAGTCCTAAATCTGCAACAAGAAGCAAAATGAAAGGAGTACTGAATGAACAAACAACTGTACCTGACTATCGTTTTAATGCTAATAATGTTTCCGGCTTCGGAGGATATCTATGGCTCCTCAGGCGGTGATTACTGGCCGACTTGGCGCGGACCAGACTCGACGGGTGCGGCCCGGAGCGGCAATCCGCCAATTAGATGGAGCGAGAATGAAAATATAAAGTGGAAGGTTGAAGTGCCGGGCGAGAGCCTGTCGTCACCGGTCATCTGGGAAAACAAGATTTTTTTCCTGACGGCTGTCAAGGCAAACGATTCGGATATTTACAAATTCGACATGGTCTGCCTCGACCGGAATAACGGCAAGATTCTCTGGCAAAAGACCGCCACACA
>CAZKYP010000354.1:0-2572 GCA_964556885.1 uncultured Pirellulales bacterium | reverse complement strand
CTGTTACTATGTAGCTTCAAATTCGGTTTTGGCACTAACTTATACGCGGTTTGTCGATAGGAGTCAGATTATGACACGAAGAACAGTTTTCTTTATCACAACGATGTTGGTTATTGCCGTTTTTGTCGGATGCGGCAAAAAAAGCGACGTTACCGTTCTGAAAATGGGACATGCCCTCGACGTCGAGCATCCGGTTCACAAGGCGATGATTTTTATGGCCGAAAGGCTCAGGGAAAAATCCGGCGGCAAGGTGGTTCTCCAGGTATACCCCGGCGAGCAATTAGGCTCCGAGCGCGAAATGATTGAGCAGGTCCAAATGGGTTTGCTTGATATTACTAAGGTTTCCACTTCGCCGCTGGAAAGTTTTATCCCGGCAATGAGTGTTTTCAGTGTGCCGTATCTTTTCAGGGATGGCGAACATCTATGGAAAGTGCTTGATGGACCGATTGGGAAAAAACTGTTACAAGCCGGCGAAAGTGTGGGGCTTAAAGGGTTATGCTATTATGACGCCGGCAGCAGGAGTTTTTACACCAAAACAAAACCGATTCTTACTCCGGCGGACCTCGAAGGAATGAAAATTCGGGTTCAGGAAAGCAAGACTTCGATGCAGATGATTACTGCTTTGGGAGCGTCACCGACGCCGATTGCCTGGGGCGAGCTGTATACATCACTGCAGCAGGGGGTCGTTGACGGGGCGGAAAACAATCCACCGAGTTTCTGTCTTTCGGGTCATTACGAGGTCTGCAAACATTATAGTCTCGATGAGCACACGATGGTTCCCGATATAGTTCTTATAGGGACGAAGGCGTGGAATAAGCTGACGCCGGAGGTCCGGCAGATGGTTCAGGAAGCGGCTGACGAATCGGTAGAAGAACAAAAACGACTTTGGAAAGAGACGACGGAAAATGCACTTAAGACCGTCCAGGAACATGGTGTCACCGTGTATAATCCTGATAAAGCGCCTTTCAGAGAGAAAGTAAAACCGATGCACGAATCTTACAAGGGTACGGAAATCGGTGAATTGATTGAGGAGATTAATAAGGTTCGGTGATTATGCTCGATGTTTTCCTGAAGTTGAACAAATGTCTACTCAAGGTTCTTGAACTGGCCGTTATTTTTTTTACGGGTTTTCTTGTAATCGACGTGGTTTGGGGTGTTTTTACCCGGTATGTAATCGGACACCAGAGCCCATGGACCGAAGAGCTTGCGAGGATGCTTTTGATATGGGTTTCGCTGCTCGGCGCCAGCATCGGATTTATCCGAAAAAGTCACCTCGGTGTAGATTATTTTGTAGGCAAGTTAAATCAAAAATGGCAGTTGATCAGCCAGTTTGTAATTTATGTGCTGGTCGCTTTTTTCGCCGGTGTAGTACTGGTGTACGGTGGGTACAGGGTCGTGTCTTCGGTGCTGCAGAACGGCCAGCCCTCGGCCGCATTGAAAATCCAGTGGGGCTATGTATATCTTGCCGTGCCTATCAGTGGATTTTTCATTGTTATTTTTTCCATTCAAATGATGACGGAAGTGCTCAGAGAGTTATTCAAAAAAACAACCTGAATCTGAAGAGGATTTTTCGATATGGATGTATCGATTATTATTCTGACGGTAAGTTTTGTTGTCTTTCTTTTTATGAATGTGCCGATTGCCGTGGGTATCGGGCTTTCGACATTTTTAACCTGTCTGTACGTGATGAGCTCGGTTAACAGCGCTTCGGATATTATTGCTCAACGTATAGCGACGGGGATCAATTCCTTTTCACTTCTTGCCATTCCTTTTTTTATCCTTGCCGGCTTGTTTATGGGCAAGGGTGGAATCGCCCGCAGGCTTATTGATTTTGCCGGCACTCTGGTCGGCCGATTTACGGGTGGGCTGGCGTACGTAAACGTTTTGACGTGTATGCTTTTCGGCGCTCTGTCAGGCTCATCAGTCGCCGCAGTATCGGCGGTGGGCGGTTTTATGATCCCTGAGATGAATCGAAAAGGCTACGACAAAAATTTCAATGTGGCCGTTTCAACCACTGCTGCTACCACGGGACTTCTTATACCGCCGAGTAATATTATGATTGTCTACGCGCTTGTGGCCGGCGGGGGAGTGTCTATCGTGGCAATGTTTATGGCCGGTATCCTTCCGGGTGTTGTGGTTGGTTTGGGACTCATGATTGTGAGCGGAATTATTAGCAAGATCAGAAATTACGGTGCCGGTGACAAGGCCGGACTGATGCAAATCCTCAAATCATTCAAAGGGGCCATCCTGAGCCTGCTGCTGATTATCATTGTTTTGGGCGGTATTCTGGGAGGCATTTTCACAGCGACCGAAGCTGCGGCTATTGCGGTTGTTTACGCGTTCATACTGGCGGTTATCGTATATAGAGAGGTTAAAATAAGCGAGATACCCGGAATTTTACTGCAATGTGGAATTACCACCGCTGTCGTTATGCTTTTAATCGGTACCTCGCAGGCGATGAGTTGGATAATGACTTCGGAGAATATTCCGCAGAATGTCAGTGCCGCGTTGCTGTCTGTTTCCGACAGTAAAATCGTAATTTTACTGATTATCAATGTCCTGCTGTTGTTCG
>CAZKYP010000353.1:0-2610 GCA_964556885.1 uncultured Pirellulales bacterium | reverse complement strand
GGTGATGAGAGCGACGACTTCTGGTTGCCCGGAGATTATCATCTTCAATCTCAAGTAGGTCGCTGGGATCCGCTCTTGGGCGAATGGGTAATTGACAGCATGCACAGCCCATGCATCGATATGGGTGATCCAAACTCCCTGATTGGTAACGAACCCGTACCTCATGGCAACCGAATCAACATGGGAGCCTATGGTGGCACAGACCAGGCAAGTATGTCTCACTAGCTCAATCTTTGGTAACTATTGTCAAGCTTGGCTTGTTCGGCTTCGCTCAGAGCTTGCTCTGAGTTGATCGAAGAACGAAGGAGTAGACGTTGTCGAAGTGGCGTTCTTGCCAATTCCAAACAGCTATGCGTCTGGGATTTAATAACTCGTAATAAAGGGAATATCTCAAAATTATCAGTCCACAAACATATACCGATACGCCCGTCAATTGTGAAATCTCCGCTTAAATGGAGCCTATGGGATTCGAACCCACGACCTCTTGCATGCCATGCAAGCGCTCTCCCAACTGAGCTAAGGCCCCTGAACACCTTAAAACAGAAGTCATATTTCCTTCAACTTTTTTATGTAAATATGATAACACAGATATGCACTTGCGGCAATCAGTTTTTTTAGATATTGTCTTTCTATGGTTAAAAGGCAGAAAATCCTGATAACAGGGCGGGTCCAGGGCGTCGGCTTCCGGCCGGCTGTTTACAGAATCGCCCGCTTGCTCGACCTGTCCGGCCTGGTCTATAACGATACAAAAGGCGTTACTATCGAATTGCAGGGCCGAGCCGAAAAGATGGACGAGTTCCTCGATAGGCTCTCCGGCGTCGAAAAACCACCCCTGGCCCGGATAAAATCCTGTAAAACGACTGATATACCTGTCATCGAAAACGAAGATAAATTTGTCATCCGAACCAGCGATTCGAAAGGAACGGCCCTCTCACAGGTAACCGCTGATATGGCCGCCTGTGCCGATTGCCTGAGGGAAATGACCGATAAAAACGACTTCCGTTACAATTATCCGTTCATTAACTGCACAAACTGCGGGCCGCGATATTCGATAGTCAAAACCATCCCGTACGACAGGCCCAATACAACCATGTCGGTATTCGATATGTGTGACAAATGTGCCGCTCAATATAAAGACTTTGCCGACCGCCGCTTTCATGCCCAGCCGGTTGCCTGCCCTGACTGCGGCCCGAAAATCCGGCTAACCGACAACAATGGCGACACAATTGAAGCGGAAACTGAAAAAGCAATTGCTGAAACCGTCAAATTATTGTCGTCTGGAAAAATTGTCGCGATTAAAGGTATCGGAGGATTTCATTTGGCGGTCGATGCACTAAATAACGAGGCTGTTGAAAGACTGCGGCGGCGGAAAAAACGAGACCATAAGCCGTTTGCACTGATGGCCGCTTCGATTGAAAAAATCAGGCAGTTCGTAATCGTCAGTGAAGAGGCTGAAAAACTGTTAAAAAGCCCCGAAAGCCCTATCGTCCTGCTTCCTAAAAAACATAATTCCAAAATAGCTCCATCTGTCGCTGAAGGTGTCAGTACCTATGGCTTTATGCTCTGCTATGCACCGCTGCATCATCTTCTTTTTGCAGAAGGTCTCGATGTCATGGTAATGACCAGCGGCAATATCTCAGATGAGCCGCTGATTTGCAAAAATGACAAGGCGCTGGAAAAACTCGGTGACGTGGCCGATGCCTTCCTGATGCACGACAGGGAAATTTATCGGCAGGTGGATGACTCGATTATTCACTTTATCGACAATGAGCCGGTCCTGCTGCGGCGGGCGAGGGGATACGTCCCTACGCCGATACTTACCGAACGAAGCTGCCCGGTGGATATCCTTGCCGCCGGACCCGATATGAAAAATACGTTCTGCTTCGTCAAAAAGAATCAGCTCATTTGCAGCGAGCATATCGGCGACCTCGAAGACGCGGAGGTCTATCATCACTACATCAATTCGGTCGAGCACTTGCGAAAATTGTTCGAGGTTGAGCCTGAAGTCGTCGTCTGCGACCTTCACCCGGGCTATTTGTCCACTCGATACGCTCAATCCATACGCAACGCGAAGATCATCCAGGTCCAGCATCACTGGGCTCACGTCGCCTCGGTTCTGGTCGAGCATGGCCTCGACGGCCCGGCCATCGGGCTCGTCGCCGACGGCACGGGCTACGGAACGGACGGGGCGATATGGGGTTGTGAATGTCTGATCGCATCGTTGGAGAAGTTCGGGCGATTTGGTCACTTAGCCTACTATCCATTAGCCGGAGCGGACAAGGCAAGCAAAGAAGCCGTGAGACCCGCCTTATCAATACTGAAAACGGCATACAAGAGCGAATTCTCTCTATCGAAATTTGCCTGGCTGTTGAGGCGAATCGAAGACGATCCCGGCGACAAATCGAAAATCATACTTGAGCAGCTTGCCAAAGACGTGAACGTTGTTCAGACGTCCAGTCTGGGCCGGGTTTTCGACGCGGTCGCCGCGATGCTTGGACTGGGTAGCACCAACCATTTCGACGCCCAGTTGCCGATGGCCCTGGAGGCTGTTGCCGCTTGTGACGTTGAAAAGCAATACGGTTTCGAGCTCACACGCGCGAACGGTCGGCC
>CAZKYP010000352.1:0-2615 GCA_964556885.1 uncultured Pirellulales bacterium | reverse complement strand
TCTTCAAATACGACCCGGACCCGGAAACCATCGCCCGAAAGAGCATTGAGTACCTTCGCCCGTATTTTTAATTTTCTCCGTTTGGAGTCCCTGGGACAACTCCCAGGACGCGCCAGTTCGGCGGTGTCAGTTCCGGCACATGCCAGCCGCTTTTGCATCGATGGCATTTTTCCATGTCCGGCCTTCTTGGCTGGCCGCAGTTCCGGCAGGTCACCAATTTGATTTTTGGTTTTGTCAGCTTGAAAGTTATATAGGCTGCAAGACCGAATACAAGCGTTGAAATTATCCAGGCCAGTCTTTCTTTCTTAGTCAATCCAACCACGAAGGCATCCTTACTTATCCGCCAGGTTAGGATGATAGCCAGTAATATTGCCGGGATTATCAGCGACAGAGCTGTTGATAATCTTTCGATAACGTTTCCTTCCATGTCCCGAAATATCATAGCGACAAACGAGTTGGGTAGTAGAAATAACGCCCTGTGTCCGGCTCCTGCTTCGAAGCTCGAGGCTGAAAAGATTGATGCAATGCTTAAAATCGGAGGATGAAGGTTTTCCGCAATAAATAGAATTGTGGTTAGAGTGGACGACCATTTCGCCTCGAAATATACAGCCTTACTCGATGGTATATCTTTTACATATCTGAATCTGTGATTAGGTTCGGTTACTTCGGTATGTTTCGTTGCAATTCGGTCGCCTTTTTTGTCGAAGATTTCGAGGGCCAACGCTGTGCCGTCTCGCGAAACACTTGCCGCATACATACCCAAATATTCGAATGTGCTGTTGGCGGAATTTGCATCTTCTGTATTTTCGTAAAATAAAGGCTGTACGCAGTAGCCGAGCAAATCTTTCGGTCTTACCTTCGGCGGCCACCGGGTAGAGAAATATGTTTCGGGGCGTGGTATTTCACCGGCCGAACCGATAAATTTAAGGGTTGTTCGGTCCAGCAGGTCGATTCGCCCGGTTTCGTCAAGAACAAGCATATATGGACCATTTGCTGTAAAAGCTTCGCGAGGCATTAGAGGACTGGGATAACCTGATGGGATATTATCAGCTAAATATGGTTCCCTCGTATTCTCACTTGTTCTCTTACGCGAGTCGATATATGGAGACTCGAAGCGGAAGTCTTTAATGTAAAAGCTGTTTTTAAATAAGTAATGTATACGGATCGGATTGTGTGGGTCACCTTGTTCAAGGTCGGGGCCTTTGGTTATGGTTTTATTCTTAATGTCGATTTTGAAAAAGCGTCTTATTTTCTTATCGTATATTATCATTTCCGGCATCTGGTCCTCTTTTAAATCGAAAGCTCTAAGTTGTGCCGTTATTCCTTCGAATCGACCAAGATTTTGGTCTGGTGTTTCCGAGATACCATCCGGACCTGCGTAAAATTGAATCATCTTTTTGAGTTTCGAATTGTCCGGGAGCTTTTCGTAGAAACTATAGTGACATACAATCAAACCGGTTTCTTTGTCAAAATAAATGATTTCATCTTCTTCGTACGTGTGTAAGAGTATATAAGAATACTTTCTTGGGTACCGTTCCATAAAATAATCGCTTATTCCGAAAAATAACGGCTTTGTGGTATTTAATGTAGCCGACACCTGAGAGTGTATTATTACGTTAGGATCATTTTCAATTTCCTTGGGTAACAGCCCGGAAGGTGTGATGGCGGCACTTTTGCAGTCATTGGGCATCATCTCAAAAAGGTTCGTATGGCAGATAAATCGAATCCAGAACAAAGATATTGAGAATAATATCAGGACGACAAAACCAGTGGCTATTGTTTTTACAGGATAATTTGTCGCGGACTTCATGGTTATATCCTTATAATGACGTTGATATGAATTTCTGCCGGACGCAAAGCAGGCAGGCGGCAATAAACGGTATTAGTATCACAAAAATATTAAATCCGAAACCTTTTACAACAATCAGTGAGGCCAATATCAGGATTAATATCAATCCTCCCAGCGCCGGAACAACCTTGCCTTCGGTCCAGCCGACAATCAGGCCGATACAGTAACATGCAAAAACAAGCAGGAGTATCGAGATTGATATTTCTAACGTAAAATTATAATAAGGATCGTAATAATATTTTAGAATGCGAACAGAAATTGCGGTCATAATTATCAATGGAACGAACCATAACAGGATTGCTAAAATAGCGGTGATAACTCTGGCCGCCAGTATCTGATTGCGGCTGACCGACAGGGTAGCCAGATATGCCGATATCCTTCTGTTCTTGTCGAGATACATTTGAGTGGCACCCATAGCGAAGAAAGCAAACGACCCGATAATCACAGCAATGACTCCAAGTATGTCCAATAAAGGCACAACATAAGTATCGGGTTTGTATAACGGCGGAATAGATATGCAAATCAGGATTGTAGAGAAAGCAATCGCTCCAATGAAATATATAATATTATCTCTTATTTCTCTTTTTATAAGTGTAAACATTTTTTAAGTCTCCTGTTATCGGCCTTCGACGGATTCGGCGATGGGCCGCGTACATTCTATGAATATGTCTTCGAGACTCATCGGGATTTCCGTGCAGCTCGAAGGCTTGAAGGTATCGAGAATCGTCTGTTTCTGCTGGTTCCAGTTGGCCACGGTTATCACCAT
>CAZKYP010000351.1:0-2618 GCA_964556885.1 uncultured Pirellulales bacterium | reverse complement strand
AACGGATACAGATGCTGGTCGAGGCGACCGGGATTAAACGAGTCCCATGTATTCAGCTCTGTAATCACGGACAGATGTACAAACCAATACGTTTGAAGTGCTTCATGGAAGTCACGTGGTGCATGCGCCGGCACCCACTCGCAGACCTCGGCGATATGCTGGAGTTCCGCCCTACGCTCTGGGTTCTCTTCGCTGTCGGCCAATTCCTGAGCCTTGTCCGCATATCGCTTTGCAAAGGTAATCGCGGCATCGGCCACAATCTCCATTGCCTGGTATTCCTGGTTTTTCTCGTATGCACGAGAGTCGTTTAGATAATCCAACTTCTTCCTGTTTTCGCAGATAGTCTTTTTGAAATCGAGCATACCTTTGTGGTAAATCTTGTCGTCGAGAATGGCGTGTCCCGGTGCGCGTTGTTCCATGAATTCCGTAAAGACGCCCGCATCGAATGCACGATGCCACTCGGGCGCCATCGCCTGAAAGACCTTTTCACGCAGAGTCTTGCCTGACCAGAACGGGATGATTTTTTCTTCATAAACCTTTCTCACGTCTTCACTGATATCAAACGAAGTCTTCTTGCGTATGCTTAATATACGCAGGTCCTCCAAATCGTGACAGCACAATTCGGGGTATGTCGGTGTCGCTTTCGGGGCGGGACCGCGTTCGCCGACAATAAGCTCGCCGTCGTTTATACATATCGTCTTGTTTTCCATGATATGCTTGAAGGCCAGAGCCCGACAAACGGGTACGGAATGGCGCATCGGAACATCACTTTGATAAAATTCGGTTATAAGTTCGGCCCTCTCGGTCGAGATATAGGGCTTTGTTCGAACACTTTGCTGTCGCAGTTTTGCTATTCTATCATTCATAAAACTACCCACCTATCTTCACTTCGAAACCATACCTTCTAATGGTATTGGCAATATCTTCCATCTTATCGTCGCCCGGCGCTTCTGTCTGCATTAGACTGAACGAATCAGCAAGCCGCACCGATTTTTCCAGGCCGCCGCGATTGTACGGCAGGATATCGATTTCCTCGATTCCCCCGATCGATTTTACAAATTGAACGGTATCCTCGATATTCTTTTTATCATCGTTAAAACCCGGAACGATTGGGACGCGAATTACCATCTTAAAACCCATCCCGGCAAGTTCTCGGACATTATCCAGTATTAAATCATTTTCAACACCAGTATACTGCTTATGTATAGACGAGTCCATGTGCTTTATATCGCACAGAAACATATCCGTCCTCCCTGCAATATCCCTGATTATCTCAGGTTTTGCATAACATGTCGTATCAACCGCTGTTTGAATACCCCTTATCCGGCATTGATCCAGCATTGCTGAAAGGAATTCCGGCTGCATCAGCGGCTCGCCGCCTGAAAATGTGGCCCCCCCGCCCGATTCGTCGTAAAAGATTCGGTCCTTTTCAACCTCTTCCAAAACCTTATCAACCGTCATTTCTTCGCCGATTATCTCTCTTGCACCGGCCAGACAGACATTTAGGCAATCGCCACACAATTGGCATTTTTCAATATCGGTTACAGGCAAACCATCTACGAAGCTTATTGCCCCATGAATACAAGCTTCAATACAGCGGCCGCACCTGACACATCGATGGCGACGAAGACTCGGCTCCGGCCGGCTTTTCCAGCTTTCCGGATTATGACACCACAGGCATCGAAGCGGGCAGCCCTTTAAAAAAACCGTGGTTCGTATACCCGGCCCATCGTGGATGGCGTACTTTTTTATATCAAAGACAAAACCTATTAAGTCTTTATTCAGCTTTTTGTTCATCCTGATAGTCATACATAATCTTGTACATAGTATACCAAAAAAGGTTCGCAATACAAAGAATTGTGGCATGCCAAGCATACCCTGCGATTATTCCCTATTCTCAATCAGGCATATATAGTTCTATTTATCCGGTGCCCGCCTATGATATTCCCGGGGGAGAACCGATTTGATTTATAATGAGCTTTAGTTTATAGATTCCCTTTTTCCTGATTGACGGCATTCCGATTTGGTGGTTCGATTCCAAGCAGATTACGCACAAAGAAATCCTCCATTCGTCGCTGTCCGTACGAACCGCCCATGCCGTGCCTGCCGCCTGGAATTACTAAAAGGTCGAAATCTTTATTGGCTTTGATGAGTGCATCTACGAATCGCATTGTCGATTCCGGCGGGACATTATCGTCCATCTCCCCGACAATCAGGAACAGCTTGCCCTTCAAACGATATGCGTTATCGATATTGGAACACTCGGAATACTGCGGCCCAACTGGATAGCCCATCCACTGCTCGTTCCATGAGGCTTTATCCATACGGTTGTCATGGCAGCCGCAGGAAGCGACAGAGACCTTGTAAAACTCCGGATGGAACAAAACGGCCGCTCCGGCGTTCTGGCCGCCAGCGGAATTACCATAAATACCTACGCGGCTGATATCATAATACGGATATTTCTTAGCTACAGCCTCATGCCACAGGATACGGTCCGGAAAACCGGCATCCTTGAGATTATGCCAGCACACATCGTGGAATGCCTTCGACCGATTGGCTGTACCCATGCCGTCCATTTGTACCACGATAAAGCCCAAATCCGTAAGTGATGAAAACCG
>CAZKYP010000350.1:0-2635 GCA_964556885.1 uncultured Pirellulales bacterium | reverse complement strand
ACAATTAAAACGATAGTGGAGGTAATACAAAATTTTATTCGTTTGGATATGCTTGATTGTCTTCTTGCTGGGTTTTATTTACGGCGGCGTGCCGTTGATACACGGTCAAATTGCCCGGTTGGTTCTCCGTAATAAGACTGCAAAGTCTAAAGCGGTTGTATTGACCTTCGACGATGGACCGGGAAGCAGGTTGACTCCTGAAATTATGAAAATACTCGACGAATACAATGTAAAGGCGTCATTTTTTCCTCTGGGTAGAAATATCGAAGGCCGGGAAGAGATTATCAGGGAAGCGGCGAAGCGGGGACATGAAATTTGTTCTCATGGTTACGAACATATGAGTTATCTGAAGGTGTCGCCGTTTAAGGCGTTATCGGATATAAAACGCGGGTGGGAGGCTGTCGATACTGCATTGGGATGCGAGCGGGGGAAATACCCGTTTCGTCCTCCCAACGGCAGGCTGAATATTATTTGTTTGTTATATTTATTGTTTCGTAACGTGCCTGTTGTTTATTGGCTGGCAGATTCGGGTGACACATGGCAAACAAAACCGGATGGTCGATGGGTTGCCGGTATCGCCAAAAAAAACGGAGGGACGGTTTCGCTGGCCCATGATTTCGACCGCCGCGATCTGAGTACGGAAAAATATATTCTCGAATCGACTCGGTATACTCTTGCCGCAGCCAAAGAGAACGGTATGAAAATTCTGACCGTATCGGAATTATTGAACGATACGAAATAGAGTATAGATAATGAACGTTTCAATAATCATAATCAACTGGAATACGAAACAACTGCTCCACGACTGCCTTAAGTCGGTTTATGTGCAGGCCGCTGATAATGATACTTGTGGCTTGAATTATGAAATTATCGTTGTGGACAATGCCTCGACCGACGGCTCGAAAGAGATGGTAAGGAACGACTTTCCTGACATTGTCCTGATAGAAAACAAAGAAAACAGGGGATTTGCTGCGGCTAACAACCAGGGCATTGCCGTTGCAAAGGGGCGATATGTTCTTTTGCTTAACAGTGACACAATTGTGCTGGGTAATTGCCTTGCCGAAATGACAGCCTTTGCGGACGTGAATCCGCAGGCCGGTGTTGTCGGCTGCCGGGTATTAAATCCCGACCATTCATTGCAGCCGACGTGTTTTATGTTTCCTTCGGTTTTGAATATGCTCTTGTCAGGCACTTATTTGTACAAACTGTTTCCGAGAAACAGGTTCTTCGGCCGCGAACGGATGACATGGTGGGACAGAAACGACGTGCGTGAGGTGGATGTTGTCACGGGATGTTTTATGCTTGTCCGGCGGGAGGCGATCGAGAAGGTCGGGCTTTTGGATGAACGGTTTTTCATGTACGCCGAAGAAACGGACTGGTGCTATCGCTTCAGGAAAAACGGCTGGAAGGTGATGTTTGCCCCTGTCGGCGAGATTATTCATTACGGCGGCCAGAGCACCACGAAGGTACCGGTTACTATGATTGTCCAGCTAAGACTGAGCATACTCATGTTTATTCGAAAACATTACAGCAGGCTGTCATATCTTATCGCCCGCATATTGGTAGCGTTTTTCTTCGCCGTTCGCTTGCCGATATGGCTTGCGTTATCATTTATACATCCCAGGGAACGGAGCATGGCCGCCGTCAAGATGCAGGCTTATTCAACCGGCATTATCGGCGCGCTTTTCAGCAGGTAGATTCATGGAAAGGAGTTTAGGCGTAATGTTTGCTAAAATGTTTAAGATATTTCAGAACAAGATGTTTTTTATGAACGGCATGTTGATTCTGGCCGCATTCTTATCGATTGTTCCGCTGACTTGTCGACAGGCTTACGGGCAGCAGCAGTTATCGCAGTTCGGAATAACATGGACTTTCGACAGAGATTACACAACCGGGCAGTTTGCGAATGGGGACTACTGGGTTGTCGGGCCTGTCACAATTATCGGGATAGACCCGCCTTCCGTTATAGTGGATGGAAGGGTGATAAACGGTTCTATGGTGAATCCGTCGCCAAAACTTGGTCGAAAGAATGGTTATGACAGCGGTCTGTACGGCCGATATGCGGCCGAAGGTGATTATGTTTTGAGTCTGAATGCCGCCCGTCCTAACGGCAACGATCTTTCTGCTGATAATGTTCTGGTGCTTCAACCTGATTCGTCACTGGTTTCCACGATAAGTATTCCTAATATGGAAAACAGTACACTGTTACAGACGGCGGCAATACTGACCGTTCTCGGTAGTCCGGCTCCGGAAGGGAGTTTCAGGCCGCCGTATTGCGGTGTGGATAAAACCGTTAAATACAATAAGAATCAACTGGATTACTCTTTGCTCGCGAGCTTGCGGCCTGCCGCAGGCATACCAGGACTTGCAATAGTCGAAAGATATTTCGAGCGGCCATGGCTGGATCATATACCCGACTGGCTTGGTCGTAGTCATCATCCGGCGGATAATATGCCTGATTATGGCAGAGAAATCGCCACGAACATCGGGATTGGCGCGTTAATGCTACATCTTAATTATACAAACGAGGAAAAAGAGACATTACTTATCCGATACGTCCAGCTTGGCGTTGATTTGTACGGTATCGTTCAGGATGGCGGCAGGAGCAATTGGGTCAACAACGGCGGGCATGCCG
>CAZKYP010000349.1:0-2659 GCA_964556885.1 uncultured Pirellulales bacterium | reverse complement strand
TGTTCTACACGCCGGAGTTCGTGGCGCAATACATGGTCGCCGGCGCGATCGAAATCGCCTCATTACCCGAAATAAAGAGATGCCTGGTATCCCTGGGCGGCAATGTCCACTGGCACATGTCTCGGCAGTCGCGTTCTGCAAGTTCAAAGCCCTTTTCTGCGGCTTTATAGTTGGCCTCCAGGACCTCTTCGCCTTTTCCTGAAAAAATTTGTTTGAGCACCACTTTTAGGGTCTGGAGATCTATCCCCAAAACGCCTGTCAAGACTCCGATAGCGATCGTATTGGCATAAATTTCCCCCCCAACCTCCTTTTTCGCAATTTCGTCAAAGGGAGCACCAATCATGCCTTCCTTTGCTTTATCTTGTGCAATCAAAACACCTTTCTCCTTGAGGAGACCTTTGTATTTTTTTACAGCTCCCTCATTCATGGCCAACAGGATGTCCGCATAAAGCAAGGGTGCATTGTTCGGCTCTTCACCTACCCGAATCGAGTAGCTATTCTGTCCTCCTCGAATCCGTGACTCATACTCCTTCCAGGTAAACACTGCGTAACCCCGCATGGCAAGGGTTTGGGCCAGGATTTCCCCGATTGTCTGAACCCCTTCGCCGGCAGCGCCTGCAATGACCACATTCAGATCTTCCATTGATGTAACCTCTTTCTGAGACGAATCACAAAGGTTTGGCTGGAGAGGAACCTCGGTTATCTCCCAGCAGTTGCCTTATATTTTGCATACAGGTCGTGGATTTTTCTTCTCAAGTGCTTGATCTTTTCGTTGTCTTCTTTCGATGACCAGCGAGGCTCACTGATGGAAAAAAGGCTGTTGCTCAATTCATCGATGACATGTTCTGTCGCTTCACACCATTCGGAGGTACAACTTGAAGCCATTTGACCGGCCTCGTCGATATCCTGTTCGAGCATATCGAGCGATTTCTCCATGTTCGCGACAAAATCTCTCCAGGACTGGACGACATTCTCTTGAATTTGGATGTAATGGGAATCCTTTGGTAATGACATGGTTTTCTCCTCCCGCACTGTAATTTTGGTTAAATCCCTCAAATCCGTTAACGACTTACGCTGTTTGTTTATGGAAACCTGGCCCTTATTTTATATAAAGCGTACCCGATTACATTCTCAGGGTAAATGGAGTGGATACGGTATTTGCATCCTAATAATCCGGTATATCCTACGAAGCCTTCATAAGCCCTTGGAATATATCAGTGGTCCATAGTCCCCCTTCCTGAGATTCTCAGAATGCTCAGCAGGCTGGATCCGCTTTTTCTTGTGCTCGTAGAGATTAGGATTCACGCAAAGAGACGATAAGCATCAGGAGACCACCTGTTGTTTACCTGGCAGCGGCTGGGACAAGTGTCGCAACCCCATAGACTGAATCCCAAACACTCGTGTCTGATTCGATTGGAGTTGGAGACTGGCATCCGAGGGCGGATACGGCTTCCGCTTTGAGAAAATACAGTATAGACCCCATTGCCATCGATTGACGGATGGACCAAACCTTATGGTATATCACTATCGTCCAAAAACGGATTTTTCACACCCGCTGCGCTTGAGGCACAGGGGACGCCTCAAGGGAGAACATTTATGATTTGTCGGTAGGTACCGGCAAACCGTCTGGTCTCAGGAGGTGGGCTGAGATAGTGCGCATGCCAGATAAAAGGAATGAATAGGTTCCTTCCACGGGACTTTCTTTATCACGGAGGGTCCGGCGTCAAACCCCGGGGCCTTCGGTGAAAAGCCGGGGTGCCCCTTATGTTCAGCTATGGAAACTGCAAGGACACCCTCCGCATTGCGGACAAGACCGCTACGGTTTCTGATGCGTTGAAAGATGCAGGATGGATGCGAGCATCACCTGAAACCCTGAGCGGCATTTTTCTGCTTGGCTGCTGTAACACAGCGCCAAGAGGCTCCATTTCAATAGAATAACGGAGGATTTGTTATGGGAAAAGTGGTCGCGATTGAAACCGATGAGTGTATCGGATGTGAAAGCTGTGTAGAGCTCTGCCCGGATGTCTTTGCATTCGATGAAGAAGAGGAGAAGGCCCGTGTCCAACTCCCCGAAGGCGGCAACGAAGAATGCATTGAAGAGGCTATTGCCAATTGTCCGGTAGAATGCATTCATTGGGCCGAATCTTAGAACTATCAAGGTTCCATGATCCTGAGGAACATTTGGTAGAAGATAGTTTTTTGGGCGGGGCTGTGTGTGAATTGGGCTGTGCGTTTATACGTTTATACGCGTGTGGATTTGGTTTCCGCGGAAACCGCTATTGAAAACCCCGAATCCTTAAGGTGCACCTTCATACAAGAGAATGAAAGGGGTTGGCGTTCCCTATGAGAGTGTGCCCGCAGCATTGGCCTTTCGATTTGCAGAAGGATTGTAGGGCGCCACGTTGGAACCATTACTGCCCGCAGTGCTCCCAGCAAGGGGCTACTTTTATGAATTCAAACGCCATGCGGTCATCCTGCAACAGACGTGGTGGGCCAGCCTTCAAGACGGTTGATCCAGATGCCCATGACGGATCATCCGGGCCGAACCGGTATCCATATCCAGATCGTAAATATTGAAGTTTGTTCGGATGTCGAACCCTCCGTAATGGACGGCGAAATTGACAGAAGCCGACCCGGTCTGTTTGCTGCTCACGATGCG
>CAZKYP010000348.1:0-2668 GCA_964556885.1 uncultured Pirellulales bacterium | reverse complement strand
TATATAACGATACCGAACCTCTCGACAATATAAAGCTTGTCGTCGGAGATGCATATCCCGGTCGGCTTTGTGAGATTTTTGACAAAATCGAATTCCAGTATATTTCCCTGAAGATCAGCCTTCGATATGGAGTTGTCCCCGTACGATGTACCAGTCTTTACTTCCCCGTTACAGTTGGATATATACAAACACTCTCTCTTACTGTCATAGGCCACCGATTCCGGTCTTTGGTAAATCTCGCCCGTCTCCCAGAGTTTGACGGCTTGTGCATTGACTTTTACAAATCCGGCCAGAATAAGCAAGCAAATCAAAACCAGTTTTACATTTCTCATAATACTTTTACCTCCTGAATTTCTATTTTATATTTTCGTAGTTGCCCCTGCGGCCCAATTATAATCTATCAGCTCCCGCTTTGCATAATTATTTCCGGTTTATAAAAGAAGGAATAGTTGATATCTGGTGCCGGATTCGTGGACAGATGCCCGGCCGCTGTGGATGCTAATTTTGGTGAGGAAAAACGGTGGGGCAGGCCTAATCCTACTTTACTATGTCACCTTTGTATGTAGAGGCGTAGTCGGTCCAGCCGTGCTGCCGGCCTGCACAGCCTCCGACTATGTATATGCTTTCACCGAGCACCGTGAAACCTGCACCTACGGCCAGCCGGGGTAAATCTGTGGTAGTTTGCCATGTGTCTGTTGATGGATCATACACAAGGACCGAAGTCAGGTCCTTTGTCTGTCCGGGTATCTCACCAGAGCAGCAGCCCATTACATAAACCTTCGAACCTGAAGTAACGGCACTTCCAACAAGGCCGAACGGCAAATCGGATTTGTTTTCCCATTTCTCGGCGGCCGGGTCATATACCTGCACTGCTCGAGATGTCCGAACATGTCTTTGGCCGGGCACAGGCTGCCAGCCGCCGATGACTAAGACTTTCCCATCGACAACCGTACATATACCAAGCCGGACATCGGGCATAGGTTTTTTCTGTGACCAGTTGTCTGTTTTGGGATTATATACATCAATACGGTCGGATAAATCGAAAATGATATCGTGAATGCCGCCTATGATGTAAATTTTGCCGTCGTAAGCAATACAAGGTCCCGGTATACGTTTGTCTGAATTTGGCGCGACCGGCTTCCAGCTATCAGCATTAGGATCGTACACGAAATTGTTCTGCATATCCGAGTTGAAAAGGTAAATTTTTCCGCCAAGAGGAACGATTGTATGGAGGTGACTTTTAAAAGGCAGCCCAGCTTTTCTTGTCCACTTATCGGTCTGCGGATCGTACTCAAGCATTAAGTCCACATCTTTTTGGATGGCGTTCTGTCTTCCTGCTACTACATAAATTTTACCGTTGAGGGCACATACGCCGCTCGGGCTAAATGGCAGGGGAAGCTCGGCTGTTGCAGTCCATCCAATTTTCTCACTCGCAATTTTTTGCAGGGTGTCGAAATTGAGATTCTCTGTGGATTGACCCGATCCGTTATGCACAAGTAGTAATGGTAATACGGTAGTCAGAATTAAGCTTCTTTTCATTTCTACTTCACCTGTTGTAAATGAATTTTAAGGATATATCGAGCTGGTTGGAAAAATCCGGTTTGGTAGTTTCGATTACGTCCTGACCGGATGCAACCGGGATGTTCAGGCTGAACACGAGCAGCGTAACGAATTTATAGGGAAGCTTCATTATCATGTTTCTCCTCGATAAGATACTAAACAACGTTTTATAAAACATGTAAGTGTAACAAAATACTGTAACTAATCAAGCAGCTCGTAAGCTAATAACCTGTGGTCGTAGAACGTCGGAATAACCAACAGCCTTTTTTCCGGGATGTATTCTATATCGGCGCAGCATACACTCTGTCCGGCTATGGGGGGCATATCACTTAAATCGATGATTGGCTTGATAAAACCGGCCTTAAAAACCAGATAAATCGTACTGTTAAAGTCGGAAGTCATATAGATATTTTCATCGACTGCTCTCATCCCGTCGAATGATATTCCCGAGATACCGTGATATGCCATATTCTCGATTTGTCCGTCGGACAGACGCACACCTTTTAGGTACGTGCTGTTATAATCGCTGCCCACTAATCTGTCCCGGTCAAGGCAAAGGCCGTTTGTGCGGGACATTTGACTGCTGTTAATCCACGGCTCAAACCCGCCGTCGAGGAAACGGTATATGGATACACTTGAGTTTTGGTTGTTGTCTGTGAGATAACCAATCCCGTTACTGTCGAACACAACATCGTTGAGAAAACCCGCCTGCGGGATTGTGTATCGATTTACGATCTGGCCCGCATCGATATCTATCTCAACGAGACAATCTCTTTCAACCACGTACAGCGTATCTTCGAATACACTCATCCCGGTCGGGCCGTTAAGACCTGTCACCCATTTGAGCTGTTCGATTTCTCCGTTTGTGTTGACTTTGGAGATGAACTCATCAAAACTGTTATCCCCGCTTTGTAAGAATCCCCCTCTGATATTAAAGTTACTGACGTAAAGGACATCCCTTTTCCCGTCATAGGTCACAGATTCAGGAGTCCTGAACACTGCCGGTGTGCTCCATAAAAACCGGATGTGTTCCCTGGTTTTTTCGGCCTGCACCGTGCCGCCGTAGGCTCCCATGTTTATAATATTTCCGTTTGGCTGCGGCTCATCG
>CAZKYP010000347.1:0-2673 GCA_964556885.1 uncultured Pirellulales bacterium | reverse complement strand
TTCGGCCGAGTGGCGGAATGGCAGACGCTGGGGACTTAAAATCCCCTGCCCGTAAAGGGCGTGTGGGTTCGAATCCCACCTCGGCTATAATTGGTTTCTCGTAATGCGTGAGACGTATCTCAAATGAAAAAATAACTGCTGAATTACTATCAGTCAGAAAAATTTTGGAGATAGACGATGGCCAGTAAAAATCCTAAGCTTGTGGATGTTGACAAGCCCAATTTATATCGCCAGACGTTTCCATATACCGAATTTCCGAAGGTAATATTCGATAATGTGAAAGTCGAGTACGAAATTCCGGAAGATATATGGATAACCGATACGACGTTCCGCGACGGCCAGCAGGCCCGCCCGCCCTATAAGCCGGAGCAAATCCTGAGGATTTACGATTTGCTGCACGAGATAGACGGAGGCACCGGCCTGATTCGCCAGTGTGAATTCTTCCTGTATTCGGAGAAAGACAGGCAGGCGGTGGAGCTGTGCAAAGAGCGTGGTTACAAATATCCCGAAATAACAGGATGGATCAGGGCCGTAGCGGCCGATTTCAAGCTTGTTTCGCAGATGGGACTGGTCGAAACGGGTATTCTTACCTCGGCGAGTGATTATCACATATTCCTGAAACTGCGAAAGACCCGTTCCGATGCGATGAAAGGGTATCTTGATATTGCCCGGGCAGCACTGGATAACGGTGTTATTCCGAGATGCCATTTTGAGGATATTACACGGGCCGATTTCGAAGGCTTCGCCCTGCCATTCGCGTCCGAGTTGATGAAACTTTCCAAAGAGTACGGCAAGCCGGTTAAAATCCGTCTTTGTGATACTCTCGGATTCGGCCTGCCGTGGGCCGGGGTGGCCCTGCCGCGAAGCGTTCCGAAGCTGGTCCAGGGGCTTCGACAAATCGGAGTGCCCTCGGAGCTGCTCGAATGGCACGGCCATAACGATTTGCACAAAGTCCAGGTGAATGCGGCGACGGCGTGGATCTATGGATGCAGTGCCGCCAATGCGGCAATATTCGGCAACGGAGAACGCACTGGCAATCCGCCTTTGGAGGCGCTCGTTATCGAACATGCACAGTTGAAGGGGATTAACAAGAACGTCAATTATTCGGCTATTACCGAGCTGGGCGAGTATGCCAAGAAAGAGCTTGGTCTTGAGATTCCACATAATTACCCCCTGGTTGGAAGGGACTTCAATGTTACGCGGGCAGGGATTCATGCGGACGGTTTGTTAAAGAATGAGGAGATATACAACTGCTTCGATACCCAGAAGCTGCTCAACCGTCCTATTGGAGTTGCCATAACCGATAAGACCGGCGCAGCAGGTATCAAGCACTGGATAGAATCCCAGTTTGAAATTCAGATAACCAAGCATGATCCGCGAATAACCAAGATAAAAGACACGATTGACGCCGAGTATGCGGCTGACAGGGTGTCTATGATCTCGGACGAGGAAATGTTCGAGTGGTTCGAAGATGCATGTGGTGGGGATTTACCGCCAATAAGGAAATAGGAATAGGAAAAGGGATAGGAAGAGAAATAGTAACGTAAAACATGGACGGCTCAAAAACCAAAGGCTTTAAAGGAATGATTGCATGGAAAAAAGCCTGCAAATTGGTACTGGAGATTTATAAATTAACTGCCTCTTTTCCTAAATCCGAGATTTATAGATCAGCACAGCTAATGCGTCGCGCAGCAGTTTCTATACCATCAAATATTGCTGAAGGATTTTGTAGAAAACATAAAGCTGAATATAAACAATTTATGTCGATAGCCTACGGTTCACTGTCAGAACTGGAAACTCAGTATCTGTTATCTATTGATCTAAGTTATACGAGCCACAACTCCTATATTGAAAATCTATTTAAGGAAGTTGGCGCCATGCTGTTCCGTATGATAAATCCGAAAGAATAAAAAAGAACTATTCCTATACCTATATCTATTCCTATGATAAATGCAGTACTGTTCGACCTTGGTGAGACGTTACTGAGCTTCGGTAAATTCAGTACGACCCGGCTTTTCAGACAAGGTGCCAGGACGTCATACGATTTTTTAAAGTCCTGCGGCCAGCCGGTAGGCAATTTTGAGTATTACTGCTGGCATAACCTTATATCGCTTCGCCTGCGGCATTTGATTTCCAGTCTGACGGGAAACGATTTCGATTCGTCCGCCCTGCTCCAGAAAGTCGGAGCGCAAAGGGGCGTCGAGCTTGATGAAAATCAGTGGCGGCAGTTTGCATGGCTCTGGTACGAGCCTTTGAGCAAAATCGCGAAGACCGAGACGAAGATTAAGGAAACCCTTGAATTGCTTAAGAAGCTGGGACTCAAGCTCGGTATAGTCTCCAACACTTTTATCAACAGGTATTCTCTTGAAAAACATCTCGAACAATTGGGAATACTGGAGTTCTTTCCCGTCAGGCTGTATTCGTATGAATTTAATTTTAGAAAGCCGAACCTTCAGATTTTCAAAATCGCCGCAGAAAGAATAGGCGAAGCAATGGAGAACATATTGTTCGTCGGAGACCGCATCGACAAGGACATCAAACCCGCCTTGCAGGCGGGCATGCAGGCCGCAATGAAATCCGCCTATACGAACAACGGCAAAAATCCCCCGAACGGAGCCTGGAAAATAAACCACTTCTCCGAACTGCCCGCCCTGATTGAGCAAATCAACTCAA
>CAZKYP010000346.1:0-2676 GCA_964556885.1 uncultured Pirellulales bacterium | reverse complement strand
CAAACGAGAACTGACCGCCATCCCCTACTACGCATGGTCGCATCGCGGCCCGGGAGAAATGGCCGTCTGGCTGCCGAGAAAACCCTAATGTCTGAAACCATATAATTTCGATGCTTATAGGGCTTATTTTATATCCGCATGATACTCCTGGAGTGACTTAATCCGGCCCTGCTTTTGCTTATAAGCCGCTATGCCTTTCGCGGAAGCCACGGCTGCGGCAATTGTTGTGATGTAGGATATTTTATATTTGATGGCCGCCTTGCGAATATAAGAATCGTCATACTTGCTCTGCTTGCCGCTCGGCGTATTTATGACAAGATGAATCTCCCTGTTCTTGATACTATCCATAATATTCGGCCGACCTTCGTGCATCTTGAAAATACTTTCCGATTCTATCCCATGTTTCGATAGAAACTGGTGCGTCCCCTCGGTCGCAAGAATCCTGAAACCGAGGTTCTTAAACTGTCCGGCAACCTCTTTGAGCTGGGCGGTTTTATCTCCGTCTGAAATAGTGATAAGCACCGTACCGCTCAACGGCAGCGGCGACTGGGTCGCCTCTTCGGCCTTATAAAAAGCAAGACCGAACGAATCAGCCATGCCGAGAACCTCACCGGTCGAACGCATTTCCGGCCCTAACAGCGGGTCAACTTCCGGGAACATATTGAACGGAAACACGGCTTCCTTAATACCGAAGTGTGGTATTGACATCCTTTTGAGATTCATATCCGCAATACGTTTGCCGAGCATAAGCTGTGTAGCGATACGAACCATTTGGATTCCGCAGACTTTTGAGACCAGCGGAACAGTCCTCGAAGCGCGTGGATTGGCCTCCAGGATATAGACGACGTCATTGGCTATCGCGTACTGAATGTTCATCAAGCCGACCACTTTGAACTTGATGGCGATTTTACGATTGTAATCATAGATTGTTTTGAGATGCTTTTCCGGGATACTGACCGGCGGCAGCACACAGGCCGAGTCACCCGAATGGATGCCGGCAAGCTCGATGTGCTCCATAATCGCAGGCACAAATGCATCCGTACCGTCGGCAATTGCATCCGCTTCGACCTCGATGGCGTTCTCCAGGAACTTATCAATCAGGATCGGTCTTTCCGGTGAGACATCCGTGGCCCGCTCAACATAGAACTTGAGCATCTCTTCGTCGTGAACGACTTCCATCGCCCTGCCGCCAAGGACATACGAAGGTCTTACCATCAATGGATAACCGATTTTCTTTGCGATTTTCAGAGCTTCATCCAGAGTACTTGCCATTCCGGATTCCGGCTGCGGGATACCGAGCGTCTTCATTATCTTGCGGAATCTGTCCCTGTCCTCGGCGAGGTCTATCTTTTCGGGAGAAGTGCCGAGAATTTTTACGCCGGCCTCCTCCAGCTCAGCGGCGATATTAAGAGGCGTCTGCCCCCCGAACTGGACAATGACACCTTCGGGCTTTTCCTTGTTGTAAATGCTCAGGACGTCTTCCACCGTTAGCGGCTCGAAATACAATTTGTCAGAGGTATCGTAGTCCGTGGAGACTGTCTCCGGATTGCAGTTGACCATTATGGTCTCAAAGCCTTCGTCACGAAGCGCGAATGCGGCGTGCACACAGCAATAATCGAATTCGATGCCCTGGCCGATACGGTTGGGTCCGCCGCCGAGCACCATAATCTTTCGTTTTTTGCTAACCTTAACCTTGTCCGGGGCGTTATAAGTCGAATAATAATAAGCGGCGTTCTCCACACCGCTGACGGGAACGGCATCCCACGCCTCGACAACGTTAAGGCTTATACGTTTATCCCTTATCTGTTTTTCAGGGACATTCAGGAGTTTGGCAAGATATTTATCAGCGAATCCGTCCTTCTTTACCTGTATTAAAAGGGCATCCGGTAACTGCTTGCCCTTGTATTTTAGAATCTTCTCTTCAAGCTCGACCAGCTCTTTCATCTGCTCAATAAACCAGGATTTGATATAGGTCTTTTCAGACAGCGTATCGACACCGACGCCCTTGCGCAGGGCTTCGTACATAATAAACTGGCGTTCGCTCGTCGGCTCTTTAAGAAGCTCCAACAGTTCCTCGGCGGATTTCTTATTGAAATCTTTGGCAAAGCCCAGACCGTACCGATTGGTTTCGAGTGAACGAATTGACTTTTGAAACGCCTCCTTGTAGGTCTTGCCGATACTCATTACCTCGCCGACGGCCCGCATCTGCGTGCCGAGCTTGTCTTCGATGCCCCTGAACTTTTCAAACGCCCACCGCGCAAACTTCACAACCACGTAGTCCCCCGACGGCGTATATTTCTCGAGCGTGCCGTCCCGCCAGTATGGAATCTCATCCATAGTCAGCCCGCCGGCCAGCATGGAGGATACCATTGCTATCGGAAAGCCGGTTGCCTTGGACGCAAGGGCCGAGGAACGCGAAGTCCTCGGATTGATTTCAATGACAACCACCCTGCCGGTTTTCGGATCGTGTGCGAACTGAATATTTGTCCCGCCGATGACACCGATGGCTTCAACAATATCATAAGAATGTTTCTGGAGCCGCTTTTGCAACTCCGGGTCTATCGTCAGCATCGGTGCGGTACAGTACGAATCGCCGGTATGGACGCCCATTGCATCTACATTCTCAATGAAACATACCGTTATCATCTGATTCTTCGCGTCACGAACGACCTCAAG
>CAZKYP010000345.1:0-2687 GCA_964556885.1 uncultured Pirellulales bacterium | reverse complement strand
GCAAACGGTGCCGCAAATCAAAAAAGGCGACGACCTGGCCCGGATCATTATCAAATGCTGCGAAGATGAAATAGGCGGCCTCAAAGACAAGGACATCGTCGTTCTGACAAGCAAGATAGTATCGAAGGCCCTCGGCCTGACCAGGAGGCTCAGCAAAGTCGTGCCGAGCAAAAAGGCAAAGAGAATATCGGCAAAAACCGGCAAGGACGCGCAGTGGCTGCAGATGATTTACGAGGAAGGCCACGAAATCGTGGCAATCGTCCCGCTCAAGGGTATCATTGCCCAGCACATCTTTGACGCTTCCGAGGATACTGACTGCGGCCGGAAGCTCGTAGAGCACGAGCAGGCGGTCTGCATAACCAAAGACAAAGACGGCAGAATCTGCACCTGTGACGCCGGTATCGACGGTTCCAACCAGGAGCCCGATATAATGTGCCTATTGCCGAAAGACCCGGACAAGGTCGCAAGGGACATCAGAGAGCAGCTCCGCAAACTAACCGGCAAACAGTTGGCCGTGATACTGGCCGATACCGAAATGATTCCGTTCGGAACGATGGACTTCGCGGTCGGTTCTTCCGGCATCGAGCCGGTCTCGAAGGAATTCGGCCAAAAAGATTTGTTCGGAAAGCCCAAGTTCGGCGGCATGGACCTGACCGCTCATGAGCTGACCAGTGCATCGGCCCTTGTCTTTGGCCAGGCCGGAGCCGGTATCCCCATTGCAATAATAAGAGGCTTCGAATACCAAATCAGTGAAACTAAAAATATCCTGAACACCCTTGTCACACCGGGCGATGACAGCCGGGTCGCCGAAGTAATAAAAGAGACAATCAGGGCGACCGCATACGCGCAGGGATTCAAAAAACGATGGATTCTAAGAATAGCCTCATGGTTTGTATAGAGACATACAGGTGACATAATCGTGCAAAAGATTGTATATACCAATTCGTGGGAAATATTCTTCGCCGACTGCGGCCTAAGGTCGCTGGATGATTTTTTCAACTATTCGCCGGTGGAAACAATAGGCATAAACAACAAGCGCAGCGTGGTCGCATTCAGCTTAGGTCCCGACTCACAAAAAAAGTACTTCTACATGAAACGCTTCAAACAGCCGCATTTCAAGGATATGTTCTTCACCCGGCGCAGCTTCGGCCAAGCCTGCTCCCAGGCCCGGTGCGAATGGGAAAATGCCCGCCTGCTGCTCGATAACGGAATCGAAACATACAGACCCATCTGCTACGGTGAAAAAACAAAATGGGGCATCGAAAACAAATCCTTCATCGTCACTGAAAAATTGCAGGGCATCGCCATGACCGATTTTGTCCGAGAGAAATGGCACACTCTTACGACAGAGCAAAAAGAAAGAATCATCTCCTCAATAGGGACATTCATCCATAAAATACACGCATGCAAAATCAGCCTGCCTGATTTGTATATCTGGCATATATTCATAAAAGAAACCACGGAAAACAAATACGAATTTGCAGTCATCGACCTGCACCGAATGTCACGCAATGTTACGAGCAGGAATGAACAGATAGAAAACCTCGGCAGGCTTCATCACAGCATGACAGCCAAATATTTCGACGAAAACCTGAAACGGCTCTTGATAGAATCCTACGCCGCTGCTGGTGGTGACATAGATATTGACAATCTCATCGCCCGGGTGAAAAAACAATCGGATGTGGTATCGGCCAAACGAAATCCCAAACCGTATTAATTGTGCGGAAGCCTCACGATGTGGCATGGGCTTCCAGCCCATGAAAACACGGCCAGGATGGCCGTGCTACGTTTTCGTTTCGAGGCTGCCACACTTTTCTTATCCACAAATTCAATTGCTGGAATGTATTAATTATCGGCTTTAATCAGGCTGATAATGGTATTGAGATCGTTCGGGGCCTCTATCGGCGGATTACTGAACTGCCCCTGCTTTTCCTTGTGGTAGTTCACGGTGACATTCGGGTCTTTCAGCGGATGGCCCGTAAGCACACATGCGACACGCTCGCTCGAACCGATTATACCCTCGTTTCTCAGGAGCCTCAAACCGGCTATGGTCGCCGCCGAGGCAGGTTCGCAGCCCAGGCCGTGCCTGCCTATAAGGGCCTTCGCGTCGATAATTTCCTCGTCCGTCACGGCACGCACAACACCGTCGCAGACATCAATTGCACGCAGGCATTTTTTCAGATTGACCGGCCGCGATATTTCAATCGCCGATGCACAGGTATGCGGCGAAAAGTTCCTGGCGGTCAAATCGTTATAATACGCATCGATAATCCCCTGGTCCACCCTGCCGCCGTTCCATCTCAGCGATTTGTTGTTGACCAGGTCCGTCAGGGTATCGGCGCCGGTCGCGTTTATAATCGCCATTCGCGGCACCTGCTCGATCAGGCCCAGTTGTTTCAATTCGTAAAAGGCCTTTCCGAAGGCGCTGGAGTTGCCGAGATTGCCGCCGGGCACGATGATCCAGTCCGGCGTCTCCCAGCCAAGGGCCTCGATGATTCGGTACATGATGGTCTTTTGTCCTTCAAGCCGGAAGGGATTGAGCGAATTGAGCAGATACAAGCCCAGCTTCGAGCAGACGTCCTGGACCTGTCGCATACAGTCGTCGAAGTCACCGAGAATCTGGATGGTTTGTGCGCCGTAATCCATCGCCTGGCTGAGCTTGCCGAATGCAATGCGGCCCGAACCGA
>CAZKYP010000344.1:0-2703 GCA_964556885.1 uncultured Pirellulales bacterium | reverse complement strand
ATTATCTTTTGAATATTTTGCGAAACCATCGAATGTCGTCCCAAAGATTAAAGTTGGTTAATTATAAATTTAAAAGTTTATATCATCAATTGACATTTCGCATCGTATTTTTCACGGTTTGATCAGACTGTCCGGCCGGACTTCAAATGATGGTCAAAAGAAGGTTTATCAGCGGTAACTTGAATGTGTATTTTCCTTTTAATATCGTGATATTTTTTGAAAGTTATCGGAAGTTGCCTGTGAGTTTTCGTGATTTTAAATTTTTCGTGGATTTTTAACAAAGAACTCTTATGTAAGACTGTTATTCGCCGCATAACTGTTTTTTATGGGACATATCCATAACCCGTTATAGTCTCAGCTCTTACTACTAAAGGCTATACCCTTGGTATGATAAATTATCGGAATTTAATTATGTGCGGATTCCATTCGTTTTAACCTTTTGACTATTTCGACAATGTAAGCTTGACAAAAAGCCGATTATCAACTTAAAATCGATTTTTTGAGGTTGGCTCACTCAGGGAGGAGGAGCCCTCATAATTTGCTGCAAAGGCTCAAATGTCGTTGCAGTCTAAGGATGGATGGTTGATTTTCAACTACTACTTTGGAGTTATATTCTTTGATGTACCTATTCAGAGATACATATATCACTATTCGGTCCCGTACTATGCGAGCGGCAGTTGGAGCGACACCGGCATGGTTCGCATGGCTTTTAGCTGTTTTGCTTTTGATATCATCGGGTTTGACCTATAGGATTCTGGCATCGTGCCTGGATGTTTTTGTTAAAACGCCAGTCAAATTGCCTGTGCCTTTGAGTGCTTTTCCAACTCAAATTGGTAATTGGATTGGCAGGGACGTGCCGATTGCGGAGAATATTCTACGCGTAGCAGCGAACGATGATTCGTTGAATCGTTTGTATGTGAACGAGCCTGACAATCAAATGGCCAATGTTTACATAGCATACACGGCGCGACCGCGGACGATGCTTGGCCACAGGCCTTTAGTTTGTTATCCTGCCGGCGGTTGGATTCTTGAAGATACACAGAAAGCCGAAGTTATTTCCAATTCAGGCAGGAAAGTGCCATGTCTAATACATCGATTTCACAAACCATCTCCGTATTACGAGGAAACGGTGGTCCTGAATTTTTATATCGTTAATGGACAGCTTACGTCAGATGAGAGTGTTTTTTCCGGTCTTGGCTTCCGTACACCGAACATTGCCGGCGATCCCGCTCGTTATGCGGCACAGGTTCAGGTTAGTTCTATATCGGAACATTCGATTCGAGCCGCAACTCGAGATATGGTTGAGTTAATGCTTGATATGTTTCCTGATAAGAATGGCAAGGTCAAAGCTGCTCAGCATCTTAAAACTGACGATGCTCTGAGTGTTGTAGATTGAGTTGGAACCCGCATTGCCGGCGTCTGTAATATTAACATAAGTAATTGAAATTTGTGATATTACGTTTATTGGGGAGCGCGCCCGACAGGGACGGAGTGCGTTCAGGATTAGAGCATATTGATTTTATCTGCCATGTTTAGCGGGATAGTTACTTATATAATTTTGCTGTTTCGGACCGGACTGGACACACCATATGAGTATAAAACAAAGACTTCAGGTCTTGATATAGCGACAAATGATGAATCAGGAATGTGCAAAGTAAAAGGAAGAGGAGTGTAGATGATACCACGTGGATATCGGCCGTATCAGTAAGTTTGAAAATCGTTTGAGCGATCGATAATAAAAGTTGGCAGGGATGGCCATAACATTTTGAATTAAACGGGTATTTTCAGAAGAGATATGGTATCCCACACCAAACAACGTTTGATTTCAGTTTTGATTCCAGACGGAGAGACCTGGGACACAGTCAAAGTGTTACGATGTTTAAGCCATGTGTCGGGAATCACGGCTCATGTTCTTGCAAAGACCAGATTGTCGCTGGCTCGACTTAGCCGTTATTGCTCAAGCTACCACTGCCATACAAGCGAAGACGATGATGATTGGATTCGTGTAATAAGGAGCATCGTTCGGAGTCTGCGAATTGATGTTCTATTGCCTGTGACGGAGAAGGGCGTAGAGTTTGTGGCACGAAACCGAAAAGCCGTCTCAGAGTTTGTTGCTATTCCACCACTTGCCGATTTCGAACTTATTATGATGGCTCAGGACAAATGGTTATTCAACTGTTTTGCGATCCAAAATGGATTTCCCGTACCTGAGTCGGTCTTAATTGGAACGGCGGGAGAGGCATCTGTTGCTTCGTTGGATATTGATTCCATCGAGTATCCTGCGTTACTGAAACCAACCTTGATAGACGGTGGTTTCGGTATTGTAAAAGTAGAGAAGCCTTCTGATTTAGGTTATAGGTGGAACAACGGGCACATAATAAAAGGTTACCAATATATACTGCAAAGCTATTTACCAGGGGCAGTGTATTGCCTGGCGCTCTATAGTCAGGGTGGACAGGTTTATATCTTACACTTTGTGGAAGCCTCTCCTGACGAGCAGCAAGCGGCTTTATTATTCAGCGAGAGCCATGGAGTACGTGAATAATGAGGAAATCATCGATGTAACTAAGCGGCTTATTTCAGCAATGAAATGGGAAGGGATTGCAAATATTGACTTTCTTGTTGATTCAAATGACGGATCGGTTAACATCCTTGATTTCAATCCTCGATTTGGTCAGTCTTTACTCGGCTCTTTGGTTGCTG
>CAZKYP010000343.1:0-2717 GCA_964556885.1 uncultured Pirellulales bacterium | reverse complement strand
CGATTGTTGCCGTGCTGACGCTGGCGATAGGAATCAGTGCGAATATAACTATGTTTAGTGTGGTCAATGCCGTTCTGATGCGGCCGCTTCCGTTCAAGGATGCGGACCGTTTGGTTGTTGTCCAGCAGCAAAGCAGGAAACATGGATTTATAACCGGTTTTTCATACCCGGATTTTCTGGACTGGAGAGAGCAAAATCAGGTATTTGAGGATTTCGCTGCTTTTTCTCCAGCCCAGTTCGAGATGATTGAAGACCAGGGCTTAAGCAAGATTAACGGAGCAATGGTGTGCGGGAATTTCTTTTCATTGCTTGGAGTAACTGCTTATCAGGGGAGAACCTTCACAAGGGAAGACGAAAAGCAAAACGAACCTGTTGCAATTATCAGTCACGATTTCCGGCAAAGCCGCTTCGGGCAAACCGAAGAAGTTCTGGGCCGCACGGTCACGTTGCAGGATAAGGTTTATACTATCGTTGGGATATTACCGCAGGGTTTTTCCTATCCGGAATCTATCGAAGGTGCCCAGGTATGGACCGTCCTGAATCCATCGGGAGATCAACTGACCAATAGAACCTATTGCTGGCTTAGAACAGTGGGCCGTCTTAAAGCGGATATCTCAGTCGAACAAGCCCTGGTCCTGTTAAGTGGACAACACAAGCAACTGGTTGAAGCATTAGGAATGGGTGACAGTGAGGTACTGATGTATAGCCTGCGTGATATGGTTGTTCGCGGAGTACGAACCACCTTATGGGTTCTTTATGTTATTGTAGGATTCATACTGCTGATTGTCTGTGCGAATGTGGCCAACTTGTGCCTTGCGAGAGCCTCGGCAAGGGACAAAGAAATGGCTATTCGCGGCGCTCTCGGTGCCAATAAGCTGCGGCTGCTTCGTCAGTTCACAACCGAAAGCGTTCTGTTGTCACTGGCTGGCGGTATCACCGGTTTGTTTGTCACAGTCTGGATGATGACTGTTTTCAAGGTAAAGATAGCTGATTTTGTACCAATGTCGGATTCTATACGTATCGATCCGGGTGTGCTGCTATTCGGTTTGGGCATTTCATTATTAGTTGGCTTCTTTCTTGGTATCACTCCCTTCTGGTTCATGCAGCGATCACGTTTGACAAATGTCCTGACGGAACGACGAAGCTCGTCGGTACACCATTCCAGGTTCTCGAATATGCTGATTTCCGGCCAGATTGCAATGGCACTGATTTTGTCCATCGGCATGGGATTGATGATTCGCAGTATGATGGAACTTTCATCCGCCGATACCGGCTTCAACCGGGAAAACCTGGTGACTTTCAACGTCGGTGTAAGGAAAATGAACGAGCAGCAGCGATATCAGTTTAATCATGATTTTCTGAAAAGGCTCAGTGCATTGCCTTATGTCAAAAGCGCATCGACTGATTCATCCATGCCCTGTTCACCATGGGGCATGAGTGCCCCTGCAGCCGTCGAGGGATTTACACCGCCGGACGGGAAACAAATCAGGGTGATCTATCACAGTGTCAGTACGGATTATTTCAGGACGCTGCAAATTCCGATCCGAAGGGGACGTGACATATCGCCCGAAGAGTACGAGAAAAAAGAACATGTGGCGGTAATTAACGAAAATCTGGCACGAACATTTTGGCCGGACAAAGACCCGATTGGCAGGGAACTGACTTTCTGTATGCAGCAGTATCGGGTGATTGGTGTTGCCGCTGATATGGTTCAGGGTAATGTCAAGATTGACAGGCCCAATCATTTGTTTTTGCCATTCGATGTTTTTACGGAGTTCAACAGTTCGGATTTGAATTTCGTTGTTCGGACAACCTCTGATACGGGTACTGTCATCGAACAGGCCAGATCCATACTTAGAGATATAGATACAACTTTGCCGCTCGACGGCGCCGGTACCTTCAAAGAGCAGATGAATAAGCGGCTCAGCCAGGAGCGATTTACGACAACGTTCCTGACGGTCTTTGCGTCCATAGCATTGTTGCTGATAGTAATCGGTATCTATGGTGTTGTTTCCTATGCTGTTGCTCAGCGAACTCGTGAAATCGGCGTTCGCATGGCATTAGGCGCCAAAAAGACGGATATTCTAATCCAGATTCTAAAACAGGGATTGATGTTATTGGTTATCGGTTCGATAGCAGGGCTTGTGGGGGCTATCGGCTTAACAAGATTTCTTTCCAGTTATTTATATGAAGTAACTGCGACCGATCCTGTCACTTTTGTCTTTGTCCCGTTATTGATAGCCGTCGTATCGATGCTGGCCTGCTTTATCCCGGCCCGCCGGGCCGCAAAAATCGATCCCATGGAGGCATTGAGGTACGAATGATGAATAACGAATTACAAGTTATGAATGAAGGGAAAAAATGAGTACTCTAATTAACGACATTAAATATGCTTTGCGAACTTTTGCACGCAATCCCGGTTTTACGATTGCCACAATTATGATTCTGACTTTGGGTATCGGGGCCAATAGTGCGATATTCAGCGTAATCAATGGTGTACTGCTTAAGCCGCTGCCGTTCGATGAGCCGGAACGTCTGGTCATGATATGGCAGACGGATAAAGCCGATGGGGACACGCGTTGCATCGTGTCTTATCCCAACGTCGAAGACTGGCGAAGGGAATGCGGGGCATTCGAGGGTATCGCGGCGTTTTGCCCGCGTGGTAAAACATTTTTTGGCGGGGAATATCCGGTACAGTTAAGTAGCGTGTGTGCATC
>CAZKYP010000342.1:0-2723 GCA_964556885.1 uncultured Pirellulales bacterium | reverse complement strand
CAATCAGCAAACCTTACAGGCTGTGGCCCAGCGTGTGGGTTTTCGAACCTGCGAAATTAAAAACGGCCAGTTCTGCATTAACGGCAAGGCCGTACTTGTTAAAGGCGTCGACCGTCATGAGCACAATCAACTGCGCGGGCACGTGCTCAGCAAAGAAGACATGATTGCCGACATCAAGCTCATGAAGCAATTCAATATCAACGCCGTGCGATGCAGCCATTATCCGGACGATCCGTACTGGTATGAACTGTGCGATGAGTACGGACTTTATGTGGTCGATGAGGCCAATATCGAAGCACATGGCCTGGGGACATATCTCCATGGCGAGTACGGATATAATATGAGCTCACCCATAGCCGAGCAGGCCGACTGGCTTAAATCAATCATGTTTCGAGTTCAGAATATGATAGAAAGAGACAAGAACCATCCCTGTATCGTAATCTGGTCGCTTGGCAATGAAGCAGGCAAAGGCCCAAATTTCGCGAAGGCTTATCATTGGGCCAAAGAACGCGACCCGTCCCGGCCGGTTCAGTACGAGCAGGCCTGGCGTGATCCGTATACGGACATTGTCGCGCCGATGTATCACCTGTTTGACCAGTTGGAAGCATATTGCAAGCTCGAAAATGAAAACCGGCCGCTGATTATGTGTGAGTACACACATTCGATGAACAACAGTACCGGGAACCTGCAGGACTACTGGGATGTTATCGAAGCTCATCGGCAACTGCAGGGCGGTTTTATCTGGGACTGGATGGACCAGGGCATCCTGCAGCAAAACAGCACGGGCGAAAAATACTGGGCCTACGGCGGCGATTTCGGGCCGCAAGACGCTCCGAGTGACGGCAATTTTTGCCTGAATGGTGTCACCTTCCCCGACCAGACTCCAAAGCCGGCTCTTTGGGAAGTCAAGAAAGTCTATCAGAATGTCAAGTTCAAGGTGGATGACTTGGACAAAGGATTGTTTACTATCCAAAACCGGTTTTTATTCAGCGACCTGTCTGAATATGAGGTCGGTTACACGATTACAGGTGTCGATAAAACAGTCGCGAAAGGCACAATCGACTTGCCCGACGGCCTGCCGCCTCAACAATCAAAACAGGTAAATATTCCGGTCAGTTCCATCAAACCTGAGCCGGGAGTTGAATACTTCGTCAACTTCTTTGTCGCAACCCGAAAAGCTACTGATGTAATACCACAAAATCACATTATTGCATCCGAGCAGTTCAAGCTGCCCGTATTCAGTAAACCGGCTCAAACATCACCCGCCTCAATCGGCGGCAGGGGACTTTCTGCAAAAAAGACATACGAGGGCATCACAGTCTCCGGTGATAATTTCACTATCGTTTTCAATGCCGACACCGGTGACTTAAGAGATTATGTATTCAACGGTGTGTCACTGATTAAACATAATCTTGTGCCGAATTTCTGGCGCATCCCAACCGACAATGACCGCGGCAACCACATGGACGAGCGGTGTATGCCCTGGAAAGACATAGCGGCCAAACGCAAGGTTCAATCCGTTGAAATCACTGAAAATACGCCGGACAAGGTTGTGATAACTGCCAAATCCAAACTGTCAACCGGCGATTCGGATTATGTAAATACATATACGGTGCTTAAAGACGGCAGCGTTGAAGTCACGGCCCGGATAAATATCAATGCAGACAATACTCCTGAGCTGCCGCGTTACGGTATGAAGCTTGCCGTTATAGGCAATCTGAAAAACATTACATGGCTGGGACGCGGGCCGCATGAAAATTACTGGGACAGAAAAACATCGGCATTTATAGGATTGTACTCAGGCTCGGTCATGGAACAATATACGCCATATATCACGCCCCAGGAAAACGGTAACAAAACCGATGTCCGCTGGGCGACCGTGCAGAATGACACCGGTCTCGGCCTTCTCATAGTCGGGAAACAGCCCCTTGAAATAAATGCCCACCATTATCTCGAAGATGACTTCGATGCGAGAGTTCGACACACCATTGATGTTCCTTTCCAGAATCTGACCGAACTCTGCATTGATCTGCATCAGCAGGGCGTTGGTGGTGACAATAGCTGGGGCAATCCGGTACATGACAAATACAGGCTGCTGGACAAATCTTACAGCTACGGTTTTCTTCTCAAACCGATTGAAGGGCATACCGCAGACATCATCCGGGAAGCTGCGAGATTGAAGTCTTATTAATCTTAATTTAGCTCAGATATTTCCAGCTAATGCGTCAGTTCTTTCATCAACTCGGATGGTGACGTTGCGTGGATGGCTTCGGGTTTCGGGCCTAAAATCAGTTGACCTTCGGTCGACTGCAGTTCGCAAGCGAGCCATTTCTTCCATCGCGAATTGGCTGCGTCGAGAACAGAGGTCCATTGGCCGTCGTCGGTCGGGAACTTGCGGACCACCCTGCACTGGTGATCACAAGATTGGGCCGAATCGATGGTTCCTCTTAAGATTATGCCGGATGGAGCGTCCGGCATCTCAGTGAGCGATAGGAACGGTACACCGCCGGCAATCTGGGATCTCCGGTTGGCAAGCTCCTGGCTTTCGTGCTCCGGCGGGATGATGGCTACGTTGACCTGATACTCATTGGGCCAGGGCGATTTCAACATGCTTGACTCGATCGGATACCAACCGAACTGAGGCACATAGGCTTCGACGATATAGTGTGTTTGCAACGGGCCGGACCAACTCGGATAGCCCGCAACGACTCGGGCCGGGATAT
>CAZKYP010000341.1:0-2743 GCA_964556885.1 uncultured Pirellulales bacterium | reverse complement strand
ACCCGACAAGGAATTTCGCTACCTTAGGACCGTTATAGTTACGGCCGCCATTCACTGGGGCTTCAGTTTGAAGCTTCGGAGACCGAAGTCCCCTGACCTCGCCCTTTAACCTTCCAGCATTGGGCAGGTGTCAGTCCGTATACGTCGTCTTACGACTTAGCACAGACCTGTGTTTTTAGTAAACAGTCGTCCAGGCCGCTTCTCTGCGGCCTCAACAGGCTTAAAGAGTAAATCTCATCACCCGTCGAGGCACCCCTTATCCCGAAGTTACGGGGTCATTTTGCCGAGTTCCTTAACTGGGTTTCACTCGAGCGCCTTAGGATTCTCTCCTCGCCTACCTGTGTCGGTTTGCGGTACGGTCACCAGATGAATTCGCTACGAGGCTTTTCTTGGCAGTGTGCTTAGGGCCAGTTTATGGGCCGAAGCCCTCCCCATCGCCTCTCGGGGTTAAGGCTCTCCGGATTTTCCTGGAGAACCCCCCTACCGGCTTAGACCAGCACTTCCAATCGCTGGATGGCCTTCACTCCTGCGTCCCCCCTTCGCGTCTTGATCATACACCCGGTGGTACAGGAATATTAACCTGTTGCCCATCGCCTACGCTTCTCAGCCTCGGCTTAGGGACCGACTAACCCTGAGCGGATTAACCTTCCTCAGGAAACCTTAGGCTTACGGCGAGCAGGTTTCTCACCTGCTTTATCGCTACTCATACCGGCATAATCTCTTCTGTACGGTCCAGCGGCACGGCCTTACGGCCTACCTCACGGCCCGCCTTCTACCCAAACAGAATGCTCCCCTACCGATGTGGTGTGCAGAGAACCCATAAGGAACCCCACATACCGCATCCCACAGCTTCGGTGATGAGCTTGAGTCCCGATCATTGTCGGCGCAAGACCGCTTGACCAGTGAGCAGTTACGCACTCTTTAAATGAATGGCTGCTTCTAAGCCAACATCCTGGCTGTCTGTGCGTCCTCACATCCTTTATCACTTAGCCCATACTTGGGGACCTTAGCTTGTGATCTGGGTTGTTTCCCTCTCGGGGACGGAGCTTATCCCTCGCCCCCTCACTCCCGCGGTAAGATCTATCGGCATTCGGAGTTTGTCTGGAATCGGTAGGCTGGTAGGCCCCCTAGCCCAAACAGTGCTCTACCTCCGATAGTCAATCCACGAGGCTTGACCTAAATCAATTTCGGGGAGAACCAGCTATCTCCAGGCTTGATTAGCCTTTCACTCCGACCCACAGCTCATCGCCCAACTTTTCAACGTTGGTGCGTTCGGACCTCCACGTACTTGTACGTACGCTTCATCCTGGCCATGGGTAGATCGCCTGGCTTCGGGTCTGCCACACGTGACTAGTCGCCCATTTAAGACTCGCTTTCGCTACGGCTCCGTGCCATAAGCACTTAACCTCGCCACGTACAAGCAACTCGCCGGTTCATTATGCAAAAGGCACGCGGTCAGTATTGCATCCGACCCGAAGGTACGGATGGTCAACCTCCCACTGCTTGTAGGCATACGGTTTCAGGTTCTATTTCACTCCCCGCCAGGGGGTCTTTTCACCTTTCCTTCACAGTACTGGTTCACTATCGGTCGTCTGTTAGTACTTAGCCTTAGGAGGTGGTCCTCCCGGATTCCTACAGGATTTCCCGTGTCCCGCAGTACTTGGGAACCCGATTGTAAGGAGTCTTCTACTCTTTCGCCTACGGGGCTATCACCCGCTGTGGCTGAACTTTCCAGAACATTCGGCTAGAGTGAAGATTGGTAACTCCTCGGGCGACATGCACGTCCCCCAAATCGAGCCCCACGACCCCGGCTGCACAACGCGTGCATGCTTTAACGTGCAGACCGGTTTAGGCTGATCCCCGTTCGCTCGCCGCTACTGAGGGAGTCGCTTTTGCTTTCTATTCCTGAGGTTACTTAGATGTTTCAGTTCTCCTCGTTCGCTTCGGGAAGCCTATGTGTTCAGCAACCCGATGACGGGACATTACTCCCGCCGGGTTTCCCCATTCGGAAATCTCCGGATCTACAGTTGTTTGCACCTCCCCGGAGCTTATCGCAGCTTGCCACGTCCTTCATCGCCTTCAGACGCCAAGGCATCCACCATATGCCCTTACTAGCTTGACCAAAATATCAAGGCTAGTAAAATTCGTAATCCTACTAGCGTTCTAAAGATGCTTGCTTTCTTTATCCCTTATGCAGTTGTCAAAGAGCGTTTTATCTCCGACCGGCCAGGCCGGTTGAAGTCGCTTGGTTTTCTGGTGGAGATAACCGGGATCGAACCGGTAACCTCCGGCTTGCAAAGCCGGCGCTCTCCCAATTGAGCTATATCCCCGACGAGACATCAAAAAGAGAGTCACCAGCTTCGCCAACTCTCCCTTTGCTGGTGGGCCTAGGAAGACTTGAACTTCCGACCTCACGCTTATCAGGCGTGCGCTCTAACCACCTGAGCTATAGGCCCGAATGGGTTTCGAACCCACCAGATAATATTAAGATAGCGCACACAGGTCGCTCGGCAAGAGTATCGACCTAGAAGTCGTGGTAAAACCACTACTCCTTAGAAAGGAGGTGATCCAGCCGCACCTTCCGATACGGCTACCTTGTTACGACTTAGCCCCAATTACCAGGCTTACCTTCGGCGCCTCTCCTCCCCGAGGGGTTGGTACAGCGACTTCGGGTACTCCCGGCTTTCGTGGCTTGACGGGCGGTGTGTACAAGGCCCGGGAACGTATTCACCGCAGCCTGCTG
>CAZKYP010000340.1:0-2750 GCA_964556885.1 uncultured Pirellulales bacterium | reverse complement strand
ACTTCGAGCCGCGGTTGCAGTTTTCATGTAGCTGTGGTTTTGATGTGAATTTTTGAAAATCGTATTTCTTAACTTCAGCGTCGAAAGTCGTAGGGAAGGTCGATGCGTCGAAGATTGTGGTCCTGGCTACGCCGCTTTGACCCGACAACAGCGCCTGCCAGAGCGTCTCGATGCCGTGGCCCAGCGGGCAAACGATACCCATCCCTGTTATTACCACTCGTTCTTTTGTACTGGTTTGGCTCATTTAACTTACCGTTTTACCGTTGTAACGTTTCAGCACCACAGCGGCCGTTTGCCCGCCGAATGTATAGCTGCAGCATAGGATGTAACGAATGTCCTTTTCCTGCTGTTCGGAGATTATATTAAGGTTGCATCCTTTGGCTTTTTGGTTGCAGTTTTTCGCGGCGGGTATTTTTTTATTATTCATTGCACAAACTGCGGCGATAATATCAACTGCTCCGCCGGCGGCGCCTGTATTACTTAACATGCTTTTTGTCGGCCAGATGATTGTTTTGCTCGCGGCGTCACCAAGCACCGATTCGATTGCTTTTGATTCCGCCAAATCATCGGCGGGTATACCCGTTCCGTGCGGAATAATTAAATCCAGGTCTTCCGGTTGTATTTGTGCATCGGCCATAGCCTTATTGATTGCTATCCGGATACCTTTTCCGTCCGGTTCGATGTGTTCATATTCCGGATTTATGCTGTTGCTCTGACCTGTTCCTATGATCTCGGCGTAAATCCTGGCGCCTCTGGCCCGCGCATGTTCCGGATTTTCAAGCACAACTACTGCCGCCGCTTCACCAAAGACAGAACCTTTGGCCTCGGCGTCGAAAGGTCTGCATGCGGAAGCAGGGTTTTCATTATTTTGGACTGTTGCTCTTTTGAGCAGGCACTGTCGAATCATTACCATCGGATTTACTTTTGCCTCGGCACCGCCGGCCAGGGCAACGTCACAATTTCCGCGGGCAATATATTGAGCTGCTTCGGCTATGGCCAGATGGGATGATGCTTCGGCACACATGACAGTGTTGCTTGGCCCCTGGATATCGTGAATTATACCTACATGACAGGCGAGCATATTCGGCAGGTATTTGAGCAGCCACAGAGGCGTCACCAGATCGAGACCGTCTTTGCCCCATTTATGTATATCGAACCTGCCGTCGGTTATGCTTGCGGCCACCGCGGGCGCCAGCTCGACGAGGTCACAGCTTATTAAGGCCGCACCGATATTGATTCCGATTCGAGTCGGATCGATATTGATTTTTTCAGGATCGATGCCTTTTGTGATAAGGCCGCTGTGGATTATTGCCTCCTGTGCGGCTATGACCGACAGCTCGATGTCCCTTGACATCAGCTTGGTGGCCTTGCGATGGCTTTTGGGAACATAATCTTTTATATTGTAGGCGGGGACCTCGCCGGCCAGTTTACAGCTAAAACCTATAGGGTCGAATGCCTTGATTGTATCGATTCCGCACCGGCCGGCGCAGAGACCGTCCCACATATCGTTGACGGTTAAGCCAAGCGGGGTTATTGCACCGAGACCTGTTATGACTACGCGAGCTGAATCCATTACTTTGGCTCCGACTTGCCCCTAACATCCGAAAGCACGTCACGCAGGATTAATTCGAATACCGATGCATCGGTTCCGAATACGAAATTTTCCTCCGGGAACTCTTTGCCTGCAAGGTTCTGGTCGATATGACTGAACATCAGGTCAATCTCGGCAATCATTTTTTCCGAGCGTGTGATTTTGCCGCTGGTGCTTGCCGCTTCGGGGGCGATGGATTCGATTTTTGCCTCCAGCAATATCGTATCGCCCGGCTTGACAAAGTCGAAGAAGACGGCCTTTTTGATTTTTGCAAGGATCACTTTTTCCTGGAACTTCTTCGCTTCACCCACGAGAATCCCGGCGGTCTGGGCCATAGCTTCGATCATCAGGCATTCCGGCATTACAGGAAAACCCGGGAAATGGTCGTGCAAATGCTCTTCGGCAAGAGTTACATTTTTTAGCGCTACGGCGCTTTGACCGCTGTGAAACTCAACGAATTTATCAATCCAAATCCAGCGCACTTTTTACCGATGTCCTGTTGTTCATTTACTGATAAAAGTTAGCGGCAGACCAAAGGAAAATAGTCTGCCGATAAATCAACGAAACAATTGTATTGTTAGGCCGCATTAAGCTTGTTTTCAACGTAGTTAATAATGGCTTCTACAGTGAATAAATTGGCTAATTTGTTAATGTCGGGATCTTTTTCGAATTCTGTCAGGTTGGTATGCGGCATCTTCTCCCGTAATTCTGTCAGTCCTTTTTCAGTCAACTTACCATTGTGTACAAAATCGGAGTTGTTCATCAGGCTCTCGGCCGGGAACAGCTCATCCCTCGGAATCTTTATCCCGAATGCCTTTTCGAGGCGAAAAACTATGTCAAGGAAATCGATGCTTTCAGCTCCCAGGTCTCCCATCAATGTTGATTCGGTTGTTACCTCGTCATCGTCAACTCCAAGTGCGTCGATAAGGACTTCCCGAACCTGTTGTAAGATTTCGTCACGACTCATTGCCATATTTTTTTACCTCCGGCATTCCGACTGATTGTATTTGTTTACCAAGTAATTTCCAGCGTTTCTTCATATTCTCAATTATTCCGGCGTCAACCGCGGCCATTGCGGAATCCTGCTCGGCCAGGTTAAAATGCCGCAGCCCGAACCTTGCTTCCACGATACGTTCGTTTTGCGATATGCCAAAACCCG
>CAZKYP010000339.1:0-2790 GCA_964556885.1 uncultured Pirellulales bacterium | reverse complement strand
CGGTAGTCCACCGATACAGTGACGTATCCCTGGAGGGCATAGTTCAATAGCATCATCCTGTAGGGCCTGACCTGTTTGGAACCGGCCCGCCAGCCGCCCCCGTGGATAATGACAATCGCCGGGCGGAGCTCATCGCCGAAGTTCTCCGGCATTGCCAGATCCAGCCGCCACGCCTTGCTCGGTCCCGGCCGATATGCTATATCGTCAATAACAACGATACGTTTGGTTTCGGGAGTGTCTACGGCCGTGCCGGATTCCATCGAACCTGTTGACTTGCAGCCGTAAACCGCAATTATACAAATCAGTGGCAATGATAAAAGGTGAAACGCTTTTAGATTCGTCGTCATATAGATCCATCCTTTCATTAGAAACGGTTCGATTTCTCCGATAAATTTAATGAAATCTGCACTCTCTTACAAGAAAAAAAGAATACACGGCATCTAATGAAAAACGGTTACATAAGTGGTTTATTCGGTATGTGTGTGACGGTCGGATTATAATCCGTCGTAAAGTGAAAGGCCTGGTGTTTTGCTTAAATTAATCCTTAAATATTCTTAATAAATCCGAGTCTTGTGCATTTTCATCAGCCAGCCATTTAATGGTATATAACAGCTTCTTAAATTCATTATCGTTTATAATACTGCCTTCAATACCAATTTTCTTATTAAGTCTTCCTTCTGTCGTCACAATATCAATTATTAAATCTCCTGTGAAGTCAGCCGTTGACCACATCTCACCATAAGACTCACCGAATGACATAATATCGAAAGAGGAGAAAAACAACCAGAAGACTTTAAACTTGTTTATAGGTAAGCTATATATCGTGTTGTCAGTTCTGCTTCCTACTTTTTTAATGACAACAACATCACCATTTTGGTAGATGGTGTTTTCATATGGTATTGCCGCGATACAGCCTGTAATGCCTTTATATTGAAATATAGATTCTATCGGGAGTTCGATATCGTTGACATCAATATCTGTCGTATAGATTTCAGATTGGTTTGGTTCATATACCTCAGTTGGCAAGTCCGACTCCTGTTGAGACTCATTTGAATCCCATGGCGTCTCTTCAATACTTTGTTGATTTTGTTCTAAATTTAATTGTGCAATACTCCAGTTTCGTACGTAAAGTTCATTGAATTGCTGTGTCTTTTCAAATTCCTCTAAGGCACCGCACCCGAGACAGAGCAGGCAGAATAGAAGCACACCCGTAATTGATATTCTCCTCATGACTTTTCCCTTAAAAATATAACATATATTCTAACATTTCAGGTATGTTCTGTCAAGAAATATATATGGCTTTGATGGGAAAAGGTAGGATTTTAAGCAAATAATGCCGATTTGTTGTCTGGAAAAATAACAGTGCGCAGCCTCATTCCAATAATAAACTGGGATGAGGCTACAATACATGTCGGAGTGGTTCTAAATTATTTACCTTTCAGTTTCAAAACGATGATAAAATTGGTAAGAAATCTTGAGTATATATCATTTTATTCTGTCTCTTTGCCTGTGAACTCTTTGACTATTTTCAGTGAGTCGCCGGTGTCTTCCAATTCGAAAATTCTCGGCTGTGCGTCCCGGTTGTTGGGCGAGTGAAACACCAACATCAGCTTGCCGTCAAATGTGGTAAACAGCATCCCGTGTCCGCCGTCCTTGGCATAGATGGGTTCTTTTTGCTGTTTCCACGGGCCTGCCAGCTTGCCGGAATCCGATATAGCCAGACCTACCGTATAGCCGCCCGCTCCAAAACCCGACCAAATCATAAAGAGCTTGCCGGACTTGCTTGTATACAAGTATGGTCCGTCCGTGACAAAACATCCCTCCGTCGCTGATATGATTGCCCATGGTCCGTCACTGCCCCGGAACAATAACTGGGGCTCGCCGATCGTCTCGGACAGATCGTCTTTAAGGCCCATATATTCTACGGTGCCGTTGCATATCTGGACCCATTCGTGACAATAGACGATATATGGTTTGCCGTCCTCGATCCACAGCGTACCGTCCAGAGTCATCATATCAACAGGCAGTGTGGAATGATTCTGAAACGGTTTGAACGGGCCGGTCGGCGAATCGCTGACCAGTATCTGCGAGCCGCGAGTTACCCTCGGACGCCAGTTTGGCCATTGCTCCGGAAAGCGGTTCCTGGTGTCGAACGTCAGGAACAGGTAATATTTTTCTTTGTATTTATGCAGCTCGGGCGCCCAGATACTGATTACGCGGATGTCACCCCAGATATCCTCAGGCGTCCTGAAGATGGTCTTAGGGCCCTGCCATGTCTTCAGGTCTTTGCTGGTATATGCCCGTACACTGTTGAAGCCCGGGCCGATCATATAATAGGTTTTGGTCGCCGGGTCAGGCAGTATGCACACATCACGCATCCGGATGTCAGCAAGGTTGATGATCTCGTTGGAATCCTGGACTTGTCTGCGCTGTGCCACCGCAGGCATAGTGGTAATCATGATCGTGACGAGAATGATGCTGATTTTGCCTGATTTGATGAGCATGAGTAATCCACCTTTAAATAGAAACACCACTTCCATTGAATATGAAAAACGCTTCCGCCCACCAACATTTCACATTGTAGCCTCCTGCGGCCGACTGTCAAGGAGATGGAAAATTCTTTTTTTACTTTCTGTCCTGCAAAGATGCAGATTGGAAATGATCATTTGGCAAGTCGTTTCGTAAAGCCTGTCATTAAATAGATTTATGGGAAGCCAGTGTCGAAGGCAGCTTCCCATACGAATCCGTCCTCATGATGAACAACATCATCAAATTCACCGAAAAGGCCCT
>CAZKYP010000338.1:0-2795 GCA_964556885.1 uncultured Pirellulales bacterium | reverse complement strand
TAATTGTTTATTGTATTTGTACACCTGAGCTGAATATCGAAGGACCGATGTTTTCAGTCGATGATTTACAACCATTCGTAATTAAACCTCCACGGATTCCAATTTTGGGAACAAGGAATGTTGTAAAATTGGCTCATGAACTAATCAAAAACAAACATAATAATGGATTAACTTCTAACCATATAAAAAAGGAAACAGATATTGTAAATAATTGTGCTATAAAACAAAAAACTAACAATAAATATCAAGTATGGTTTGAAGCAAAGTGCAAAATTGAAGCTGCTAATAAAATACTGAAGGAAAGAGGTTTTGTTGAAGTCAGCGAATGTGGCGGCTATTATTATAAGATTAATGAGATGAAACTTAAAGGCTTGGATTTGGGTGGAAAATACATGTCCTTTTGGTTCCGAAGCAACTTATGGTATACGGAGTACATAAAGCACCACTGGATTTGGATTGTTGGTAGTTTCTTCGGTGGAATTTTTACAACGTTGTTAGTACAATGGTTATCCAAGATTATTATGTGAAGAACGGATTTTTCGTAGACGAAATTAAACGCGGAGAAGTTATATATGAAAAGTGAAATTGATCTACAAAAATTTCAAGCTGAATTGTCAGACGCAATGTCTGGTGGACAGCCTCTTTTACAAAAGGAACAAAGTCGAACACATTGGCGTGTACATTTATGCCCAATGGCATACAGAAAAAGATTGAGCGATGAAAATCAGACTTTGGATCTTATCGAAAAATCGAGAGTTTGTTTATGCAATATATATTACCCCTCGTACATTGAACAAAAAGAGACTAAAAGTGAATTCATTGCTTCCGAAATCGATAAGCCGAATCTTGGCGTTGTAGAGAGTTGGTTTCTTTTCTATAGTGGACAATTCCTACATTTATTAGAAACACCTGAGACATCTAAAGACTATGATGACAAACTAAGAAAATTAGCGGAACAAACGCCGGGAATTAACAAAAATGCTCCGGATTTTATACATATTACACCTTTGCTTGAACGATTTGCTATGATTTTTCTTTTTGTCAGTAACCTTGGCCAAAACGGTCTATATGATAAGGAGTTTGAAATCGAAATCGAACTCAAAGGGATAAAAGATTTTAGCCTCATCGACTCACTCCATCATTTTTTGGGAAATTCTTCTTTTTTTGGAGATTATGTTTCTCGAAAAAAAACAATTCCATGGCAAAGGATTATACAACCAAAAGGATTTTCATCCAAATGTGCTGTAAATCTTGCTCTGGAGGCAGCTTGCCACTTTCTTGGTTCATTTGGAGGATATCAACCACCCATTGAAAAGTTCGAAGAACACCTACAAAAATTCCTATCTGGTATATCTTCTTAGGTATTATTGCATTATTCTAATTGAACCAATACTGAAAGGCGTGTTATTGTTCTTGATGGTAAGATAGCTGCTGCATTAGGATACTTTTATGAATGCGATACCACTGGATACTTCGATTGAAGCTGCTAAGAGGCAGTATGAGATTTTTCGGGAGTTGGGGCCGGAAGTTCGCGCCAGGATGGCGTTTGAGATGAGTGATAGTCTGCGAGATATTGTTGAATCAGGTGTGAAACTTCGTCACCCTGATTATGATGAACATAAAGTAAAACGAGAAGTACTTCGTTTGATGGTCGGTGATACGTTATTCAAACAAATCCAGATTCGGTTATGAAAAATAACAATGTTATGAGTCAGGAAGAGTTTTTACAAAGACTCTTGAAGAAATTAGAAGAGCATAATATCCAGTATATGCTTTCCGGTTCCGTTTCAAGCAGTCTTCATGGCCAGCCAAGGGCTACGAGAGACGTTGATATTGTTATTGCGCCGGTAAAAAAACAACTTTTAAGTTTCGTCGAATCTCTTGGTGATGATTATTACGTCAGCCTAAGTGCTGTTAATGATGCATTTACTAATAATTCGATGTTTAATGTTATCGACAATCTATCCGGATGGAAGGCAGATTTTATTATCCGTAAGGACAGACCGTTCAGTCATCAGGAATTTGAAAGAAAAAGCGTGACGAATATAAAAGGTTTGGATGTTTGGACAGCTTCACCTGAAGATACTATTTTAAGCAAGCTGGAATGGGCTAAGGATAGTCAGTCGGAGCAGCAGTTTCGTGATGCACTGGGAGTAGCAATAGTTCAATGGAATCAGATTGATACATGTTATCTGCGGAAATGGGCTAAAGAATTGCAAGTCGAAGAATCTCTTGAAATGCTTCTAATGCAGGCGAGAAAGGTAGTTGAATCTGAATAAAGTATTGATTTCAATCAGCGGCGGATTCTATTTAAAGTAATTTAAATTTTCCTGGCGGCGAGGGTTTGGATTTTTCTTTGGTCTTTGATGTATTTTCTCTCGAAGTTTGTGCCTACCCATTCGCCTGTGTCGGCCCCTGCGGCCGGGGCGAAGTCGATTTGCTCTAATTTGTCCACCCTTTCAGATAAAACTGTCTTTATCTGCTCGAAGTATTCTTCGTGGTCGGTGGCGATTCTTATCTGTCCTGATTTTTTCAGGCATCGAATCAGGTGCTCGATATTGGCGGGGCAGATGAACCGCCTTTTGTGGTGTCGTTTTTTCGGCCAGGGGTCGGGAAAATAAATGTGGAAAATATCCACCGACTCATCGAGAATGAACTCAGCGAGGAAAACAGCCGCATCGGTGCGGATGATTCGCACATTTTTCAATCCCCAGCGGCCGATTCGGTCCACGGCATAGCGATAATATTTCCGTGCCCATTCTATACCGAGGAAATTATCGTCCGGAAGGGCGCGA
>CAZKYP010000337.1:0-2828 GCA_964556885.1 uncultured Pirellulales bacterium | reverse complement strand
GCCTTGCGGCGGATCATCTGGAGAAAATCCAGGCCGGAAAGGTGGCCGAAGAAGCCCGTTGCGGCTATCGGCAGGACCGCCTCGGCTATCATTGTTTCAATCATCAAATCCAGCAGTGCGTTCGTCTGGTGACTGCTTAGCTTTCGTAGCCTTCGGTAGCCGTTGAGCACCTGCACGAGCTTGTCGATATTGAAATAATCGGGCCAGTCGGCGGGGTTGGGCCGGCCGCCGACGATGGAGAACTGGAGCATTGCATTGGCAAGATCGACTACCGGCGGGGCTATTTTGATGGAGTCGAAATCGAGCACTGCGACGACCCTTCGCTGCGAAAAGAGCATATTACCCGGATGCCAGTCGCCGTGAATGACCTGCCGCCTCCAGTCGCCGTAGCCCTGCTTGTTCACGCGAACGCCCGAAGCGTCGTAGAGCTTTGTCATGTCCTCGGCGACTGCTTTCATCTGGCCGCTTAGGCGGGCCATCCGCTCGGAGCCTATGGTCCGGAGATACTCGCGAACGGAGGGCGAGTCGTGGAAGCTGCTAAAAAGATCGCCGATGTTGTCCGATTCGTAGTCGAATTCTTTGAGCAGGCGGTGCAGTTCGGCGAGCCTGCGGCCGGTATCGACCGTGGCCTCCAGCGAGCCGTCGTAGCGCGAGCCGGATACGAAACGGAAGAACTCGTAGATGTGGTTGTCAAGCTGCAGGATTGTGTTTTTCTCGTCGCGGGTGGCCAGCAGGTTCGTGACGGGGAACGAGCGCGCGACGAGATAGTCCTGCACGGCGTGGGCGAAGGCGACGCGGGACAGGTCGTCGTTGCCTTTGGGGCGGCGTTTGAGGAGGAACTTGCCTTTTTCGGAGGTGATGATGACCTTGGGGGCGCGGCGGTTGCCGGCGGAGAGGGATTTGGCGTGCTCGACGACGCCGATGTCGTAGTGGCTGAGGACGCGGACAAGCTCCTCGGATGAAAAATGTGCTCCGCCGCGGGGCATAGCGATTGGCGATTTACGATTTAATATTTAATATTGACTATTGATTCCGTCCACGAAAGGCCGGATCTTCGGTCAGTCCATGAAAGGCCTGATCTATGATTTTGATTAATTTCATTTTTCGACCTTTGGTTAATGGTAAATTATTACGGTTGCGATTGCAATATTATTAAGTCGGAGGCGCGGGCCGCTGCGCGGATTGAGGGGGAGGTGAATCAGCCGCCGCGGAACAGCAGGACTATAATGACGAAAAAGAACAGGACCGTCAGGGCGCTGAGGATGAAGATGGCGGTTTTGTAGTTGGCGATGGTGTCCTCTTCGTAGGTCTTTTCCTTGAATTCGATGTCCTCGCCCTCTTCGAGCTGCTCGAGCATGGTGATGTCGAAGCGGCGGTGGGCCTGGAGCGGGGGTTTGCCGGCGCGGAGGGATTCGAGGTCCATCAGCAGCTCCTCGATGTTCTGGTAGCGGTCTTCGCGGCGCTTGGCCATCATGATTTCGATCACCTCCGAAACGCCCGCAGACAGCGACGTATTTATGTGGTCCGGCGGTATCAGCTTTTCTTTCAAATGCTTACGCATAACCTCCGCCGAATCCTCCGCCATAAACGGAACGCGGCCGGTCGTCATGTTATAGAGTGTCGCTCCCAGGCCATAGATGTCGGCGCGACCGTCGATGTCGATTTTGCCGCGGATTTGCTCGGGCGCGATGTAGTACGGCGTCCCGTAGGCCTTTCCCGCCTCGCTCTGTGCCGCCTCAATATCCGTCGTCGCACGAGCCAGACCCATATCCGCCAGCTTCACCGTCCCATTGTTGCTAATCATAATATTCTTCGGCTTGACGTCGCGGTGTATCAGGTTGCACGCATGTGCATGAGCCAGCGCGTGAGCGACCTGAATAATAATATCCAGCGCCTCGCTCTCAGAAAAAATCTTGCCCCCCGCCAAATCATCGGCAATCGTCCTTCCCTCGACGTACTCCATCACGAAATAATGATACCCGCCCGCCTCGCCGACGTCGATGGCCTGCACGATATTCGGATGATTGAGCCTGCCCGCCGCCTGGCCCTCCTTATAAAACCGCTCGACGTACTCCGGGTTCTCACTGAACCGTTTCGGCAAAATCTTTATCGCCACCGTCCTGTCGAGGCTCAACTGTTTCGCCTTATACACAATCGCCATCGCCCCTGCCCCGAGCTTGCCGAGTATCTTATAACCAGGAATCTGGTGGGCTGCGGCCTTGCTCTCTTTGATGCTCTCCTTGAGCCGCTCCGCCTGGTTCTCCGTAACAAAACCCAGCTCGACCATAAGGTCCTTGAGCACCACGGGACTGATCTTTTTGCGCTTCTCCATCTCCTCCAGCGAGTGACGCAGCTCTTCGTTGGTACACAGATCATGCTCTACCGCCATCTTGCCAAATACGGTATCATAATTTGTCTCATTCGTCATTGGGAGTACCCAAGTAAACCGAGAAGCGACCGCCGAGGAGCCAATCCTTCGATAACAAAAATCCTATTCCAAGATAAATCGCTAATTATCGGTCTACGAAAAACATTGTCAAACGAAATTTGCTGATTCTATTAATAAGTTAAAAATCTTCATTCAGCCCCAATTTCGTTAAAAATACAACGCATGAAGCCAAATCGGCCTTTTTAGCCCCTGAGTTTAGCACTTTTCCTGACAAAAAACCGCTTTCCCAGCCAAATATCAATTAATCGACACATCTGAGGCCATCCTGCTTTTTTTGAGTCCTGGTCCACGATTACCCGGCTAACCAATCAACTAATCACCAAATTAACTAATGGACTACTATTTTTGACGTTCCTAACAACAACTTGTTAACCACTTT
>CAZKYP010000336.1:0-2830 GCA_964556885.1 uncultured Pirellulales bacterium | reverse complement strand
GTCCTCCTCGCCTTCCCATGCCCCGAGAGTTTCGATTTTACATTTGCCGAACGTATTCAAATCATCGCATGTTTTATCGGCGTTATCGATATGAGCAGAGACGTATAGAATCGGTCTTTTTAATTTTTCCGACAAATATGCAATCAGCAGCGGCCCAAACGAACCCCATGTCCCTTCAACCTTAACCACACCACCACATGCGGCTTCTGAAAGCCGGGATACGATTCGTCCAACAGTCTTGTCGCGACCAAGCTCCATTTCGCCATTGTACGCCAAAGCCGGGCATCAGACAAGACCACGTTTGCGACCGAAACGATTATTACTCGAAGTGAGCTTACACTCCTCGCTCACTTACCGCCTTAAGTATTTTCTGCTTAGTGTTCTCAAAAGATAAATTATCCAGACCGTCCAGGATCGCCCGCTTGCCGGCGCTGCAAAAGCTCGGATTATTTATCAATGCCATCAGCACATCTACCTTGGATTCCTCGAAGTCCAGTTTCTTATAAACCGCCCCGACAAGATGTATCTGCGCGTTCGCGTTCAGTCCTTCCCGCCCGGCAATGCTTTTATATGCCTGGAGCCTGTCGTTCTCGAAAGACAACTTCCCAACCGCGTCAATCTCGACAACCGTATCATCCTTCGGATAACTGCCCGGGCTGCTTTTTTCATCGACATCAATAATAATGCAACCGCTCAAGCTTATCACCAATCCAACCAACATTAAAAACGGTATGCTCTTTGTCATCGTTATCATCTTTCCAAAATATTTCCAAATTTCAATACAAAGCCATTACATAAGTAAATGCGCCTTAAGCCGTTTTATTCCGTATTATCATATTTATTTCAGTCAGTCGATTCGGGGGTTAAGTATTTGAACTCGAAAAAGAAACCATCGGGTCTGCTGAGACCATAAAATGCGGAAAGACCGAAATACTTGCGGACCATATCATACTCGGGCAAAATACTAAAATCGAAAAAATTACTTTCTCCCCGCTGAAGCATCAGTTCTGGAAGTGTCCCTCCGGGCCTGATCCCAACTCCCATCTCGATCTCATTATCTTGGCCTTTCTCTTTTTCGGCCGCAGCCATGCTGCGAATTGTCGACCACAAATATTCGGTCGAAGTCTTGTCGTCCTGGAAGCTGGCCAGTCCCACAGCCGACGGAACGTTCGATTTTGCCTTTCTATACCAGTCCTTCGAAGCAACCGATTCGGATTCAGAGGCACCCAAAGAACGAACGGCCTGCTCAATCACAGGCTCGCTTGCAAACAGCAGATGAGTATCCGTAACAGTAAACGCCAGCTTTGTTACTTCGCGGGCCGGCGTACCGAGTGACACCGGCGAGACGTCACTTTCGGCGTGTGTTTGCATAGGCGTCGTCGGCCCTGCCCCGAAGCCCGGGAAAAAAGTCGAAGGATCGAGCAAATAAATCGTGTGACCCAAAAGCTGCCGCCTGGCTTCGGGATCGCCCTGAGCTATCATCATATTATGCAACTGTGACAGGGATTTTTCAAGGGCAGTACGATTATTAATCGCTATAGCGACAAGCGACCTGATAGCATTTGCCACAGGCATATGAGCAGGTCTCGGCTCTGTGAGATTAGCCGCAGATTTGTCAATGTTCTGGGCGATTATAATCTGTGAACCGAAATGATCGATAACACCGGCCTTGAGCTGCACCGCCGGCTCGCCGTCAGGACTCGGCGGAATAAGCGGCATATACAACAGCGCCGCCGCCTGTGGTGAAACTCGTGTAAGAACATTGGCAAGTTCGTCAAAGGATTTTTTAATATCCAGATTTATAAACGACACGGAGCAGGCCGCAGCGGAAACAAATTGCGGCGGCTTGACAACACCCGATTCGACTTCGAGTATTTTGCAGATGCCCCTCTTCGCCCCGTCAATCTTCAGTATCGCCCTGGCATTGGATGAACCGCCCGGCCCGCCGCCGAGGTCGACCGTCCAGCACAGAGACGTGACATTATCCAGGCCAAGGCTGCCGATTAGAGTCTTCATTTCACCGGACGTATCTTCGGTAATGAGCATTTTGACAATATGTTTGATATTGACATAGAGACTAACGCGACCCTCGGCCTGTTCTTCTCCCGACTCTATGGCTCTCAGTGTAGCGTTATAATCATCATCGTCGGCCAACGTCGAGCTGCCGGCGCCTTTGATGTGTGCAACTACAAACTTGAGGACATCGAGATTCATAGAGCCGACCAGACAATCATTTATAAAGCAAAAGCTGAAGACGTCCGAAGACTCGTCAATCATGGCCGTAATACTAACACCGCGATAATCCTCGGTGTTTCGACGGACACCATCCTCGACGGCCTTTTCCACAATCTTATTCATAGCCTCTTTTATCTTATCTATGCTCTTGCCCCACTGAGCTATGAACACAAACGGCGGCTCATTGGCCTCTTTCGTCCGCTCATCCAGCACCAGGGCCACAGCCAGCCTGCCCTCCGGCAGCGAGTCCACATCGGCAATTATTCGCGCCATCTCATCTTCTAATTTCTTATTCTGTTCGGCCCATTTGGTCTTGAAATTATCGACAAAAGCCGCCATAGCCGGGTCTTTGTAAAGCTTGTAGAAATTAGTCTTCTTGAACTGCGTCTGGAGCTTGCTGAAATCACTGATATCCACCAATAAAACCGTTTCCGGCGGGACAAGTTTTGCCGTCGGTGCAAGAGTTTCGGCCCGGGCAGGTGCGGACAGGCACAGCAATATGATAATCAAAGAAACTACACCTACACCACGAATAACAGGTGGAAACGCAGCGGCGCGAAATTTTTTATGAGCGGCTCTTACAGAAAATTTCATT
>CAZKYP010000335.1:0-2866 GCA_964556885.1 uncultured Pirellulales bacterium | reverse complement strand
ATGGAAAGACATGTTACTTTGTATTTTATTCCGTCTATTTCCAATTCTTCGTTTATGACTTCTCTTTCCCTGCCTTTGACCGGTATCTCGGTGCTGCGGAAGGTGGCCGTACCCATGTTTATCTTTATCAAATTTGCCGTGTCATCTTTTATCTCGACGTCGACGATTCCGCCCAGGGTTTTGATTTTGAAATTCTTCGTTTCGACGTAATGATTTTCGAACAGGTATTTGGCGAATATTCGCAGGCCGTTGCCGCTTTTCTCGGCCTCGCTGCCGTCCGGATTGAATATCCTCAGAGACAATATGCCACTTTCACTTGACGGGCCGTACAGAATCCCATCCGAACCGACGCCGAAATGTCTGTCACAAATCAGTCGAATCACATCCGGTGTCAATCGAATGTCGGAGATGTTAGGATCGATTACGAGATAATCGTTTCCCAAACCATGGTATTTCTTGAAATTCGTTTTCATATATCCTTACTTTGAAGCACCCAATTCACTTGAAATATATTTCTGTGTCCAGGGACAGGTATTTATACATATCCCGCAGATAGTTGCCTCGATTCCCTGTTTTTTTGCCAGTTTTCGGGCGGTTTGGCGGCATTTGAATGCATCGTATATCGATTCTCTTGCGGTACTGGTTTTCCAGTTTTGGCCGGTTATCGCTCCAGCCGGACATGCTTCCACGCATTTCCTGCAATCGCCGCAATGCGATTCGTTCATCGGTGTTCCGACCTCAAATTCTGCGTCGGTTAGCACTGTCGCGAGCCGGACCGCCGGGCCGTATTCTCTGGTAATCAACAGGGCGGATTTGCCTATCCATCCGAGTCCGGCCCGTGTGGCGATTGTTTTGTGCTGGATTGGTGTCGACAGGGTGACCGAATCGAAATGCTCTGTTGTTGTCTTAACGGCCTCGGCGCGATTGCCCGTTTTTGTGAGGATTTCGACTGCTCGCTCACATAATTCTGCCAGCAGACCGTTTACTCTCTCGTATTCTGCGAAGTATTCCTTCGTAGGACCTTTCGATATCCGTTGGATGACGGCCGGCCTCAGAGTTGCGGCAATAGATACCGCCCGCGGAAAACCTCCGGTAAATTGGTCGGGCAGACTACTCATATCAGCGAAACCTATCAGGTTTGCACCTTTGCCAAGAAGCTTGTTTTCTATTTGAGAATTTAATGTTTTCATTATATCCGCTTTAATTCCAGGAAGACCATGCAATCGATTTCGAAGTATTCGTATGGTTCGATGTCTGTAAAACCAAGAGAGCGATAAAGCTGCTCGGCTCCGAGCATTTTTTTATTGGTATTAAGCCGCATAGAGACGTAGCCCATTTTCCGGCCCTGCTCGATAATGGCTTTGGCGAGGGTCTTGCCGATTCCCAATCTTCTGTATTTGGGTTTGATGTAGAGCCTTCGCATTTCGCATATCCCGTCGCCCAAATCCATTAGCCCGACGCATCCTGCCGTTTCTGATTTATGTTTGGCAAGCAGAAGACATCCTTTGGGCGGACCGAAGCGGCCGGGCAGCAGATGTGCGATTTCATGCTCGTAATTTTTCATGTACTCTTTAAAAGATGGTCCTTCTAAATATTCGTGCAGACGACTCTTAAGCAGATCAGCGAATTCCCGCCAGAGAATTCTGACCTGCTCAAGCTGTTCACTATTTTCGACTTTGCATATCTCCAACATTTTTTCTTATCCCTTTGATGTCGTCTTTATTTGTTTTCAGTTAGCATTTCTTCGAGTATTTCGGCTGCCGTCTGCACCATCTTCGGACAAATGGAAGTAAACAGGCCGCTGTCCAGTGCCTTTTGCATGCCTTCCGAAGTACTGATATCACAGTCGAGCAGGTCTTTGCACGTTACCGAGCCGCTGCGGGCCTTGAATAGTTTCGTGAATTCCAGGATTTTTTCGTATGTCTTTTCTTTTGCCTGGGTGTCTTCTGCCGTTGTATTACCGAACTTTAATCCGAGCACCATAAAGGCACCGGTAACCGCGCCGCAGGTCTCGCTCATGCGCATCCCGCCGCCGAAGCCGGTCGCCACCTTCACCGCAGTTTTACAGTCAAGACCGAACTGCTCACTGTAACTACTAAATACCGCCTGGGAGCAGTTAAAACCCATGTTAAATCTCTCTACCGCCTGTTTGACATTAAAGCTCATAAATTATCTCCTATTCGGATAAGCAGAATTTAACGATACTTTCTATATGAATATCAGTCGTGCTCAAAAATGGTATGCCATACTCATCCTTGGTGAGAATCAGCGGCAACTCCGTACAGGCCAGCAGCAGTGAATCGATAGATTGTTCGTCAATCATCTTTTTTGCTATCCGGAGGAACTGGGTTCTCGTTTGGTCTTTGATGATACCTGTTGCAAGCTCCGAAAAAATCTTTTCGTCTATAATTTTTTGGTCATCCTGGTCCGGGACGACTATATCGATGCCTTGTTTATTAAAGTGATCCCGGTAGAAGCTTGACTGCATGGTGAATCCTGTGCCGAAAAGGCCGCACCTTTTCAGACCAAGACTCCGGGCTTTTTTGCAGGTTTCTTCGACTATGCTAATCATCGGTATCGGCGACCTTGAATTGACCTTGTCGAATACTATATGCGGCGTGTTCGATGCAATCGCGGCAAAGTCCGCGCCGGCTTCGAATACAGCAATAATCTTCTCGAGAAGCCAGGCGGTCAAATCATCCGATTGCCCGGTTTTAATGATTTTCCATAGTTCGGTTAAATTGGCGCTGTAAATAATGATTTCAGGATATCCGGATTCGTTCTTTTGGAAGGCCCTGATTATACCTTTATAATATTCAACGGTCGATTCCGGCCCGAGACCGCCTAAAATGCCGATTGTTTTCAT
>CAZKYP010000334.1:0-2873 GCA_964556885.1 uncultured Pirellulales bacterium | reverse complement strand
CCATCCCTGTGACGGTCCCGCCGATATTGACAAGCTCCCATGAGTTGCCGACCTGACCGGCGAAGTCGTCGTTGACATCGATACGGATAGCCGTCCAGCCGTTGAAAGTGACATCTCCGTCAATCCAAACCTTCGTTGCGGCGTTATTGGGCTCGGTGTCCTTCGGAACCACTAATATTATATCCATCAGGCCGGAATCCGGTGCGGCGTTCAGGCTGCCGAAATGAACATTTTCGACGCGGCCGCAATCGATTTTTATAGTTTGCTGGATCTGGTCGGCGTCTCCGGAGCCGTTTGCTTCCCACTCGTTAAGACAGTCGAAATTGCCGCCGAGTATGTTGATTTGACTGGTACCGGTGCCGTCTTCAAAGATTAAAGCGCTGTTAAACGACAGTGAGCCGCTTAGCATCGTTAACAAACCGGTAGATGACGCTCTTCGCGGCCAGACAAGGCTGCCGGTAACGTTAACCGTCCCGCCGTCAATAGTCATTTCGCCGTTATAATAGGACCGCAGATCGCCTGCCACTTTGACTTCGCCGCCGTAGACGTTGAAGATTCCATAGCTGCCGTTGGCTTTGCCGACTTCGATGTTGCTGGATACTTCGAGGAGGCCACCGTACATATTATATGTGCTGTTTGCAGATGTGGCTGCTATAGCTCGTTTTCCCTCACTTGGAAGGTTATCATAGCCGTAGTAACCTCCCAAAAGTTCTCTGGCTTCGCCGTAGTCAATATCGGCGATCTGCAGGTGGCTTGCAGCGACCCGAACCGTTCCACCGTACTGATTAACTATTCCGATAGCTGAATCCGTAGCATTAACAGCACGCCCCACAAAAAACCGCGATTCACCATTCCCATCTGCTATCGGACCGGTCTGTCCGGGCAGCGGCCCTTCTGCTGAACCGCATGTTAGGATACCGTCGTTGATGTTTAAGGTTCCGTTTGCCCCCTGGCCGACGCAGACCGCCATGAAGCCGTCGTCCTGACCGTCTCCGACAACGGTCAAATCGCTGTTGACCGTCAGTGTTGCATCACGAATGACAAGACCCTGGATCGGTGACAGAGGCGGTTCGTTTACATTGACAACAGCACCATCTTTGAACTCGGCCATGGATACTAAATCCGGCCATGTGAAGGCCGGATCGACTAATGGATTCCAGCTGATCAGGTATCCATACTGGTCGGTCCACGAAAGCTCGTAAGCCTCCCAGACCGCGTTGGGATCACCGCCCGAATTGTTCCATGTACCGCCTTCCGGTCCGATCCACAGGCATCGATACGCCGGAACCATGCGTGTTTCCTGTGCATTGACAATGCTTGCCGACAGCAGGGCGATTATGATACAGATTAGAGCTGTACTTGTTCGTTTCATTGCCGGACCCTTTCCAAAAACTTTCATCTGCCCCCACTCATCCTTTCACGATGTTAAAAAAGATATGATATCGGCAAACGTTAATTATTAATGATTATTATAAACTATTATAGGAACTTGTCAAGTTTTTATTCGCGAATCTTCGGTATATTCGGATTGGCTGATGCCGAGTTGCTTGGTCACAATTTGCTTCATACGAACGGAAACTTGCTCGCGGGTCCATGCAATTTGCTCGGATGTGATAACATAAGGAATCAGGTCGCGGACGGACTTGATGCAGGATGGGATACAGGTTCGAAAAGGGCGGGTAAGTCTGGCGGCAAGGATAGCAAATAAGACCGTTAGAATTAGCGCAATTATAAAAGTAAGTTCGAGACCGAATGAGTTTAGAGCAGCAACATAAATCGTTATTCCTAAAATAGCTACGGCGGCCATAATTATAAATACTGATATCCATATTGGCCGCACCGGCTGCGGCCAGCTTCGGGCGGCGACATCGGTCTTGATTCGTTCCCAAATCTTTTTTTCCTGCGATTTTGCAATCAGACTTTGGATCTGCATATCGGGAATAATCGATTTTCTTTCTATGTCGAATATACTGAGAAATGCTTTTCTGAGGATATAAAAGGCCCGCTGGCTCTGGCAGATGTGCTTTTCTGTAGATTGCAGTTTCGAAAATATCACATCACCAAGCATCCGCGGCGTAACGGCCTGAGTGACTTCTTCGTCTTTCAGTTCAACACCGAATGCCTCCTCCATCACCAAAACAAGCTCAACTATTTCAAGCCCCATTATTCATTCTCCAAATTTCTTGAAGGTTTATTCTATTTTTTTGAAAAATTCTCGGAATCCACCGAGCCATACCCATATCCAATAATACTTACCGTCAAAATTGATATGATAGAGCCGATTTTCTTCAAATAAATCGTCCCACTCCTTTACTACTACGCTGTAATCGTCCTTTGCTATGACCTGATAAGGAACAACCGATTTGTCGCCTTTAAAGTCAGCGTAAATCCTTGTGCGGGTGTAACGCAATTTAAGTTTGCCGAACATTTTTTTTAATTTTTCAGCCTTAGCTTTGTTGATATAACGAAGGTTCCGGATTTCTCGCATGGTACGTCGAGTATCCGATTTCCATGTTCCAAGTAATCTCTTATCGATCATCTTTCATCCCTCGCAAAAAACAGATCATATTCCGAATTCGGGCCAACACCAGTGTTGATATAGTTTGTACAATAACTATCAGGGCTAAATGCTTTGAGTGGGTGGCAGCCTCATCCCGATATTTTTATCGGGATGGGGATGGAAAACATATAGTAAGCCATCCCCAAGCTTCGCTTGAGGCTGCCACACATCTCTATTCTTACAACAAATTCAATGGTTATAATGAGCTACTTTTAATTTGTCGGGCTGAACTTATATCCTAACAGCTTGTTGTTTTGCAGGGCCGGAACTACTATCAACTCTTTGTCGGGGATATATTCGAAATCGGCGATGT
>CAZKYP010000333.1:0-2886 GCA_964556885.1 uncultured Pirellulales bacterium | reverse complement strand
TGAATGATATTGGTCTAAAGGAAGTTCAGAAAGTCTACAGTGGCCCGGAAGGCGACCTTTGGGAATTGATTATGGGCGAGCAGATTCACATCGGCGGCTTCGCGTCCTCAATGGACCTTGCCGAAAAGGCCGGAATCGGTGCGGGAATGAAAGGCGTCGACCTTTGCTGCTGCAGCGGGGCCGGTATGCGATTTTTAGTGCGTTTTCGAAACGTCGAACGGATGACCGGTGTTGACGCAACCAAAAAAGTCGTCGAGCAGGGACGGCAAAGATGTAAGAACGAAGGATTATCAGATAAAATTAAATTTGTGCTGGCAGATGTCTGTGACAGCGGCCTCGACGAGGCAAGCACCGATTTTGTCTGGGGTGAGGACGCATGGTGCTATGTCGTCGATAAGGACAAGCTCATCGCCGAAGCCGCCCGCATTGTCAAGCCGGGTGGAGTAATCGCATTCACCGACTGGGTGGAAGGTCCCAAAGGGCTGACCGATGCGGAAGCGGAAAGATTCCTGAAATTCATGAAATTTCCGAATATCCAGAGCATCGAAGGATACAGGGACCTGCTGCTGGCAAACGGATGTGAAGTCTTGATCGCCGAGAATACCGGCAGATTCGGGCCGCATGTTGACTTATACCTGAATATGCTTAATATGCAACTGACATACGATGCTCTGAAAATCATCGGATTCGATATGGAGATGATGAAAGCCATGGGCGGTGAAATGGTCTTTATGCAGGAGCTGGCACACGCCGGTAAAATCGCCCAGGGACTTTTCGTCGCACGAAAGAAAGATTAACCAACGTATCGCGGGCGTCTCGCCCGCGACACAAACTATACTCTAAAGATAAAAAGATAAAAGGACCAAATAATGGGAAAATGCTGCGGTAATAATAAAGACAAAAAACCCGTAAAACCGGGCGACCCTTGCAATCCGCCCCAGCCGCAATGCGCATCCTCTAACCAGACAGGCGAAGGGCCGGCCGACGGCCCCCTTGCCTGGTTCGGTAAAATGATTCAGAACTGCTACGAATACGCTCTCGACGCTAAATCCCAGGGCAAACGTATAGTCGGGATTATGTGTGAATACACGCCGCGGGAGCTGATTATGGCCGCTGACGCTTTGCCGGTATGCCTGTGCGGCGGCTCGGCAGAAACGATTCCATCCGCCGAAGAGCACCTGCCCGCGAATCTTTGCCCGCTTATCAAATCGACATACGGCTACCACGTGCAGAAAACAAATCCGTTTCTGGAAATGGCGGACCTCATTGTTGCCGAGACGACATGCGACGGCAAAAAGAAGATGTATGAGCTAATGGGTCTTTCGCGGCCGACGTACATCCTCGAACTGCCCCAAAAGCCGACGGACAGTGACGCGATGACACACTGGGTCAGCGAGCTGCGAAAGTTCAGGACCAAATTAGAGGAACATTTGAATGTCGAAATAACGGACGAAAAAATCAGGCAGGCGATTAAAACAATGAATCGCGAACGGCGGCTTCGCCGCGAGCTGGCGGAACTGATGAAATCCAAAACACCGCCGCTCACAGGCAGGCAACTGCTGGACTTCAAGAGCAGTATATCGGGCATTTGCGCCGACTTTCAGCAATACGAAAAAGCACTCGATTTATACAAAACTCAAAAGGCCTGCTCCGGCAACAACTCACACGTAAGAGTAATGATGACCGGCGTACCCGTTGTTCATGGCGTCGAACGCGTCCTTGATATCATCGAAACCAACGGCGGACTTGTCGTCTGCATGGACAACTGCACCGGTTTAAAACCTATCATAGAGGATGTTGACGAGACGATTGATGATCCGATCATTGCTTTAGCTGAAAAATATCTGCGAATTCCATGCTCGGTAATGACAAAGAACGACCGTCGGCTGGAGCTGCTTCGTGACCTTGCCGGCCAATACCGGCCGCAATGCATCATCGACCTGATCTGGCAGGCGTGTCTAACTTATGACGTCGAATCATATCTGGTCAAAGAAATGGCCGAAAAGGAACTTGGAATTCCGTATCTTAGAATCGAAACTGATTATTCGCCATCCGATTCGGCTCGCATTGCACTGAGGGTTGAGGCATTGTTCGAGACTGTTCACCAAAAAGCTGGTGGACAGGGGCAGATTAATTGATGAAAACTATCGTGTATACCTGCCCATACGTCCCCGCCGAGTGGATTGCGGCCCACGGCCTGCATCCGTGTAGGATTATACCTGCGCCGGTCAATTCCGCCGGCTCGACAATACAAAGAGAAGGAATCTGTCCCTATGTCCGATGCTTCATTGATGAAGTACTGGCAAACACACAGGCCGGCGCAGTTATTGTCACTACCGTATGCGACCAGATGCGTCGCGGATTCGATATTCTTGCGGACAGGTTCGACCGCCCCGCTTTTCTTATGAATGTCCCGAATACATGGCAGACCCTAACCGCACAGAAAATGTATCTTGATGAACTCAAACGGCTCGGCCGATTCCTGGTCCGACTCGGCGGTAAGTCACCATCTAACGAAACTCTCGCCGGGATAATGCTCAAATACGACACCGCCCGACAATCCATCCTCAAGGGAAAACCATACTTGTCCGGCAGGCAATTCGCCGAAGCAATTGCGGCCCTGGGACAGGATGGACCGAATGGAAATCAGCAACAATACAAAACAATCGCAAAACTGAAAGGCGTCGTGCCCCTGGCTATTATCGGCGGGCCGATGACAAAGCAAGATTTCGATTTATTCGATATGATTGAAAGTTTTGGAGGACGAATCGTTCTGGATGCCACTGAAACAGGTGAGCGAGGATTGTGTGCTCCGTTCGATAAGAGAAGGCTTCATGAAGACCCTTTCATGGAACTGGTCGGCGCATATTTTAACGGAATTCACGA
>CAZKYP010000332.1:0-2898 GCA_964556885.1 uncultured Pirellulales bacterium | reverse complement strand
GGGGTGGCAGTGGACGATGACGGTCCTCTCCACGATCGCGGTGATACTGTTCTTCATCACCTTCGCCACGACGAAGGAGCGAGTGCACCCTCCGAAGGGACAGAAGACTCCGCTAAAGCAGGACCTGGCCGGTTTGTTTACCAACCTGCCGTGGGTGCTGATCGCCGGCGCAACCGTCTTCCAACTCTTCTACTATGGTATGCGCGGCGGCGCCGTCGGCTACTACTTTAAGTACTTTGTCAAGAGCCAGGAGGTCCCCATCTTCGGCGTGGTCTCCTATGAGAAATTGTGGTCGGCGTTCCTGGTGACCGGCACTGTGACTACGATCATCGGAATATTGCTCGCCACTCGTATCAACAAGCTTCTGGGCAAATCCCTCACGTATGCTCTGGCCCTGGGTGTGGCCGCTATTGCTTCGGGGGCCGTCTACTTCCTGGAGCCCCAGAACGTTGTCCTCATGTTCGTTCTTCAGATCGTCACTTCCTTCTGCATGGGACCGCTGGCCGTATTGCAGTGGTCCATCTTTACGGACGTGGCGGACTATGGCGAATGGAAGAAGGGTCGTCGCTCGACGGCTCTGGTCATGGCCGCCTCTCTGTTCGCACTGAAGTTTGGACTTGCCGTGGGCTCCGCGGCCTTGGCGGGGATTCTGGGGGTGTACGGTTATGTGGCGGATCAAGAGCAGACGATAAAAGCACTAACGGGCATCCGTATGGTCACGAGCATCTACCCGTCCATCTTTGCTTTGATTGGGATGGTCTTAATGTTCTTCTATCCGCTCAGCAGGGCCAGGATGGCCCAGGTCCAGTCCGACCTCATCGAGCGGCGAAAGCAGTCCGAGAACGATTGACGTTGTCTTATAGATGTTTCTGGATCACCTCAATCAATGCAGAGTGGGGACGGCACTGCCCGAGAGCAAAAGATTGTAAAATCTGATCGAGCTGTGTCCGGCTCATGCCTTCAAAGCAACGTGCATAGGATGGTTGCATCAGTCTGGCGGTGTAGCCGGAAAGGGTGGCCTGAGACAGATAAGTGCGATTGGCCTCCGAGTCGATCGTTGTGTCTTCAATCGCCTTTTCGATGATGGCCGCCAGCTCAAAGACTTGTGACTTGGCAGCAGTCGGGGGAATCCAGCTCATCCAGAAATCGGTGGATAGGTCACGCTTGGCATCCAGGATATGGCGGATGGCCCTCACATAAGGTGCGTCCGGAGCAAGTTGCATCCAACCCATGACGTGAATATCCTTATAGGTCCACATTGTCCAGTGCGCCCCATACTGGTTGAAAATGGAAAGCTGGTCGTCCAAGGCACGCAGCCGGTCGGGGATTTCATGCACTGGGCCGTTATAGACGGCGCCAAACTCACTCACCCATAAGGGAACATTATATTTCCGGGTGAAGCGCATGCCGCTGCAGGCCGAGAAGAACTGTTCCTGCTTCTGGTAGTCCCACTGTTCGCCGTTGATCCGGCCGGGATAGGCGCCTGGACCGAAGCCACCGTCGGTGTAGTTGTGGCTGCTGTAGACCAGGTTGGGAGCGAAGGGCGGCTCAAAACCGTCGAATTCCCTCGAGAACAGGTCACCTTCCAGAAAGATGATATGGTCGGGATCAATGGCTCGAATGGCTGTGGTAACGCGGCGGTACAGGTGGTTGATCGCCTCCCAATCCGGCTCATATTGGTTGCTGAAGCGCCCAAAGGGGGCATTGGACACCGGCTCGTTCATCACATCGTATCCGGCGATCACAGTACGGCTTTTGTAACGCCGGGCAAACTCCTCCCACAGAGCCACAAAGCGGTCTTGAAAGTGAACATGCTGCCAGAACAAAGTATGGCGGGTGGAATTATCGCAATGCCAGTCGGGATTCTGCCAGCCGGGGACGGAATGCATATCCAGGATGGCGTACAAGCCGTGCTTTTCGCACCAATCCAAAGCCTGATCCAGGCGGGCAAAGCTCGCCTCAAGGTATTCGAACGGCCGTTTATCAGTTTCAAAGTGGCGGTAGTTCAAAGGCAGACGCACTACCGTACTACTCAGCGATTTTAGATAAATGACATCGTCCTCAGAAAAGAAGTAATCCAACAGCCGGTCGAAGAAAAATTGTGTCGTTTCGGCACCGAGTGTCCTGGCCATGATGGCCCGCACGCCATGCTCAGAACCCGGATAGCCGTTGATAAACTCTTCCATGTTCATCCAGCCGCCCACGCATGTCCCTCGCAGATAAACAGGCTGACCGGCGGCGGTAACAATCTGATTTCCCTTAACCTGTAACAGATTCATAATTTCTCCCGAGTTAGATTAATAATGAAAAGAGAACTTCTGGCTTATACTGATTACACATCCGACCCGCTTCTCAAAGAACTGATCAGGACACCCAAAGAACAACAAAAGAAAAGATTCTATGGTCAATGAGACTATTTCGCCCATGCATCTCCTTCCGGTGTTCGTCGCCACGCGAAATACTTATCGAGGACCATGAGCGATTCTGCACTGGGCACGGGTCCAACGTGCGGTGTTTGCTGGAAGTACATCACCTCAGGATTCTCGTCGCTAAAGGCCGGCCAGTTTGGTACACCATTGCCGTTGGGATGGCCGTACTTGGCAAAGTTCGTCCAATAGACCATCATGGCCTCTGAGATCGCCAGGTCCGATTCTGTAGTTCGTGGACTCGAAGCGTTGAGATGCCCGAAGACATAGGCCACATCCTGACCGTGTGGTGAACCGCGGTCGGCCTGGGGCGAGTCGGGCGGATACTCCGGATGCTGATCGAAATAGTAATAGTAAGCCCTGGATTTTCCCATCTTAGCCTGAAGTCGGGCCCATATCCACGTATGCCAGCCAAAAGCCGCATCGCGCATCAGGTCGCGCGCAGTCTTGGGAACCGTATTGGAATCAACGG
>CAZKYP010000331.1:0-2957 GCA_964556885.1 uncultured Pirellulales bacterium | reverse complement strand
TTATGAAGCTGGCGGGTAATTTGCTGCTGAAGGCGTTGGGAATATTGCTTTTAACGGCGGCGGTTCTTAAGGGCCGGTCCCGATGTACATCGGGACTGACCACAGCGCTTATAACCGACGGCCGGGTAAAAGCCGCATGGGAAGAAAAAGCCCCGAATTTGGACATAATTTTACAAAAATTGGCAAAAGACAACAAAATCGATGAAAAACAAAGATTTTTTAAATTAAAAATCCATTTCGTCCGCCTATTAAAAAGGAGGTGATTCCAATGGGCAGATAAATTGAATTTGTTAGGACGTATAGAAAAAACTTCTTAAATTTTACATTTTATGGACAATTGTCTGGGAAGGGAGTACCAATTTATGAAGTTGATTAATTTATCTCGGTTGTGGCTTGTGGGTACACTCGTACTGGGAATCGTCTTTGCTTTCCCACACTGTGTTCCAGGTCAGATAACTGACGCAATGACTGTGTCTGGTGCGTCCCAATGCGATCCATGCAATGACGACGGTTCCGAGCACTGCTCTGAGATAGCCGACGGAGATGACGAACCATGCCCAGAGATGGAGGAGGTTCAGCGTTGTACCGGTACTGGGGATAAATATGAAGACTATGGTTCAGAAAAGTGCAGACACAAGGAATGCTATAACGAAAGGTATTGCACCTGCCATTACTGAGTCAATTGGCTGATATGAATTATCCAACGCTACGGAGCATTTAAAGCTCCGTAGCGTATTTTAAGAGAAACGTGCTCTATTTGAAAGGTAATCTCATGGACAGGATGCTCGAACAATGGCATTCAAGAGGTTTATCAACGGTTGTTCTACTGATCGCGTATTCTTGTATATGTTCGGGCGAATCCATACCTGATGTGGGCGAACTTGTTGGGCATTATAGGGAGGCGCTCCGTTGGAATCAGCGGGTATCGATGTGTATCGACACAAAGATTGACTCAGAAAGTACAAACAAGGATGATCCGATTTATCATCAGGAAAAGAGTCTGATATATAGACGAGACAGGGAGCGAGTCGAATGGATAGGTAATCTGAGTGATTTTGAAGATCAAGAGCATAAGGTTCTATTGTTCTCAGAGCAATATGTGATCATTTCGAACGGTCAGGACCTTGTCGGAGCCAATAAGAGAATTGGGGAGGATTACGTGTACACAGGATCAATCTGGCGTAAAGACTATAAAAAAGCTTTGCGCTCCACCGTGTTAGATTACTACAACGGCGGTTTTATATATGGGATTACAGGTGGATTGGGTGAAGCACAAAATCTGGCTGAGTTTTTCAGCCAAAACGATACGGTGCGTATCATTGGCAAGGAGAATATAGACGAAGTTTCATGCTATATAGTCGAGGCGAAAACCAAATCTGGCACGATAACAGTCTGGATTGCCCCACAAAAAGGTTACAATACAATGAGAATCAGCCACAAGGCGAATAATGAAAAATGGTCCAAATTGATTGACTCAATTGAAGTCCAAAAAACGGATGGCATTTTTATACCTGTATCTGGGCGTTTTACCTTGACAAATAGACTGGAGGATGGAAGTGAAGATATCGTGCGTGTCCATGTGAGGTGTAGTCAGATAGATTTGAATCCTGACTTTGATGCCCTGGGAGCATTCGAGCTTTATTCTTTTCCGGACGGCTCCCGTATTTATGATAAAGATTTTCCTGGGATTAGGTATAAAGTATCAGGCGGAGAATTGGTACCTGATGTTGACGAAGCTGTTATTGAGGAGCTTGATAATACAGCCAAACAATTACTGGCTGAAGGTACTGTGCCTTCCGGGCTGGGAACAGTTGATGTAATAAAACAATCTAATAATGAGCCAAATAATATCTTGAATACCCAGACAGACAATGCTGAATCTCAAACGAGTGTACTGTCTGAATCACATGGCTTTCCTTTAATAATCTTGATACCATTAGGCTTATTGATTATCGGTATTATTGGATGGACAGTGTTTAGTAAATCAAAACTTAAGGACAAGTAAATTAAGGAGAAGCAGGGATGCGTAGTTATAAATTCAACGTAAGTCTAATCCAGATTTTATGTTTTATTTGTTTGATAGCAATTTTAAGTATTCAGTCTTTGGCTGTAGAAACTACGGAAACAATTGAGCAGAAAAATAGTAATCGTTCTACTGCCATCCGCAAATCATCAGGTGGTCCATACTGTGGTATATATTGCCTTTACACTATAATAAAACTAACGAATCAAGGGGTCAACTTTATAGATTTGGTTAAGAGCGAATACATCGGTTCAAGAAAAGGCAGTTCTCTTTCAGAACTGAAACAGGCGGCTGAAAATTATAAGCTAAATGCAATACCAGCAGGAAAGCTGACAAGTAAAGAGCTTAATATCTGTCATTATCCTATCATTCTCCATGTGATGTCAGACTTTGAAAAGCAACAGTACGATCACTATGAATTGTTTTTAGGAACGAAAGACGGCAAGGCAATGTTGTTCGATCCGCCAAATCCGGTCAGGTTGGTTCCCTTTAGTGAATTAGCGCCGCGATGGGACGGTAATGGACTCATTGTTTCGGCAGAACCTATTGACTTTGCTTCGGTCATTGCTCCTGCACGAAAGCGATTTGTCATTTATGCGGTGGTTGTGATTGCTATAATTTTTGCTTTGCATTGGGCGAAACGCCTCATTCCGAAAAAATTGCTCGATTCCCGGATTAAATTAATGGGTCTGTCTATAACACAGGCAGGAGCATTTGCTGTTGCGGCTTTGTTTATCGGGATGCTTTATCATTTTGCCAATGATGAAGGTTTGTTGGCTAATACCAACGCAACGGCCGCGATTCAAGAGGCTCATGCGGGGAATTTCATCCCAAAAGTAAGTGAGAGAAAGGTTAATAAATTGCTTGGCAATCATACGGTGTTTATCGATGCCAGGTTAGCTCGCGACTATCAGGCGGGACATCTGGAAGGTGC
>CAZKYP010000330.1:0-2963 GCA_964556885.1 uncultured Pirellulales bacterium | reverse complement strand
GAATAAGCTCAAAAAATATCAAATTCGACCGGGCCGATGTCGATGCCTGGCTCGAATCAAAAAAAGTAAATCCCAAAAATTCATCGAAAGGAAAGAAAAATGAATGAATTTCTTTTAGCAGCAGCGGCACCACGTTCACCAATAGGACCAATAATTATTACTTTGCTAATGATAGTTATTTATGGCTTTTTATTCGCCCTTGTCATTATTTGCCTGATTCGTGTCGCAAGATTCTTCAAATCTGCAGGAAAAGAGCAAAAATTAATCCGGTTTGAACTGGGAAAGGTCGCCGAGGAAGTCCACTTACTTCGACAGGAATTAAAGGGTGATAAAAACAATAATCCGCCAACGATAGGTTAAGTATTACTTTTTTTTAGTGCAGTGACAATTCGGTCGTTGTTGTGGAAATCTTTTTCGATTTTGATATCAGCAAATATCACCGTTTGTTCGAGCAATTCTTTTATGGCCGGTCCCTGGGCATAACCGATTTCCAGCATCAAAGCCGCACCGGGTTTTAGATAATCACCTGCCTTTTCGATAATCCTTCGATAAACATCAAGGCCGTCAATCCCCGCGAACAGCGCCAGTCTCGGCTCGTAATCTTTCACGTTTTTCTCCAGCTTTTCATATTCGTTACCGCTGACATAAGGCGGATTGCTGACAATCAAATCGAACTTACCAACGTCTAATTGCGGAATAACCGGCTCAAACAAATCTCCGGCCAGTAATGTGATTCTGTCTTTGAGCCGATATTTTTCGACATTTCCTGCCGCTACGGAAAGGGCCGCATCGCAAATATCGGTTGCTATGATTCGGGCATTCGAAAAATTCTTTGCGATTGCCACCGCGATACAGCCGCTGCCTGTGCACAAATCACATACATGCTGAACGCCGTCTCGCGTCCGTAAAAATTCTATAGCCCTCTGGACAAGCAATTCCGTCTCCGGCCGGGGTATCATGCAATCCTGCGTGACGTTCAGCTCAATCGAATAAAACTCGGTCCTGCCAACCAGATATGCAACCGGTTCATGTTTACCTGCTCGTTCGACCAAACTATGAAGCTGATCCAATTGCTGTTTTTCGACGAGCTGATTGAACTGTGTGTATAATTCGATGCGCTTCAATCCGGTGACATGAGATAATAAAAGCTCGGCGCTCAAACGAGGCGAATCGACACCTTTGCCGGTGAGATATTCCGTAACCCAGTTTAACAGCTTTTGTATCGTCCAGTCGGCCAAAGCGTAATTGATTTATTCAAGAACAGTATTTCTTCTATAATAAAATCAAAGATTAAAAATTAAAATGTAAAATCACAAAGCAAAACTTAAAATTACAAATCTTCATTGTAAACATATCCCACATTATTTAATTTTGAATTTTACACTGTAACTTTGATATTTACATTTTAATATTTCATTTATACGAAAATAAATAATTATACCCCGGAATGAAATTGACACTATCAATATACACGCAATCTGCGGAATGTCAGTTATATATAGACCTTGTCCATCATTCTCGGGAATGGAATGCACTGCCGGATATGTTTCTCGCCGGTAATCCAGGCGATTGTTCGCTCGACACCGAGTCCGAAGCCGCCGTGCGGCACGGAGCCGTACTTTCGCAGGTCCAGGTACCACTCGTAATTTTCGATATTGAGGCCCTGCTCTTTGATCCTGGCAACTAACCGGTCGTAATCGTCTTCCCTGACCGAGCCGCCGATGACTTCACCGAAGCCCGCCGGGGCAAGCATATCGAAATTCAAAACGACGTTCTCGTTTTCCCTGTCAGTCTTCATATAGAACGCCTTGGCCTTCTTCGGATAGTGCGTGACAAAGACGGGTTTGTCGTGCATCAGCGAGATAATGGTCTCGTCCGAGCCGCCGAGGTCCTTGCCCCACTGGAATTCTGCGGCCAGCTTTGCATGTTTCGGGTTGTTTTCAATCTTCGTATTTGTCTCGTCAAGTTCGGAACGCAAATCAATCAACTCTGCGGCGTTCTTGTCCCTCTGCCACTGCTTGATCTGGTCGACCTGCTGTTTTTCAAGCTCTTCGATTCTCTTTTCCAACTGCTGCTTTTGATTTTGAAACTGCTTCAACTGCTGCGAGAGGAAATCGGTTGCTTTTTGGCTGGTCAGGATTTCAACCGCCTCGGTATAGGTCAACCTGTAAAAAGGCGGCTTGATTTTCTCCAGGGCCGCAATGTCGGCGCCCAAAGTTTCAAGCTGGCTCCTGTTGTTTTGCAGGACATGGGTGACAATACTGGAAACGAAATTCTCCGCCAATTCGAGCAGGCCGTCAAGCGTGATAAACGCCACCTCCGGCTCGACCATCCAGAATTCGGTCAGGTGCCTGCGGGTCTTGCTCTTTTCCGCGCGGAAGGTCGGCCCGAAACAATAAACCTTACCGAAGCTCATCGCCGCCGATTCGAGATGCAACTGGCCGGTCTGCGTTAAGTTCAGCGGCTCGCCGAAATAATCCACCTTAAAGAGCGTCTGCTCTTCTTCGCCGGCCGCAGCGGTGATGATTGGCGTATCGATCAGGGTAAAGCCGTTGTCATTGAAGAATCTTCGGATGGCGTCGATGACCGTGTGCCGGATTTTTCCGATGCACCACTGAAGATGCGAGCGCAGGTGCAGGTGGCGGTGCTTCAACAGGAAATCGACGCCGTGCGACTTCGGCGTGATAGGATAATCCTTCGACTCACCAATTATCTTCGCATCTGTTGCGGCCAATTCATAGCCGCCGACGCTTCTTTCATCGGCCCGGATTGTACCGGTGACGGTTAGTGACGATTCCTGGCCGAGATGCCGTAGCTGCTCGTAAAGCTCGTCGGGAACTTTACCTTTCTCAACAACGCACTGGCAAAGCCCCGTGCCGTCCCGAATAATCAGAAACTGCACCTTCCCGCTGCCCCTGCTGTTATACAGCCAGCCGCTGAGCGTTACTTCCTGTCCTGTGAAT
>CAZKYP010000329.1:0-2976 GCA_964556885.1 uncultured Pirellulales bacterium | reverse complement strand
GCTTGTTGTAGAACCTCACCACATTGCTGGATTTCCACCGAAGATTCGTCACAATGAAGCCGACTCTTGGAAACAGTTCACCTGCATGCCATTCGACTTTAGCGACCACCCTTCGAGCGATTTTCCAACTGGCCGCCTGATACCGAAAGCTATGATGCAGGACAATCGGCTTCTTCGGTGGACGCCCCACGGGTCGAGTCAGCATGTGTTCAATCTTCTTGTGCAGTATTGGGTTCTCCTTCAACCGGATCGCATAGAAGTACCCCTCGGCTTCGAGATAGCGATACATCTTGGGATCAGCAAAGGCTGCATCGCCACGGAAGAATCGGAGGATATCATAACCACGATAACGATTCACAATTGGCTCCAGTAAACTTCGCCAGTCATCGGCACTATGGACATTCCCATTGCGAAGAAGTGCTCGCTCCAAATCGCCATACTGATTGAAACAGAACAATGGGTGATAACAGGTGCATTGAAAATAACTGTTGTAAGCAGTGCCTTCCTGATTGCCATAGGTCGGGCTGACAGAACTGTCCATATCAAGGATGATCTGCTTGAGTGACTTTCGCTGGTGTACTTGATCAACCCATTCACCTGCCAGATTCATCAATCGCTCCAGGTTCTTGGTCTGAGTCAGTATCTCGGTCTCGAATCTGCTCATGACGCTGGTGGAAGCGGCCGAACGTTCCACAGCTCGGCCCCCGGCAACATGCCGCATGGCAGGATCGACAGCCAAACGCTCAGCATCATTGGTGTCATCATAGCCCGCAAGCCTACTGTAAATCGCCTGCCGGAGCAGAGCGGCAAGGCCGTGTTGCGTGTTCTTGCCCGTTCGGATGTCACGCAACTCTGGATGGATCATCGCGATCAAGCCAAGGGCCTCGTCAAGCTCCCGGTAAGCCAATAGTCCGGCATCACTGGTGACCTTGGTCCTATGAAATTCGAGCTTCAATTTGCGGTCAAAATTGAGCCTCAGAGCGTCCTTGCGTGCTTCACCCATTGGGTTCTCCAATGTCAGATGGTCTAAACTGGTTTGAGTGGTCTCCATAGGCTCTATACTATCAAATTCTAATCTCTTTGTCACCAACTATTTGGGAAATCCGGGTTATAGATAGCGGCGCTGATATTGATTCTAAGAACCAATACAAATGTACATCGCTTCATTACGCTGCGAAGTCGGATAATAAAGATGTAGTTGAACTACTTATTGCTCACGGTGCCGACATCCATGCAATAGATAAATCCAAATTGACACCGTTTTTATTGGCAGTTAAGTACGGACATAGAGATATCGTTGAACTTCTTTTATCCAAGGAAGTTGAGGTAAATGACATCGCCAGTCAAGCCTATATCAGAACCGCTTTGTATTTAGCGATTAATAGGGATTATTCAGATGTATTCAATGTTCTTGTAACTCATGTAGTTGATGTCAATAAAAAGATAGACCAGAACGATAATACGTTACTTCACTATGCTGTATCCTGCGGACAAAAAGACATGGTTGAGCTGCTCTTGGCAAAAGAAGCAGATGTAAATGCAAAAAACAGATTAGGCATGACACCTTTGCACGAAGCGGCCCGACACAGGTATACAGAGTTGTTCGACTTGCTTGTGAGCAATGGTGCTGATCCCAATATAACGGATGAACACAATAAGACGCCTCATGATTATGTCATTGAAGCCCAACAGCGGGATTATATTACAATTTCCCCAGGTGGAACCGGACCGTATTCGATTATTGTCACTGATCTGGTTGAAATAAGACAATTTCTACCGTTCGAGACGATGGACTTCGATGATGTATGGATACCTGAGCCGCAGAACCTTGATGGTCTGGAATCAAGTTTGAGAAATTATCTCTATGCACAAATTTCAGCAAGTCCTGATATACATACAAAAAATGAATATAAATATATATTGACAAATATTCAACAGTATAACCTGGAGTATACGGGTTTCACTAAAGACGGGACAAAATACATCTTCTGCAACATGACTATGTTTAACTTAAGCTTCAATAATAAACCTTCTGGTAACTCATTCACAATGTTTCTCGATGGAGGTACCAATTTTATTCGAGTTATATATGAGTGCAAGAGTAAAAAAGTTATTATGATTGAGTGGAATGGAGATGCATAATATTGTTGTTATAAATTAAACCAGGATTTTCAGGCCTTTGTCGATGGCGTATTGACGGGCGGAGTGGATTTCCTGTTCGGTTGGGCGGCGGTTTATTGTGGGGTGCGATGATGCCTCGTAGCACGGGCGATACTGGTCCATGACATTGATGGTCGTCGATGGGCTGATTTGTTCGGCTAAAAAGTCAATAATCTCGAAGCTGCCGGCCAGGTTATTCGGAAGGACAAGATGCCTGACCAAAAGACCGCGGGTGGCCAGGCCATCTTTTGTCTTCAAGTCACCGACCTGGCGATGCATTTCTTTAACAGCCGCAAAATTCACTTCAGGGTAATCCGGTGCTGCTGAAAGCTCCTCTGCAACCTTCGAATCGGAGTACTTCATATCCGGCATGTAAATATCTATGAATCCCTCGAGTAAGCTGAGTGTTTCGAGCGAATCATAGCCGCCGGTATTGTAGACTGTTGGTATTTTCAATCCTTTTCTCCGCGCCAGTTCGATTGCGGAGACTATCGGAGGGACGACGTGTGTGGGAGTGACAAAATTAATATTGGCACAATGCAAACTTTGCAGTTCGAGCATCGATTCGACCAGCCGCTCGACGGACATCAGCCGTCCGTAATGCTGGTGGCTAATGTCAAAGTTCTGGCAGAAGATGCAGTCCAAATTGCAGCCAGCGAAAAATATTGTACCTGAGCCCCCCTTACCAACGAGAACGCTCTCTTCGCCGAAATGCGGCCCGACCGAGCTGATCACGGGCTTGTCTGCGACGCCGCAAAAGCCGGTCTGTCCCTCACTGCGATTAACCATGCACTTGCGAGGACAAAGCTTACAGGG
>CAZKYP010000328.1:0-2980 GCA_964556885.1 uncultured Pirellulales bacterium | reverse complement strand
TCATGTTAGCAAGGGGAACCACACGTCAACATGAATTGGCTGTGCGTTCTGCTCTCGGGGCCGGACGCTGGATGTTGATCCGTCATTTTCTAACCGAAAGCTTGCTTATCGCACTGGTAGGTGCAGGTTTGGGTCTGGTTTTGGCCTACTGGGGTAAGACCGCTTTATTCGGTCTGCTTTTACCGCCCGGAGCGATTCTCGATTTACAAAGTGATGGGCGAGTGTTGGTTTTTGCACTGGGTGTTTCTTTGGCCATTGCATTATTAGCCGGCATATTGCCGGCATTTCGCTCGACACGTGCCGGTTCTGCTGCTGCACTAAAGGATCGATCCTGCCTCGGGTCTCCTCATTTGAAACTGGGGGAAACGCTGGTGTCCCTGCAGATAGGCCTGTCACTGCTCTTGCTGATGGGGGCCGGATTGTTCACTCGCACCTTGATTAATCTCTATCGTGTCGATACCGGTTTCAACACTGAGAACCTGCTGGTGTTTCAAGTCAAGTCACTTCAGGCCGGTCTTAGGGAACAGCAGTCAAGAGATTTTCACGAGCGCTTCTATAGCTCTTTGTGTTCACTGCCAGGAGTCCAGGCGGTATCACGGTCCGCTCTTCCTTTACTTGCCCGTGTCAGTAACAGTACGATGATTCGTTTGCCCAACCGTTCCGGGAGTTTCCAAAGCAGGGAAATGCGCATCGATCAATCTTTTTTAAGAACAATGGGTATCCCACTGCTCATGGGGCGCGATTTCGATGCCCGGGACTTCGAGACTTCACAAAATGCTGTAATTGTCAATCAGGCATTCGTCAATTCGGCCTATCCTGATGAGAATCCGATTGACAAGATCATCATCAGCGGCTTCCGTGAGTTTCAGGACTATAGAATTGTTGGTGTATGTGGTAACATCAAGTACGACGACATTAAAGGACAAGCTGAACCCATTGTTCTGCTGCCAAATACCCAGTATTGCCAGTTTTACAAGATCCGTACGTCAATGGATCCCAAATCCCTGATTCCTGCGGTTCGCGCAACCCTGGCCTCGGTCGATCCGACCGTCCCATTGACAGACCTCAAGACCCAGGCCGTCCAACTGGATGAATCCATCGCCAGCGAGCGATGTTTTGCCTGGCTGGCAATAGCGCTGGCTCTGCTGGCAGTGTTGCTATCCTGTATCGGGCTTTACGGTGTGATGGCCTACAATGTTGCGCGCCGAAAGGGCGAAATCGGAATCCGGATGGCACTCGGTGCCGGTCCCGGAGATGTGGCGTGGCCTGTTCTGCGCAGCGCCCTATTGATGACAGCAGTCGGTATCGCCTTAGGCATTCCCGTTTTCCTTGCCACCGTCAGAATCATACGCAGTACTCTCTTCGGCATCGGGCCCTATGATCCGGTAACCTTGATGGGAGCCGTTATCCTTCTCGTAGCTGTTGCCATGCTGGCTACGTGGCTGCCTGCTCGACGTGCGGCCAAGGTCGACCCGATGGAAGCGCTTAGATATGAATAGAATTTATTAATAAGAATTTAGGAGTAATTAGGAACAAAAATATGGTTAAATCAAACGAAGTATTAATTGATGTTCAAGGTCTTAACAAGGTCTTTGTAACCGAAGAAGTTGAAACCCATGCTCTTTCCGGCGTACACCTGAAAATCCACAGGGGAGAATACATTGCAATCGCCGGTCCCTCGGGCTGCGGCAAGTCTACGTTACTGTCAATCCTCGGCCTGCTGGATTCACCTTCAGAGGGCGATTACAGTCTTAACGAAAATTCGGTTGCCAATCTGTCTGCTTCACAAAGGGCACGTATTCGCAACAGAGAAGTCGGCTTTATCTTTCAGAGCTTCAACCTCATCGGCGACCTGACGGTCTATGAAAACGTGGAGCTGCCGCTGACATATCAAAAGATGCCGAAGGCCCAGCGCAAAAAACGGGTACAGGACGCTCTTGAAAAAGTATCCATGGCGCACCGAATGAAGCACTACCCGTCCCAGTTGTCCGGCGGCCAGCAGCAGCGTGTGGCCGTAGCGCGTGCCATTGTTACCGAGCCGTCCATTCTGCTTGCAGACGAGCCTACCGGCAATCTCGACTCGGCCAACAGTGACATCGTTATGGAGATGCTGGCACATCTGCATAAGAACGGCTCTACCATCTGCATGGTCACACACGATCCCCGTTACGCCAACCATGCTCAGCGTACGGTGCATTTGTTCGACGGGCGAATCGTGGAAGATGAAAGCCTTCAGAATTAAGTGGCATAATGAGAGCATTGTTTAGAGATGTACGATATGGATTATGGATAATTTCAAAGGATTCGGACCGGATCGACATGCGGCTGATAACCGCCCGATGAAGACATTACGCTGCGCATGACGAACATCGGATAATGAACAAAGGGAAAAGGTGAGCACTTTGATTAACGACATTAGATATAGTTTTCGGATGCTTAGAAAGAGACCGGGATTTACGGCAGTGGCTGTGTTGATACTTGCCATAGGTATAGGTGCAAATACAGCCCTGTTCAGCTTAATCCAGGGAGTTTTATTGAGTCCTCTGCCTTTCAAAGATCCGGAAAGCCTGGTGATGGTGCAGAAATCCTTTATCGGTGGCGGCCCTGCAGGTTCATGTTCCGGCCCGGATTATCTGGATTTGGCCGAGCAGAATACGGTATTCGATGGACTTGCCGCTGCTGATATCGGGTACCGGTTGAATCTGACGGGCCAGGGAGAACCTTTGGCCCTGACCGGGGCCAGGGTGAGTACGAATTTTATCGATACGCTTGGCGCTCGCATCGCATTAGGGCGGTCGTTTCGCAGCGAAGAATCCGAGAGCGACAAAAAATACGTAGTGTTGCTGGGTGACCGATTATGGCATGACCGTTTCGGTGCGAACCCTGAGATTGTCGGTAAGACCATTACTCTCGACAGTACACCTTATACTGTTATCGGTGTGGCAGCCCCGCTTATGGGATTCATAGAGGAAATGATTCA
>CAZKYP010000327.1:0-2997 GCA_964556885.1 uncultured Pirellulales bacterium | reverse complement strand
AGCCTTTGGCTTTCACAAAGACGTTCGCACTCGTCGCTTCGATAATAGTAGCTTTAACCGTCATTCCGCCTGCGGCCCATATCCTTTTCACATACAAGTTTAACCTCAAGAAGACAAAACGATACATACTGGGAGCGATACTGCTTATCGCCGCTGCGGTTGCATTCCTGAAGCTTAACTGGTGGACAGGCGTCCTTATCGGGGTGATAGGATTGTATGATCTCCTCAAAGAAAGCGTACCAAAAAGACTGAACAGCATATTACCTTTAATTGCCAACTTTCTCGCGATAATTTTAGTAGGCATAATCCTTACAATGCACTGGCTGCCCCTGGGGCCGATCAAAGGAACCTTGCGGAATATTCTCTTCGTTGTAATCCTTATCGGCGGGCTGCTGTTGTTCTTCAGGATGTTCCAGTATTTTTACAGGCACATTCTTAACTGGTGCCTGGTTCATAAGGTGCTTTTTTTGAGCATACCAACAATGCTCATAATCCTTGGCGCAATAATCTGGATGGGTTTTGCGAAGGTATTCTCTTTTGCGCCTCAGCCGCTCAGAGAAAATCAATTATGGGCTTCGGCAATACATACTTTCCCTGGATTAGGCAGGGAATTTATGCCACCCCTGGATGAGGGCTCATTTCTGTATATGCCGACAACTATGCCGCACGCCTCGATAGGAGAATGCCTGGACGTACTGCAAAAACAGGATGTCGCATTTAATTCCATTCCCGAAATTGAATCAGCCGTTGGAAAAATCGGCCGTGTGGACTCTTCGCTCGATCCTGCACCGATATCGATGATAGAAACGGTCATCAATTACAAGTCGGAATATATCACAGATGAAAATGGTCACCCGATCCGATTTAAATACGATAAAAAAACGGAAGAATTTGTTCGTGATGAAAGCGGCGAGCTTATACCCGATTCCCACGGGCGGCCGTTCAGGCAGTGGCGGGACCATATTAAAAGTCCGGAGGACATCTGGGACGAGATTGTACAGGCCGGTCAGATTCCCGGTACGACATCGGCGCCGAAGCTGCAACCCATCGCTGCACGAATTGTAATGCTTCAAAGCGGCATGCGCGCCCCGATGGGCGTGAAAGTCAAAGGACCGGACTTGGAAACAATCGAGAAGGTCGGCCTTGAAATCGAGCGGCTTCTGAAGGAAGTCCCAAGCGTCGAACCATTAACGGTTATCGCTGACAGGATTGTCGGCAAACCTTATCTGGAGATCGCTATCGATCGCGAGGCTATTGCGAGGTACGGAATGCATATCAGTGACGTTCAGGAAGTTATCGAAGTTGCAATCGGGGGCATGCCTATCACTACAACGGTCGAAGGCCGCGAGCGGTACCCCGTTAGGGTCAGGTATATGAGGGAACTAAGAGACCAGATCGAAACGTTGGGCAAAATATTGGTACCATCGGCGGATGGCGCACAGATTCCACTTATCCAACTTTCAGAGATTCGATATGTTCGCGGCCCGCAGGCAATAAAGAGCGAAGACACATTTCTTGTTGGTTACGTGGTTTTCGACAAAAAACCTGAATTCGCAGAAGTCGACGTTGTCGAGCAATGCCAGCAATATCTCAAAGATAAAATCAATTCCGGCGAATTTGAACTGCCCGCCGGCGTCAGCTACGCCTTTGCCGGCAGTTATGAGAATCAGATTCGTGCCCAGAAAACACTGGGTGTTGTAATACCTCTGGCTCTTTTTGTTATATTCCTGATTTTATACTTCCAGTTCCATTCCGTCTCGACAAGCATACTTGTTTTTTCTGGAATAATCGTAGCATGGGCCGGTGGATTTTTGATGATATGGTTTTATTCCCGCTCATGGTTCCTCGATTTCAGCGTATTTGGCGTCAATATGCGACAGCTTTTCCAGGTACATCCTATAAATCTGAGTGTCGCGATATGGGTCGGATTTCTCGCCCTGTTCGGAATAGCTTCGGACGACGGCGTTGTGATGTGTACTTATCTGCAACAGTCATTCAAAAGCAGGAAAGTTGAAAGCATCGCCGACGTGCGCAAGGCCGTGATTGCGGCCGGCCAGCGGCGGATCCGGCCCTGCCTGATGACAACCGCAACGACTATACTGGCATTGATTCCGGTCCTGACTTCCACCGGCCGCGGCTCGGACATTATGGTCCCCATGGCGATACCGTCATTCGGTGGAATGACTATCGAAATCCTAACGATGTTGATTGTGCCCGTGGTCTACTGTTGGATGAAGGAAGCACGTATCCACAAGTAAACAAATCAATCGTAGTTCGAATTTCTAATCTATCGGGCCAGCTTCGTTCGAGCCAGCTTGTTCATGTCACCCCGTTTCGGATTGTACGGCATAAGCCGGAAGCTGTAGCTGTAGGGCTTGACTTGCAGCATATATTCCGAATGTGTCAGAGCACCCCAGCTATTGTCTCCGCCGACACCCATTTGTTTGTAATCGATATTGACAGTTATCGTGTCGCGCTGCGGCAGCTCATTAATATGCCTGGCTTTTTCCAGGTCCTCCATCGTATATGGCCATGCACTAATATCGATAGTCGGTATACCGACGGCTATAAGACCGTTGCCGTCTTTATCAGTCAGTGACATCCACCGAACATCGGATTTGTTGCCGTTTTCCTGCGGCCGGACGTAGGCATGGACGTTTTCATCGACAGGTCCGGAATAAAGACCAAAGGCCGCACCGGTTTTCCTGTCCCAGTAGGTTTCCTGCGGCCCTCGCCCAAGCCACGTTAGCATGTTCAGTTGACCTGGTACTGCCATCTGCATTCCGAATCGTGGCAGCTCCGGCAGGTCGTCGCCATTGGGGATAAAAGTCGCTTCTACAATAACATCACCGCTACCATAAACGGTATACACAGTTGTAAACATGGAATCGTTCCCGACGGGCATGGACGATTTGGCCGTGACACGAATGATATTCGGATTAATCTGTTCGGTTTCGACTGATTTGACTGTACGATCGGGCCCGGCGTTTTTCCAGA
>CAZKYP010000326.1:0-3013 GCA_964556885.1 uncultured Pirellulales bacterium | reverse complement strand
CCTTATCGAAATCCTCGCCGGAGAAGTTCCGCAGGACCAGGTAGCTCTTCAGGTCCACGTATGTCTCGGCCTTGTCGGCTATCGCCTTGTAGGTAATGAGCCGATCGATATTACTCAGCAGGTAGCTGATTCGCACCGTCTCGGCGTAGTCGCTTTCGCTGCTTATGTCCCAGACCAGGGCAGCTTCATTCGGCGGGTAGCTGACGCTCAGAAGTGTCACCTTGTCCGGATGGTCGAGCGCTTGCAGCCGAATCGAGTCCGCATCTATAGCGACCGACTTCCACGAAAAGTCAACTTTATTGAGTCCCTTTTGCAGCGTCAATACACGCTCTTCCTCGATCAGCGTCGCCTGCGGATTGTCCAGGCGAATCACCGTTGCCGCCCGCTCCGGCAGCGCAACCAGCTTGATTCTCGCCTGCGAAACCGAGCAGCAGAAAATCAACAGCACAATTGCAATTATTTTGCCTGCTTTACCGTTCATAATTTAATCTCCTGTTCAAAAAGTTTTTTTCTTTCTATCGTATCGAAATCTGTTCTCGTACGCCGTGATATGTTCTTATCGTATAATTAAACGACCGTTTGCTTCGCGGCTCAATAGCCAGCTCAAAGCGTGCATGTGCGGCATCGTGCTTTTCATACGCGGTATCGGCCTGCATCGTCCAGTAGTTCGTATCGAAGCCGCGTGTAATCTCAATTTCCACGGCTAACGTCCGTGTGTTCGTGACATCCACCTGCCATGTTCGCACCTCGTCCCAGCCGTTCATATTGCCGTTCGGGTCGTATACGAAATTCTCCGTTCTGAATTCCATCAGCTTCGGCTCGACCTCGACCAGCCTAGCCGGACCAAGATTCAGTTCGATTTCTTCACCCACGGGTATATATTTAATCTCAGAACCACCGACGTACGACAAATGGCCTTCGCCATCGGCCCGGCCGTATATCCTGACGTCACCATTCGGAATCGGCGTCTCGCCAAGATTATGCTCCTTGTCATTTGCAAACGAGACATACCTTATCGTTTCATCGCCCCAGCGCTCCTTGTCGTATTTATACAAACTTACGACATTGACATCCTCCGCCTCGAACGAAAGCAGCCTCTTGCCCCATTCGTTCGGAATTGTCTCCGTACCTTCAATCGTATAGAGAAAATACTCGCTGAGTCCCTCTTTGACAATTTCCTTGAGCTTCAATTCTAAATCTTCTAAAACCCGAAGGTCGCTAACTCCTAAACCATCTGTCGGCACATCATACATGATAGCGTCACTCCTATCAAAACCTTTGCCCTGCGGTATTTTGAAAAAAGGACTACCGTAGGGATACTGTCGTCGGGCCAGCTCTGCTATCTCGTCGAGCTGATGAACCTGGCCGACGATGAGTCTGGTCTGTGCGTTTTCGTAACCTTCGCCGCTGTTGTTGGCTACCCGCACGTAGCCGTCAAGCCGCATTGTCTTCTCGTCCCGGCTGAGCGTGCCCATATAAAACGCCCGCCACGATAAGCCGCTGGTAAAATACGTTATCTCGAACGGCACCTGGCCGCTGATTTCCGAATGAATCAGCCAGCGGCCAATCTCCCGCAGCCTCGCCGGAAATACCAGTTGCTGAATTTCAATTTTGTCCGCCTGCGACTGCGGCTCCAGGCTCAGCGAAGTCGGGTCGATCAAGGTATTGGCCCACATAAACTGAAGCCAGTTCCAGCCCTTTTTGAGCGTCAGGTTCCTTTTTTCACGAACCAGTGTCAAATCGGCCGAGTTGTAAATCGTAAGCTGCACGCTGTCTCGCCTTGGCAGCGTCACTAACTCAATCGCACTCGCCGGAGCGAATGGCGGCTGTGGCATGGCCATCCTGGCCATGTTTTTGAGTTCTAATACGTCATCTTTTGCTCCCGGTATTCCTGCCACGGGCTGGAAGCCCGTGCCACTTGGCGGCCCGCTTGCAACCAGTTCCGAACCATTCTCCCCAAGCCCCTTTGCGGCTGAAAAAGTTTTTTCGATATTTTTATTTTCTCCTGTCGAGCTGAAAATTTCCGGTGTTGTCACCTGCCGTCCGCCCGGTGCTGTCGTATCTGTTGCAACCGGTGCCGAATTTTCCGGAGCCTGAGCTTGTTTCCTATTTTTATTGTCAATCTGTGTAACGAGTATGAGCGAGCCGAACAGAATTATCGCCGCAACCGTACTTATCCAGGCCGGCTTCCTAAACAGTAAGATTTTTGCCTTCGCCGGCCGCTTCGCCTGTTCAACAACCTGCGAAATCAAATCCTCTGAAACTTTAACATCGCCTTTGAGCAAATTTAGAGCCGCAAATTTCCGCTGCAATTTCTCCAGATGTCCATGGCATTGTTCGCAGCTTTGCAGATGCTCTGCCGTTTGCTTGCTCTGAATATCCGAGGCCAGCTTGAACTGGTATTCGATAAGCTCTTGTTCTGTAAGATGATTTTCCATTTTACCACCACCTAAACATCAGGTAATTTCTGCGCCAGTGACTTCAGCGCCCTGAACATCTGTGTCTTGACCGTCCCCACCGAGCAATTCAAAACCTTTGCTACCTCCGGGTAGCTAAGCTGCTGATAATACGCCAGGACAAGCGTCATTCTCTGCCTGTCGGGCAGCGACTCGACGGCCAGCCGGACCTGTGCGGCCTGCTCGGACTTTTGTGCTTCCAGTGACGGGTCGCAGTTTTCGTCTGCGGCGATAACAGAATCCAACGCCGGGCAATCATCGCCGTCGCAATCCGGTTTCCGATCCAGCGAAACGACCCGCACCTTATCGCTCCTGCGAAAATCGTCTATCGCAATTCGCGATGCAATCGTGTACAGCCAGTTTTTAAATCCGTCGCCGCGAAACATATAAGCCTTTTCGTGTACCCGTTTGAATGTCTCCTGAAAAACGTCCTCGGCCTGCTGCCGGTCGGAGCATATACGCATCAGATAACCAAGCAGACCATCCCCGTAGCGGCGGACAAGCTCTCCGAACGCCGCCGCATCACCCTTAATATGAGCATCAATCAGATTCTTGTC
>CAZKYP010000325.1:0-3023 GCA_964556885.1 uncultured Pirellulales bacterium | reverse complement strand
GATTGTCCGCCAGCCGCATCCGGGAATCCTATAACTGTAGATAATCCGGTTGCCCGGCTAATCGAAGACGAACAAGCGGCTGAACTTTTCGAGGCCCTGACACAATTGCCTTATCAGCAGCGGGAAGTTTTTGTCCTGCACGTGCAGGGTGGATTGAATTTCCCACGAATTGCCGAGCTTCTTGAGGTCTCGGTTAACACGGTACGCAGCAGGTATCGTTATGCAATTGAGAAACTCCAGGCTCTTGTCGAAAAAGGAGAACTATTATGAAATCCGCCAAAGATATAGAGCGGTTAGCGAAAAATATACGAATTAAAAGAAATGCCGTCAGCAGAGACCGCATTCTCGCAGGCGTCCAAGCAGCGCTGCATGAATCAGAAAAAGAATTAACTTATTCCAAACAGAATATATGGAGAATAATCATGCGAAACAGAATAACAAAATTAGCCGCAGCGGCGTGTATAATTCTTGCTGTCTGGATTGGAATGAAAATCTTCATGGATGCAACTAAAGGGCCGACCGGCAAATTTGAAATACAACAGTTCGCAGATAAGCTCCCTGCTGAGCTAAGCCAGGTGCGGCGTATGGCCGCAGTAGGTGACGTTAAAGGCCTGTCTGAAATGCTCTCAAACGGGCAATTCGAAAGTAAACTTGTAGCCGCAAATTTTCTGACAAAAATGGGAAAAATACCTGCAATCGAGACCACATCGATGCACACCGGCGGCGACCTGATTCTGGATATCACATCCGGCAACATCAGGCTTCGCTCGACGAGTGGCACAGACTGGCTCGAAGTAATTAACGGCACTTTTCATGTGCTCTCCGATCAGGAGATTTACCTGGTCGGCCGAGTCCGATTGACACACGATACAAACGGTAATAGCAACAATTGGGAAAGACGTCAAAGGGATTTTGCTAATATACGACGGGAACAGGCTGATTTGGAACAAGAATTATCCGAATTCAACCAGAATCCACCTGAAAATGTGGACGAATTAAGGCAGCGGCTTGCAAAGTATAATGAAACGCTCGACTTTATAGACGATGCAGTCTATGTCAGTATAGAAAATGGTCGTTTGAAGTTAGATTGTATCAAATATCACCGAACGGCCACGGCAGACATTCGAAACGGCAACGTTCAGGTTGAGTGGCACGGTCATATTGCCGAGGCTGATAGTGTCACTCTTTTATACAATCTGGCGCCCATTCGCACAAATGGTCCTCCGGAACCGACACCCGGCTGGCGCGAACGATTCGATGCCGTCTACTCGCTTGATGAAGGCGAGGTTCTTCGCTGGGTCCGAACGCCCTTCATTCCTGAACGCCAGATATATGCTACCCAGGAACTGCATTATTACTCATCAACAGACAATCCCCCGCCGCCCGGTTATCTCTCATTCTTTTATAATGGTGAGTTATATAATTGGGCACTCGCTATATCTGAATTGTCATTGGCTTCTGTGCTAGATGACATAGGCCTCGAATATTACGAATATCGTGATGAAACCCCGAAAAAGTTATTTAGTCAACAGTTCAGTGGTGACTGGATAATACGCAGGGATGCGCCAACTGAGAACAAACTCCGCGCACTTGAGAAAATTCTGAATGATGAACTGGGCCGCACGATAAAATTCGAGAAACGCAAAGTGAATTCTGATGTGATAATCGTCCGCGGCCAATACAAACATATGCCGCTAAAAGGCGCTGAAGATCCCAATAAAATCTATGTACCTTTTAACGGAGGAGGAACCGGAAATCTCGATAAAATTATCAAACAAGTCGGAGGTAATTTTAACCGGCCAATCATTTTCGAAACTGAAAACCCCTCCGACATCATAGTTAGTTATTCTTCCGGGCAATACTCGTATAGTCCATCCGATCTCAAAACAAAAACAACCGAAGAAATACAGCAAATACTCGATTCGGCCCTGCAATATCTTTCGAAGCAAACTTCGCTGCAGTTCGAACAAAGCCGACGCGACGTAGATGTCTGGTTTATCACCGAACAGAACAAAACTGAATGACGGATTAAAATCAGACAAAACAGTGACAGAAATAATGAGCAATTTATAACTAAAACATTACACCGATTCAAAAGGCCAGGCTGATATAGCCCGGCCTTTTTTATTGTGCAATACAATATATGAAAAAATTAACAGCTTATTTTAGACTAAAATAGGGTGGGTGATTGTATTATAAATGAAGAACGATCGTATTTTCGAACAATTTTGAGATGCCGATGATAGAAGACAGGCTGCTTATCTGGAAATTCAAGCTGGGCGACAGAGTCGCACTGGCATGCATCTACGAGAAGTACAAGAGTAATCTCCTAAGGATGGCCTCTGGCCTGTCGAACCAGACCAGCATTGCCGAGGACGTTGTGCACGACGTTTTCGTCTCCCTGGCACAGTCGCCCGGGCAACTGAAGCTCGGCGGCAATCTCAAAGGCTATCTGGCAACGTGCGTAGCTAATCGGATCCGTAACAGCAACCGCGCCGGACTGCGGCGGCAGGCCGCGAGTCTCGAAGAGGTTGAATCATTGACGAAAGATTCGAACGGGCCGGAAGGCTGGATCATTCGCAACGAAGAGCTGGATAAATTGAACTTCGCGCTGGCACAGCTTCCGTACGATCAGCGGGAGGCCGTAATCCTGCACGTGCAGGGTGGGATGAAATTCAGAGCTATAGCTAAATCCCTAAACGTTTCAATAAACACGGTTCAGAGCCGGTACCGCTACGGACTGGAAAAACTGCGGTCATTGTTAAACAGTAGGCTGGAGCAGTGTGGAAGTCCTGAGTTAAAGCGAAGGATCAAAAAATGAAACCTGCAGAAGAAATAAAGAAATTACTTAAAAACGTACCTGTCAATACGGACAGTCAAAAAGACCAACAGGTGCTCGATGACATTCTGTATGCGATGGATAAATCACAAAACGCACAACCGGCTTCTTATCAGCCGAATATATGGAGAACATTCATGAAAAATAACATAAGCAAATTAGCCGCAACGATTATCATAATCGC
>CAZKYP010000324.1:0-3037 GCA_964556885.1 uncultured Pirellulales bacterium | reverse complement strand
TAATCAGCATGTAAAATAGCCACGGATCGGCACGCAAATCAGCCACACCCAGGCCACATAATAAGCCTCCCTCGGGCAGGCTCCTATGATGGTCCCTGTACCGCAAAAACAACGATCTACTGCGCCAATATCGCTGCTGGATTTATGCTGTTTACCATATGCTCACATAATCCAAGGATTTGGCGTATGCGATACAATAATATTTCTGGCGAAAGTCACGGCATTTTGTATCTCAAGTCCAGTATATCGGATGCAAGAATTAACAGTTATGAGGCCGACAGTATATAGTAAAAGCAGTGAATTAACAGTTCGCTTATTCATAGTTATGGAAAACAGGAATTAGGTGACTAAACGATTGTTTGTCGGTTAGTGACTTGCTATGGAGAGCAAGTTGCTGACTATTTTCGTATTGGGTAGGAGAATCAAGAAAATGGATGATTTCTTGTCCAAGGATTTGTCAGCGAGTCCAAGTGCTGTTTCGAGGCATATTGGAGTTGACACCTGTCTTGTGTTGCAATATCATAGAGTGGCATCATTGTGCTTTGATCCTCTCCAATTGGCAGTGGAGCCATACCTTTTTGAGAAGCAAGTAGAATATCTGGCACAGAACTTTAATGTCATATCGATTGATGAGATGAAGCATCATTTAGAGGCTTCAAGGCCTTTTAGCGAGAGAACTGTGGTCGTAACATTTGACGGTGGCTACAGTGATGTGCTTTACACGGCTAAAGAAGTGCTCCAAAGATTCAAAGTTCCTGCCACAGTCTTTACCAGCTCAGCCAATATAATAGAGGGGGGGCATTTCTGGTGGAAGGAATTAGAAGATTTCCTTATTGCCAACAGTTGGGAGGGACAATTAGAGTTGGAAATCGACTATCAGTGGTGTAAATGGCCTTTAGTAACGCAACTCGATAAGTTTCGGGCTTATGAGGATTTGTATTCAATCTTGTCCGACAGAACACCGTCGGAACAAAGAACTATTGTCGAGCAAATTACCAGAAGCTTAGAGCTGCAGGCAGAGGAACTCGACAGTCATAGAACAATGAGCGCTCAAGAGCTCAGGAAGCTCGAGGTAGGTGGTTTGATTACAATTGGCGGACATACGCACAACTATGTAAAGTTATCATCTTTGCCTAAATGGCAACAGATTGAAGAAATGTTGAGAAATAAGGATATATTAGAGGAAGTATTAAGACACAACATTGAATATTTCTCTTACCCGTTTGGGAACGATAATGGCTGCACTGCGTCAACTATGGGCATTTTGGAGGATATTGGATACAGCTTGGCGTGTGGTAATTCTTATGGCACAATCAGTACGACAGGGGAGACAAGTCGTTATGAATTGCCGAGAGTAAAGGTTGGGAATTGGAACGCATTCACGTTCTATAGATTTCTAAGAAGATTCTTTGACTGAAGCTGGGCGTGCTCGTGCAGGTATGTGCAGTAAAAAGGGATTGTTTGTAATTGTCAATGGCGTCGAATATTGTCTTGAGGTAAGGATATAAGAAGCCCCAGGCATATTTGCAGCGGTCATGATTCAGGAGTTTTTTTATAGATAAAGAATTCTCTGATTGTAGTGAAGAATAAGCATTGTACAAATGATAGATTAAAGTGTCACTGTGAGTGATAGACGGTAACAAAAACCTCCGATAAAGACAAGGATATAACTATGGAAATAAGAATACTGGTCGCAGACAACCATATGGTTGTACGCGAGGCCATTTGTTCTATATTGAGCAACGAGTTAGGGATGGACATTGTTGGAGAGGCCGAAGATGGCCGGGTCGCAATCCAGCTCGCCCGAGAACTGCACCCAGATGTCGTTATTATGGAAACCTCCATGCCCAATTTAAACGGCATCGAGGCCACCCGGCAAATAGTCCAAGAATTACCTAAAGTTAAAGTAATAGCCTTGTCGGCACATTGGGACAGGCGTTCTGTGTGTGAAATGCTAAAAGCAGGCGCATCGGGTTACCTGCCAAAACGCTGTCCCTTCCAGGAACTCGTTTCTGCCATACAGAATGTCGTTTCAAATCGCACTTACCTCAGTTCGCACATAAGCGGATTAGTTATTGACGAATACTTACATCGTGCAGCGGAGCAAGGGAAGTCCGCCTACTCGATATTAACAGACAGAGAGCGAGAAGTGCTCCAATTAATCGCAGAGGGCAAATCAACGAAACGAATTGCGAGAGAATTGTACGTTAGCCCCAAGACTATTGAATGGCACCGCAGCCAATTAATGAAAAAACTACATATAGAGAGCATAGCTGAGCTCGTCAAGTACGCAATAAGTGAGGGGCTGACCAGTGTTGCATATGCGTGACTTGAATACTCTGTGATTGGTTTAGTTTCTAATACTGTATCCGCGTAATCTCCTCGACGGACAATTCCTTCATTCCTTTGTAGCTACCATTTTCCAGCCCACAGGCTGGGACACTTCACTTGGGTCGAGGTCGGACGTTCTTTTCCAAGAATTGTTTGACGAAGTCGTTCATTTATTGCACATACGGGGTTTTCGCTAACTGGAATCATGGTCTGCCCAATCTCCAGCGTTCTTGCTACTGGGCTTTTAGAACTCAGAATAGCCTGGTTAAATTGGCAGATGTTCTGCCCGGCAAGCATAATGAAATAGCTGACGCACGGATCAATTCGCATCCGAAGCGGTATTTGCCTTGTGCTCGCAATCGAGAACTTCTCAAATCCATATGCAGAAGTGGAGTATGTGGAAGTTATTTGTGAATCCTGCTAAGCATTTTTTATATCAAGATAGCCGCACTTTAATACCGTCGGCCGCGACTGGGCATTAAACCGTGGACAAAAGTAAGAAAGCCATATGAGATGAAGAACTCAATACCAATATTACTCGTCGATGACGACAGCACCGATGCAATACTGTTTAAGCGCGCGATTGAGAATTTGAAGATTACAAATCCAGTGGTTCATTCAGCAACTTGCAGAGAGGGTCTGGATTATCTGAGAAACCCGGATAACAAGAAGCCGTGGATTGTCATTACAGATTTGAATACGCCGG
>CAZKYP010000323.1:0-3053 GCA_964556885.1 uncultured Pirellulales bacterium | reverse complement strand
GGCTTGCCGGGTGGTGTGAGAGGCCGGGGCTGCGAAGCCCCAGCCTACTCGATTTATTAAACCATCAGCGACAAACCATAAGTTGTTTCATTTTTTCAGTGTTTGTATAACTGCCTGCCGAACGTGTTGATTAATAACATAAAATAAAAAATTGCTTATTCGAATAATTTGTGAAGTTATTGCAAAATTCTTTTTGACGTACTACATATAGTTGTTAGAATGTTGTGAAGTTCTATATATAGTAATAGATTGGTGGTTTTAAAGGAGAGTATCTTGTGATGAAATGGTGTTCTGAGTCCCGTGTGCGCAGCACTTAGTACGCTGTACGCAGAATGAATGATAGGCGGATGGTAAATGAAATGTCCGTTTTGCAAGGAAGATCGGGATAAGGTTATTGATTCGCGTTCGAGCGATGGCGGCAGGGTAATCAGACGTCGGCGGCAGTGTCTTGTATGTAAGAGGCGTTTTACAACTTACGAAAAGATCGGTGAAGGTTCGAAGCTGTATGTCGTAAAAAAAGATAACTCCAGGGTTCCTTATGAACGTGAAAAAATTGTCGGTGGTTTGCAGAAGGCTTGTTACAAGCGGCCCGTGTCGATTGAGCAGATTCAGCGAATAGTCGACAGGGTCGAGGAAAATATCTTTCGTCATTTTGACAAGGAAGTTTCGACGGTTTTCATCGGTGATTGTGTTATAAAGCAGTTGCACAAGGTTGACAAGGTGGCTTATATTCGTTTCGCAAGTGTATATCGTGACTTCAGGGATGCGGGCGAATTAATTGAGGAAGTAAGCAAAGAAATCACCGAGGTCGAACCGTCGACTGAAGCTACACTTTTTGATTAACAGTTTTATAAGACAGCAGAGTGAATATAAGGTAGATTTCGCAGGGAGGCGAAAAGAACTGAGGATGCAAACGCAGCTTAGAGTAATAAAGACAGACGGTAGTATCGAAGAATATCTGCATACAAAAGTTTTGGGTACTATCAGCAACGCAATCGCGGGGGCCGGTCAGGCCGATATATACGTTGCCGAGCAGTTTGCCGAGGTGGTGACTTATTACCTTTATCACCAGGAGAACCGCCGGAGCGTAGCCAGTATGGAGATACTTTCGGTTATTAAGGCGGTCCTGACGTCCACCGGCTACGAGGAAGCGGCCGCTGCACTGAGCGAGCATCATCTGGAACGCAAGCTCAAACGTTCCCGAATCGAAGTTATATCGGTCGATATCCGTGAGCTGACCGATGCTGAGATGTTTGCACGCAACGGCCAATCCGATCCCGATGTACATCGGGGCAGGTGGGACAAGTCCATGATTGTTTCCGATCTTGTAACCAGGTACAAGGTTTGCCGGCACACGGCGAGGACAATTGCCTCGATGGTCGAGGAAAAGATATTCAGTATGGGGATTACGCGTGTGCCCGGGAGCCTGATAAGACAGCTCGTCCTCGGCGATACCGCCGCAATCCTCCACGCCGAGCAGCAACTCCAAACGGTTTAATCACACTTTTCTTTCAAAAACTCTTTCGTGCGGTTGTGGATTTGTTCGGGTGGTTCGTCCGGTTCGAGGTCGAGCCAGTGGGTATTTTTGAAGGTTTTGAACCATGTTCTCTGCTGCTTGGCGAAACGTCTTGTATTTATTTTTATCTGCTCGATGGCATCTTCCAGACTGTGATTACCGTTCAGGTAATCGATAATCTCGGCGTACCCGATGGCCGCGCCGGCCTGCTTGCTCAGAGGCTTTTCTTCGGACAATAGACTTTTCACCTCGTCAACGAGGCCGTCGGTAATCATTTTTTTGACTCTTTTGTTTATCCTGCTGCCGGCATCATCCTTTTGCCTGCGGAGGCCGATTATCGTCCAGTTATGTTTCGGTTCGGGTGCATTCCATTGTTTCTGGAAGCTTGAAATCGGTTTTCCGGTAGTTTTATAGACCTCAAGTGCCCTGATTATTCGCCGGGCGTCGTTCGGATTGATGCGTTCAGCCGCTGCAGGATCGATTTGTGTTAATTCGCGGTGCAGCTCTTCAAGTCCTTCGACTTTTTGGCGGTTCTTTAATTCAGTTCGTACTAATTCGTCCGAACCGGCGCCGTCGAAAAGACCGTAAAACAGGGCCTTTATATAAAGTGCGGTTCCTCCGACTGCGATTACAGGCTTTTTGCAGGCCTGAATTTGCTCGATCGTTTCTAAGGCCTTCTCGTGGAAAATGCCGACGCTGAACGAATCGCTCGGCTCGATGATGTCGATCAGATGGTATTTTATGCGTTCCCGTCTCTCTGGGGGAGGCTTGGCCGTACCGATATCCATTCGACGGTAGACCTTCATCGAGTCGATACTAATTATCTCAGCACCGAGACTTTGAGCCAGGTCGAAGGCTAAGCGGCCTTTACCGGAAGCGGTTACGCCAAGAATCAGAAACATTGTTCTATTTGTTCTTTACTTTTTGTTGTTTATGATTTAACATATCATATAATCTAAGATTAAGGTTCTGTTGTCAACAGGAAGGTAAGTCACACTAAAGGGGTGTCGTGACGAATATGGGGATGCAAACAAAGGACGAGACTATCAATTCTGCGGCGGATTTCGAGGCTTTATTACGCAGGAAAGCTCAGTCTGTTAATTATATTCTGGAGCGTATCCTGGCAGCACAGCAGATACAGGGCGAATTGAAAGATGTTCTCAAGTACACGCTTGGAACGCCCGGCAAAAGGATACGTGCGCTGCTGGTTCTCTGGTGCTGCGAACTTGTAGCCGGCAAGGTAAATCACGACGCCGAGCTTGCCGCTGCGGCGATTGAGATGGTCCATACATATTCGCTTATTCACGATGACCTGCCGGCGATGGATAATGACGACCTGCGGCGGGGAGTTCCCACATGCCACAAGGCCTTTAACGAAGCGACGGCGATTCTTGCGGGCGATGCTCTTTTGACACTCGCTTTTGAGATTCTTGCCAAAGGAATCGAAGAGCCGGTCACGGCCGCAAAATTAATCAGTCAGTTGGCCCAGGACGCAGGACCGGCCGGCATGATTGGAGGTCAGATGGCGGACCTGAAG
>CAZKYP010000322.1:0-3063 GCA_964556885.1 uncultured Pirellulales bacterium | reverse complement strand
TGAAACCAGAAGCCCGGAAGAAACTCTCGAACTGGAGGAAACTTCGTCGCCGTTAATAATAGCGGCCGCCTGATCATCATTTGAAACACTATCTAATATCTCTGTCATGACAAACTCCTTTTTTGTCTTATTTTAAGCCAATATCACATAAAAGACAGGATCATTAGCATCCGTTTAGGCCTTAATTAAAGAAAAATCTGAGTAATCCATACTTTGTTTTTTCTTTTTTTATCTTTCTTATTCGTATCATAATATTTTTTCGTAGGGTGTACAACTTGTCTTTGAGTTGTCCTCAGGACTCCCTACGGAGCACACGCTGCAATAGATTCATGTTGAGATATTTTATGCAATATATTTTTCATTTGATATTGAAACAGTGTTAACCTTTTTCGTGATATATTTATTTTCCGCGTGTGCAAAATAAATTTTGCACACCCTACATGGCTTCCACTTGTTACTTCTCACCAGTTTTTATTCCACCTATTCTTTTTATGTAAGTTTACGTGGTGTTATTATACTACAGATTTTTAATCGGTGCCATATTGCGATTTCTAGTATCGCACTGTATCCATCATCGAAACAAATTGCCATAATAACATTTAAACCAGGACCACAATTATATTCTTTACCGTACTGCCTAATCACCTGACGACATTGTTGAGGTACATTCTCTGCCGGAATAAAAACTCTAAAATCATAATCAGATTCTATGTATTTCTGATTGTTAAGCAGATAAAAGACTCCACGTGTTACTTTTTCACCAAATTTTTGTAGCTCTTTTCTTGACACCAATAAAGGTGGCTGTTCATGGGGATAGAAGTTTGGATTAAAACCAAATCCTGGAAGAATGTTTGACTTTGAAAAATCCACCTTCGTCGCTCGTTCAATTTCTTTCAATATACGAATTGCTCGTTTGCGTCTTTTTTCGCGATCCCTTTGTGATTTACCATGACTTGCGCTCACAGAGCGGAATACCTTTTGAGCTATCTTTTTAAAATCACCTTTTTCTGGATCAAAATGTAATCCAAGTTTTAACAGCAGTTCCTCCTCATTCCTGCCATGTTCCCAATTGCATTTTGTACATGAAGGCACTTGCCATTTTTCAATATTTTCCGGTACGTTATCAGGATACCATGCTCTAGGCAAAACATGATCAGAAGTTAATTCCTCAAAATGCTTGAGACAATACACACAACGAGTATTAGAAAATTTTTTTGACATATAATAAAACCATATTAGAAAATATTTCTATTCTCAACCGATACACAAAAAATCATACCATATTTTACTTTCTTCAGATTTGATATCCATCCTCAAATCAGTGATTAAATTTCCGCGTTTGCGGGATTTATTATGATCGATTCTATCGTTTAAGGCAAGAAAAAAAAAGAGAAAGTTATCGCACAGCGATACCACAATTTTGCTTTTTGTTATTTGATTTTTTAATTTACATCACGTGAGATAACTCGATTTGAGTGGGGAAAGCTCCACTCTGCTACTTTTTTTGTTTTAAAAAAACACCAGAGTATCCTTTGGCCGGAGTACCGAAAGTCATCTCAAAGATTAACTGGCAGATCGGCATGCCGGGAGTCAGGCGGATACTAACCGGGCCGTGATTACATAGCTCCAATTGAATGGGTCCTGCAAACCCGGCGTGTATAGTTGGTGCAGTGACATGAACCGCCAAACCAAGTCTTGCTAACGAGCTTTTTCCTTCGACCCTTGCGGCTACTCTCGAATGATTCGGAAGATCAATAGTTTCGTGTGTCCATGCCAGAACAAAAGCTTCAGGTGCTAATACATAACCTTTACCGGCTGGAATGTTTATTTTCCTGGTATATTTATCACGAAACTCGGAATATTTGAAATTTAGCCCGGGCGTAATGATTTCACCTTTGCTTTTGTCAATTTGATCGAATGTCCAGATTTGGAGCTGTTTTGCCAGAGTCAAATCAACAGAAGTGGAGCTATACAGAACCGGATCAGGCCTCGGCTTAATGCTAATCTGCCGATTATCTAAAAATATTTGAATTTCGCGGTCTGTAAGTATCATTCTATGCTGGAAGTACTTGGTTCTTCTTCACCCAGACTCTCCAATATCCGGAGGATGTCTCCTGAGGCAATTCGATTAAAACATTACCGTTGTCCCTGGCTACCTCGGCCGCAAAGACATGGTCAGAACCGGTCTGGGCAGCACTTAAAAGAACTTCAGCGTTAATCCCTTCTGCTGTTTTAATATAAGCAATACGCTCGGATCTGGTGGCCCCGCGTATAATCTTCGCCTTTACTCTGTTCATTAAAACTCCTTCTTTGTTATAGGCTTTATAGCGCAATTTGGAAGAAATCTACCTAATTTTTTGATTTCCCGAATCAAGCGACTGCTTTGTTCTCTTATCTCAATGATCATCATACTACAATCATTCATTGTTGTCAAAGTTATTGTAAAATAATTTAGATAGTGCGATTCGTCGCACTCTATCTTACTTTTAACTTGTCACTTTTAACTTTTAGAAATATGCTCCAACAGTCCGCCGTCGTTGATTATTTCGAGCGCGAAGTCGGGCAGCGGCTTGAATTTTATATCCTTGCCGGTCGTTTTGTTTTTTATCAGGCCGGCTTTGAAATCTATTTCAAGCTCATCGCCGTCGTTTATCTTTTCCGGGGCCTCTTTCGATTCAACAAGATAGAAGCCGTTATTGATAGCATTGCGATAGAAGATCCGCGCGAAGGTCTTCGCTATAACGGTCTTAACACCCGCACCGCGAATGGCCCAGACGGCGTGCTCTCGCGATGAGCCGCAGCCGAAGTCCTCTCCGGCCACGATAACGTCACCGTCCTTGACCTTATCGACAAAGTCTTTATCCAGGTCCTCCATGCAATGCTTCGCTAATTCAGCCCGGTCATCCGTATTGAGATACCGCGCGGGGATTATTTCGTCGGTATTAATATGATCTCGATTGTATACATGTGCTACGCTCATTTTTAAGCTCCTTAGCTTATAAGTTCTAAATCCTAATTTCTAAATCTTAAACAAGCACTAATATTCAAATAACAAATTTCCAA
>CAZKYP010000321.1:0-3064 GCA_964556885.1 uncultured Pirellulales bacterium | reverse complement strand
ATGCTTACGCCGCGACGACGCGAATGACAGAGGTGATGTCACCGAGTAGGACACTTATGTTTGCCGATACTGCGATGGCTAACGATAAAAATTTCATGATTGAATATTCTTTTGCCGAGCCGCCGCATACTGTCTACAACGGCAAGCCGGTGACGGGCTTTTATATGTCGCCGTCTATTAATTTTCGTCACGGTTCTTTTGCGAATATCGGCTGGGCCGACGGGCACGTTGAGACTCGTAAAATGGCGGGATTTGACAATAAAAATGCATACGGTGTCTGTTCGGCCGATATGAACTTAGGCTGGTTCGAGCCGATTAATAACACTGAGTTCGATTTAGAATAAGATATTCGATATAAAAAGGGGCTTATGCTGTATTGTTCAGCATAAGCCCCGTGTTTTAACCAATCTTCGGTTTTTATTACGGGCGGGTCAGACGTATGTCATCGAAGAATACATGACCTGAGCCGCCGCCGGGTTTCGGGCTTGTCTTATTTCCAAATCCGAGAGATATCGAATTGACGGTGCTTAAATTAACGCCCATGTCGGCGAACCTCTGCAATGGGATATCCCACTGTGTCCACTCAGTGACCAGAGCGGCGTTTGTGTCGTCATTTGTCACCACTGCATTGCCGTTGAGAGCGACATACATCGGCTCGGCGGCGTTGGCCGCATCTCCGTAATACCACATTCGCAGATTATCAACGTTTTCCTGTGTCCAGTTACGCAAAGAAGATGTCAGTGTTTTGGTCACATCGGAAATACCGACGGCATTGTCATAGAACAACGGCATCGACTGGTCGCCGCTGTGAACAATCGTGGTTTCGAGGTAATGCCCTCCTGCGTTGAAATCAGGATCAGGATAACCCGCTGTCGAGCCGTTGGCCGCATCGCTGTAGCCGTCTATCCATGTGTTCCATATCTCATCGGGCGGATAATCGTTGTAATCCTCGAAGTCGTCGATTGAAAGATAGTTGCCTACCGTGAAGCTCCAGACCGGTCCCGTGAACAGATTCTCATCGTCGACTTCGTCAACCCGCCAGTAGTAGGTTGTGAGGAAATCGAGAACTCCGGGCTGGAATTTCTCATTACGGAGGTTTAAAGTGGTTTTGTATTCAGGCGAAGTTTTGGCAGCGTTTTTCACAGCGTTCTCATCGGTCCCGAAATACACATCATGCGTGATAGCGAGTTTACCCGCCGTCCACCTGAGAGTAGGCTCTCTTTTCACATCTGTCTGGCCAGTGGCCGGATTCGGTTTAGTGGCTGATAAGGGCGTGCCCAATCGGGCATTGTCAAAGTAAAAAGTCGCGTCACCGGTGAAACCGCTGCTTTCCTGCCAGATTGCAATTTGAAGCCTCTGGGCTTCGGGTGTAACTAAATTCAGAGAATCAGAATAGTCCCAACTAAGCGTCATTGTCCTGTTTCCACTTTCAGGGGACCACGAGGAACCTGCGGCTCCATAGTCATGAAAGTTATCGCCTTCTGCCGAGATATACATATGGATATTGCTTGAGCCGCTGCCCGACCACTCAGAAGCCAGACGCGTTGCATCAACCGAGAAGGTATTATTTGCGAAGAACGCTTCAACACCACCCGACAAGTCAGTGAGTTCTATCCATAACACGTAACCTGATCCGGCTGGAATCACATGTTTGAGACTGTAAATACCTAAGGTTACTCCAACACTATCGCTGTAGCTTGTCGTACCAGCATATGGAAGCCATCCGTCTAAATTCTGTTCCCAGTCGCCTATTACAGCGCCTCCGCCGAGCTCCATTACCCTGAAGTGCCATACGTCACCTTTGAAGATATCAGTGTCACTGACTTCGTCGACTCGCCAGTAGTAAATTTGACCTAAGTCCCAATCGGGGGTTCCCTCTTCGGGATAGTTATTGGTTGCCTGGTTTTCACTGTAATACAGCACGCCGGGATGTTCGGCCCTGGTGGCATCGTTTATGTTGTCAAAGTTGGTGCCGATGTATACATCGTGTGCAGCACCATAAGGTCCCGCTTGCCAGCTTAGTATATCATTCGGTTCCACGAATATAGCACCGTTAACAGGCATGGGATTAATAGCAGTTTGCGGAACCGTTGTAAAACTCCAGACATCGCCGGGCCATAGTTTTGCCGGATTGGCGTCGTTGACTTCATCTATACGCCAGTAATAAATCATATCCGGGATAAGGTCGGTGACAACAATGCTGTTGGCATCCAGGTCCTGGCGCCCCATGTAGCTTTGTTCTGTACTTGTTGCGTTGTTTAATGCGTCCATATCAGAGCTGATATATATATCATGTTTGTCGGCGAAAATTCCGGGACTCCAGTTAAGAGTTACTTCTATCGGTACATTTATGCTCTTATCTAACGGGTTCGGGTTATACGCCTTTGTATTGTGCGATATCTCCTCCAGAAGAAAGCTGCTGATTGTACCATTTACGGCTGTGAAATAGCCGTTGGTACCAAAAGCAACGTACTGGATATCTAATGTTGAAGGATCTATGGTTCGCTGGAATGCCAGAGTTCCGTCAAAAAACCATGTTACTATCCATTGTGTCTCGTTTCTCGTATCAACGCGTACCTTAAGCTCGTCGGCGCTCGAAGTTGGAGCATCGCCGAGGGCGCCGGCGGTTCCCGGTCCGATGAAGGCCTGGTCTTTGGCACCTGTACCTGACTGCCTGGTCAGCGCCCACAACCTCGGACTGTTGTCGGATAGTCTGTTGTCGAGATTGGGGACAGAAGTTAAAAATCCAATACCTACCCAATCACCCTGGTTATCGACTACGGCGGACAACTCGTAAATATTTCCGGCGGCTGGTACGAACGGCAAAACCGCCGTAGCCATATCTCCGGAAGAATCGCTGCCAAAAGTCCCATCGGCGTATATATATTGACCCGCCTGCCAGGTCACACCGCCGGGAGCGATGTCGGGCCTGGTGCCGTTCAAATTCGTACCTGCAGGACCGTCAAAATTATCTAAATAGATAATTTCACCCTTAACGGCGGTTACGGTTACAAATAATACAAGCAGGAATGTTACTAAAAATTTTACTGTTCTCATTTTAACG
>CAZKYP010000320.1:0-3122 GCA_964556885.1 uncultured Pirellulales bacterium | reverse complement strand
TGTTCCCAGCGAATTAACAGGGAATTTGGCTGATTTCCGCCCCAAGTCCCGGCTCTCGACTGCATTTTCTCTGTGAGAACAAGAGGTTGTGGCGGGATCCCCTGCCCGTCTGAGCTGGGAATTACTGGCCAATTTCAGGGGCCAGAGGGCCAGGAACAGGGAATTTCGCCCCACGATCATTGTCGTTATCCGGGAACCGATTGTCGTTAAGTGGGATAGCATTGTCGTTATGCGGGATGCAATTGTCGCTGTGCGGTATTGAGGTGACGCCAAGCGGGAAGCCGCTGCGACCATGTGGGAACGGATTGCGGTTTCGCGATTGGGACATGTCGCGAAGTGGGAAGGCAGTGCCGCGAAGTGGGAAGCGATACCGCTAAGTGAGAATGCTCGTGCGGCTCGGAGAAGTCGCTCTGGGGACGGCCACGACCGCGAACGCCGTGCTCAAGACCATGTACCTGCATGGCTGGGTACTCGGAAGCGGTAACCAACTCACAGCGGCGCATTCAATCGCCACAGTCCGATCTCGCTGCTGGTGAGATGCGTACCCGAATGGACGCGGCCGTCGAGGAGCAGACCAGCGCCAATCCCGGTGCCAAAGGTAACCACCATGGCACTGCGCAGCCCGCGAGCGGCGCCGATCCATGCCTCGCCGCGCATGGCGGCACGGCCATCATGCTCGATCCGGCACGGAATGCCGAGGAGATCGGTGAACGTGGCAGCCAGAGACACATCGATGAGATTGGGAAGATCGGTGCTGTCGCCACGCATCGTGCCGTCGGGCTGGAGGGCGCCGCCGAAGGCATCCGACCATGGTCAGCGCCACGATCAAGATCACCATGACAAGTATGCGGCGAATAGATTCCCTTCGGCCGGAACTCGTCATGAGGCTGTGTTCTCCCAACGGACACGTTATTCGCAACGTTCGAAGGGGCTGTTAATGTGCATCAGACGGTCGAGCAGCGCGCCGGTGAGGCGCTCGGAGCCGTCCCACTCCTGAATAACGGAGGGTTTGGCTCACGACACACGGCCGTCGGCATCAACCGCGATGTGGCGATTATGGCCCTCGGTCTTTTCCGACTCGCCGCCGCTCGGCCTACGCCCCCAGCGGCTCGAACCAGCAGGTGAAGTGCCGCATCAGCTTCGGCGCCCGGGAAATGCGATAGCCCTTGAGGCTGTCCTTGATCGCCGCCAGTTCTTCGAACACCTCGATCAGATAGTCGGCATGGCTCTGGGTGTAGGTGCGGCGCGGAACGGCAAGGCGGACGAGGTCCATCGCTGCCGGTGTTTCCGAGCCATCCGGGTGAAGACCGAACATCACCGTGCCGATCTCGCAGCCACGAATGCCGCCAAGCTCGTACAGCGCCACGGCCAGCGCTTGACCGGGATATTCAAGCGCCGGGATGTGCGGCAGCCAGGCGCGAGCGTTGACGAAAACGGCATGTCCGCCCGCCGGCTTGACCACCGGTACGCCAAGCGCGTCGAGCCGCTCGATGATGTATTCGTTGCTGCGGATGCGGTAGTGCAGATAGTCCTCGTCGACGATCTCGGTCAGTCCCTGCGCCAGCGCTTCGAGGTCGCGCCCGGCCAATCCGCCATAGGTCGGAAAGCCTTCGGTGCGGATCAGATGGTTGCGTGCCTGCAAGGCGATCTCATCGTCGTTGAGGGCCAGCCAGCCGCCGATATTGCCGAAGGCATCCTTCTTGGCACTCATCGTCATGCCGTCGGCGACACTGAAGCAATCGCGGACGATGTCGGGGATCGACCGGTCTTTCTGGCCTTCTTCGCGCTGCTTGATGAACCAGGCATTTTCGGCAAAACGGCAACCGTCGATGAAGAGTGGTCTGCCGTAGTGGTGCGCCAGTTCCGCCGTAGCCCGAATGTTGGCAAGGCTCACCGGTTGGCCGCCGCCGGCATTGTTGGTGATGGTCAGCATCACGCAGGGCACGTCCTCGCCATGCTCGGCGAGAAAGGCGTCGAGCCGATCGAGGTCCATATTGCCCTTGAACGGGTGAAGCGAAGATGGGTCAAGTCCCTCCTCAATCACCAGATCATAGCCTTCGGCGCCCGAGGCTTCGATATTGCCGCGCGTCGTGTCGAAATGGGTGTTGGACGGGATCTTGCGGCCCGGTCCGCCGAAGATCGAAAAAAGGATCGCCTCGGCGGCCCGGCCCTGATGGGTCGGGACGATGTGTTTGAACGGCATCAAGTTCTTCACCGCCGCCTCGAAACGGTAAAAGGACGGCGAGCCGGCATAGCTTTCGTCGCCACGCATGATCGCCGCCCACTGCGCCGCGCTCATGGCGCCAGTGCCGGAATCGGTCAGAAGGTCGATGATCACGTCGTCCGAATGAAGGGCAAAGAGGTTGTAATGCGCCTCCCGAATGAGCCTTTTGCGTTCATCACGCGTGGTCATGTGGATCGGTTCGACTGATTTGATGCGGAAAGGTTCGATGATGGTCTTCATCTGAGGGCTCTCTCAAACGGCCCCGGAAGACTTCGCGGCAACACTCGCACGAACAGGGCCGAAGCGCCGCGGTTGCCCGTTGCTCGTGGAAGAAACCGGACCGCGCTCAGCGCCCATTGCGTTGCAGAAACGGAATCGCAAGATGCACGAGGGTTGGTCAATGCGACACGGTGGCGTCCTCCTGGCTGGATCATGTTCTTGCTGTATATGTGGTCATCCTTGGCACGATGATTTTCCGGCGCACGACTGAGTGGGCTATCGAGATGAACTACCTTCCCGCCTGAACACGACCTCGGTTGCTGACTTAGGCAGACGAGAAGGAGCCTTCCCTGGGGACATCGCGTGTCTGGATTGTCCGGCATCAGTGTGAATCGGCATGGGGGTCACGTCGGTGGCAGTGTCGCCGGTAACGCCCTGTCGGGAATCAAGAAAACCGCGTCGCGGCGGGGTCATGATCGGCGCCGATGGTAACCCCACCCCAATATGGATTCGGTCAACCGTAAGAAAGAATTGGCACCGTTTGTTTAAGAGGCCGAAATCAACGCCGATTCACAAAAAGGGCCTCTTGAGACAAACCGCCAAATAGCCGGGAATTGCACCGCTGCGGGCGTCTCTCGACCAGTCCTGCGAGCCGACCGGCCGGCCAAGCCGCGGAAAT
>CAZKYP010000319.1:0-3156 GCA_964556885.1 uncultured Pirellulales bacterium | reverse complement strand
CCGGCCGACAATTGAACCACCACTCCTTGTATCCGACGGTTATACCGTCGAAATAATCGATTTGGCCGTCACTGTACCTTCTCGCAAATTCCTCTATCCTTGTTTTGGGATCATCAACCTCGAAGTTCAACTCATCGCTTCTGTAATATCTTTGCAGCGGGCTTATCAACTCACTCATCGGTATACCGGCCCGGCTTAAAATATTCACAATATGCATTAGCGTAATAACGCCGGATTCGGACAGGAAATTGTCACGATAATAAAAACGCCCGTCCAGGTCACCACCGAACAAGGCATGCGAATCACGCAGGGCCTTTTTCATATAAACCGGCCCGACACGCTCTCTGCGAGGCGTTCCTCCGTGGTTGATTATCTCTTCAATTACGACCCTGCTGCTGCGTAAATCGTATACAACCGTCGACTTCGGATTGTTCTCAAGGAAATAAGGAACCATCAGGGCCATTATCAAATCACAACCGACGGCCCGGCCTTTTTCGTCTACAACCACGACCTTTTCGGCATTGGCATCGAAGCATACTCCGAAATCACAATTGTTCCTGGTAACCGCGGTTTTTATCTGCGAAAGATTTTTTTCTATCAACAGGTCGGGGGAATGTCTGAATCTGCCGGTATGCTCGAAATTCAACTTTGTAATTTCCAGCGGCAGTTCGTCGAAAATCATCGATATAATATTACCCGCCGTCCCGTTGGATGTATCGACAGCAATTTTTAATTTTCCGGCGTTTGGTTCGAGAAATTTCAAGACGTGATTTTTGTATTCCTCGGTTAAATCACACTGCCTAACCTTACCGTTCGCATTGCTTTTGGTATGGAGCAGGGCTGTTGCAATGTGTTCGATATCATGCAGGCCGGTATCGGCGCTCACCGGTTTTGCTCCCAGACCGAATATCTTAAAGCCGGTGAATTTTATCGGATTATTCGATCCCGTTACCTGCACGCCGCCGCATATGCCGAGATGATTTATCGCGAAATACATCTGCGGCGTATCAACCATCCCGATATCGACGACACTCGCCCCCGTGCCGACCATCCCTTCGATAAGGGCTTTTTTGACGGCCTCGCTATGTACCCTCATATCCCTGCCGACACATATAGACTGGGTATTCGCCTGCCCCCGCTCATAACCGCTCAGAAGTGACGGTAAAAATCTGGATGCGGCATTACCGATTTTCCAGGCATCTTCTTCGCAGATTTGGCCGGGATAAATACCTGCTATCTCGTCAAAGTTGAAAATTGATGGGTCCATAGCATAGATTTTCTATCAGAAAGTTTGTGGATTTTCAGGCAAAAACCAACAAAAATCAAATCTGCCAAATACTAATATATACAGAGTGTAATTATAAAGTCAACAAGCAATCCCGCCGCAGTTCTATCCTCTGAACGAGCGTTAGATTATATCTTGATTATTGCATTATCGCCGCAATGGCCCCAGCCGCTTCATCGCAAAGGGCGTCCGTCGCCTCGGGGGATTTGGTCTCGGCGATGAGTCGGACAATAGGCTCGGTGTTGCTGGGGTGCAGGAGCAGCCATTTGTCATCCCAATTGAAACGTACCCCGGCCGACTCATCGAGCCGGGCGTCGGCGAAATGTTCTCTTAGTATTTCAACGGCCTGCGGCAGCTTGTCTCTATCAAGCGATAATTTGTGTTTCTGGATATGATAACGTGGCAATTCATCAACAAGCCGACTTAATTCCACTTCGCGTGCTGCCATGGCATCCAGAATCAACGCCATCCCGACAAAACTGTCTCGCACATAACCCACACGGGGATCAATCACGCCGCCGTTGCCCTCGCCTCCCAGGACGGCATTGTGAGTGAGCATCGCTTCAACAACGTTCGCTTCCCCGATCCTGGCGCGAACGAAAGGCACACCGTATCGATTCGAGATGTCTTCGGCCATCCGGCTGGTTGCCGCGTTGGTGACCACGGCGCCGGAATGCCTACGCAAAACATGCTCGACACAGAGAGCGAATGTATATTCCTCTCCGATATAGCGGCCAGTCTCATCCACAACAGCCAGGCGGTCTCCGTCCGGATCAGGGAAGAAACCGACATCGGCCCCGGCGGCATTCACCTGGCCGCACTCGCTTTTAAGATTTTCTTCCGTCGGCTCGAGCGCGTGCGAGAAGCAACCGTCAGGCTCGGCGCCTACATGAACAAGCTCACAACCCAATTGTTTGAGCAGATATCGACCGAGCAACGCACTTGAGGAGTGATTAGAGTCCAGGAAAACTTTAAACCGTTTGCTTCGTATTCTCTCAACATCTACGGTAGCCAGGACCAGAGCGCAATGCTCACTGATGGTGTCTTCGCACGGAACGACCGACCCGATTTTATCGTGACCGACCCAGTCAATCTTGCCGGCGCGATATCGTTCTGCTACCGGCTCGCCCGCCGCCGCTGTTAGAATTCGGCCTTCCCTGCCGAACAGCTTCAGCCCGTTGTAGGGCGGCGGGTTATGGCTGGCCGATATCTGGACGCCGCCGGCGGCTTTATGCTGCCGGATCAGGACACCGGTAGTCGGTGTCGCGGCAATGCCCGCATCGATAACCTTGCGGCCGGTCGCACACAGGCCGCTGAACAAGGCGTTCGCCAGCATTTGTCCGGTGGTGCGTCCGTCGCGCGTTACAACAACGGGTCCCTGCTCTAACGTACATGCAAAGGAGCACACGTAACGGATGGCCACTTCGGGAGTCAGGCTTTCACCGACGATACCCCGCAATCCGGAAACACTGATAATCGGCTCACTCACAACTACGCTCTCCTTATTTCTCAAACCGAATACTTTCATCGTCCCGGTAATGCGTGACTTCGTCGCTCAGGACGGTTAGATCCGCAAATCAGCGATAACTCCTCTTTAGAAATATGATATTCGCGGCGTTATTTAACAGTACGAGCTGCCCCTTAGCGTACATCATTATCCCAGTGGCCGTCTATGTCCTCGTATTTGTCCAGCTTCGTCTTGAATATGTCGCGTATTTGCATCATATCCCCCTGCGTTTTGCCTTCGAAGATTAGGACCAGCTCCGGCAGGTTCGAAGACGCACGAACCAGGCCCCACCCATTGTCAAAAAGCACCCTGGCCCCGTTAATGTCGTTCATACGCGAGCCGTACTCTTTCTTGAATTCTGCGA
>CAZKYP010000318.1:0-3224 GCA_964556885.1 uncultured Pirellulales bacterium | reverse complement strand
AAGATATAGAATTTGCAATTGAAGAAGATGAAATCGCAATTGTGCAAACAAGACCTATAACAACCATTGAAAAAAGAATTGAAAGAACATCAAAAGAAATTAAAGGAGAAGTAATACTAGAAGGACTTGCTGCTTCTCCAGGAATTGCCTTTGGAAAAATAAAAATAATAAAAGATTTAGGAGACTTAAAAAAAATTACTGAAGGAGATGTCTTAGTTACTAAAATGACAAATCCAGATATGGTTGTTACTATGCAGAAATCTGCAGCAATAATTACAGATGAAGGAGGATTAACTGCTCACGCAGCAATTGTCTCAAGAGAGATGGGTATTCCTTGCATTGTTGGAACACAAGAAGCAACAACTAAATTAAAAGAAGGAGAAATAATTACTGTTGATGGTTTCACAGGAAAAATTTACAAAGGAAAAGTATCAGAAACAATTCAAAAAGAAGTTCTTCCTGTCACAACAAAAACAAAAACAAAAATTAAAGTAATAGTTGATTTGCCAAGCTTTGCTGAACGTGCATCCAAAACAGGAATAAAACAAGTAGGACTAACAAGAATAGAAGGAATAATTGCTGAATCTGGAAAACATCCAAATTATTTTCTAGAAAAAAATGCAATCAAAGATTATGAAGAAATAATTTTCAAAGGAATAAAAGATATTGCAAAATACTTTGAAGAATTATGGATTAGAACTTCAGATATAAGAAGTGATGAATTTCAAAATTTAGAAGGGGCTCCTAAAGAAAAAGAAGCTAATCCCATGTTAGGAATGCATGGAATAAGATTTGGAATTAAATATCCAAAGATACTCAAGGCAGAACTTAATGCATTAAAAAGAGTTGCCGAAGGTGACAAAAAAATAGGAATACTAATGCCTCAAGTTATCTCAGTAGAAGAACTTCTATTTGTAAAGAAGATATTACAAAAAATAAATTTTAATAATGCAAAAGTAGGAATAATGATTGAAACCCCTGCTGCAGTTCAATTAATAAAAGATTTTTGTGAGGAAGGAATTGATTTTATTTCATTTGGAACTAATGATTTAACACAATATATTTTAGCAATAGATAGAGGAAATGAACAAGTTCAAGAATTATTTAATGAAATGCATCCAGCAGTATTACATCAATTAGATTTTGTTATTAGAATTTGTAAAAGACAGAATGTTGAAACAAGTATTTGCGGACAAGCAGGAAGTAAAAAAGAGATGGTAAAATTCTTAGTTGAAAAAGGAATAGATAGTATAAGTGTTAATGCAGATGTTGCAAAAGAAATATCAGATTATGTTGCAGAACTTGAGAAAGAAAGAGGAGAAGAACCTAGACAATATCAACCAGAAAAAATAAAAGATTCAGAAAGTAATTTAAAAAAAGAAAATTTAAATGAAATTAAGCCAGAAAGAGAAATCGTAGAAACACAAAACATTACCCTAGAAAAGAAAGATGAAATTCCAAAAATAAATGGGGCAGAAAAATTAAAAGAAAAAGATCAAAAAGTAAAAGAAGATATTGAAGAAGAAAATAAATACTATAAAGAAACAATAAAACCTTATGATGAAGATTCAGAAGAAGATGAAACCTTAAATATTTTTTAGACTCTCCGAAGAATTTTTAAACAAAAGAAACAATATTAAAGTATGCCAAAAAAAGTTGTGAAACCAAATTCAACAAAAAAAACAAAGACAATTCCTATTAAAAAAAATAATTCTGGACCAAAAGTAGAAAAAATATTAATAGAAAATTTTGTGTCTTTGCAAAAAGTAATGACTAACTTATCTTTAAAATTTGATGACCTTACAAAACAAATTTCTAAACTATTAGAATTATTTGAAATCTCTGCAAAAACATTAGCTGAAAAAGAATTTGAAATTGAAAAAAAAGGAAGCGACAAAAAAGTAATAGAAAAGATAGATAATTTACTTGAACAAAACAAAATAATTGCTAGAGGATTAACTTTAATTCATGAAAAAATTCCAGAAGAAAAACCAAATTATAATGCTCCTCCTCAAAATCCTAATCCCCCAATTCAACAACAAAAACCTCAAACAAGAATAGAAGGATATCAAAAATCAATCTCTTCTAATAATCCTCCAGAATCTCCTAACCCTCAATTTACAAGGAGATAGAATGTCACAAAAATCAAAAATTTTAATAAATGGACAAATAAAAGATTTCAAAAAATTTTTTCTATTACAATTTACTAATGAATTAATTAAACATTCTGAAACAGGAGAAATTTCTAAATTAAAAAATATTTTAAAAAAAGAAGCAGATAAAGAAAAAGAAGAAACTAAAGATAAAAAAGAAAAAGTAAAACAAATAATAGAAAAAAAAGAACCTTTTTTAATTCTTAAACAAAAACTCCCAATACAAAAAAAAGTAATTAAAACTCTTCCAAAATTCACAAGAACAAAACCACTTATTTTAAGAGTTCCAGAACCAAAACTCCCTCCTCATTTGCAATATTTAAAACCCATACCTACCACAAATAGAGAAATAGACTTAGAAAAATTAAATCCTTTAATAAAAGATCCTGCAGTAAAAACCATTGAAGTTAATCCTGATAAAAAAGTGATAGTTACTGGAACAATGGGAACAAAACCAACTAATATAATTTTAAGTAAAGAAGAAATTGATAAAATTATTAAAAAATTTTCTGAAGCCACAAAAATCCCTATCAATGAAGGGATTTTTAGAGTCGTGGTAGGAAGACTTATTTTATCAGCAATAATTTCTGAAGTAGTTGGTTCAAAATTTATAATTAAAAAAATGACTTATTCGCCAATTTTTAGAAAATAAAATTAATCAAAAAACCAGAAGAAGTTTTAAGAGACTTTGGGATTGAATAATTAAATTAGAATAATTTTTAAAGAAATTAAGTTGTGTCTATTTTTCTCCACACCAAACTTCCAGAATATTCCTCACAAATACATAATTTTTCTAATCTGCTGGAAGTGGCAAGGCATTTGGCTATTGCCCCCCATTCTCCTGAACAATCACTATTTCTAGAAACAGTTCTTGCAGTTTGTAAATTTCCATGAATCGTTCCAACAACATCTAATTTTTGAGTAGGACTTGCTGTTCCTATTCCAACCCTTCCTGTATTATAATAAATATTGTCTCCAGATTGCACCCATAAACCCTCCCCTGCAGATAAATCAACACAATTCCATTCTCCTCCTACAACCTGCAAAATTTCTCCCTCTTCACAAGTTTGC
>CAZKYP010000317.1:0-3251 GCA_964556885.1 uncultured Pirellulales bacterium | reverse complement strand
GCGGGCGCTGAAAACCAGCCATCTATGGGCGCTTGAAAATCAGCCATCCTGAGAACGAGGGGGTTTGCCGGTAGGATTTCCAGTTTTGACAAGACTGGAGGGTCCTACACGGTGAACCGACTCACGATGGCCAAGATACAAGCGATTCTGAGTTTACACGAACAGGGCTGGCGGAACCGGCAGATTGCCCGGGAGTTGTGCGTCGACCGGGCGACGGTCGCAAAGCACATCCGTGCCGCCCTTTGCGCTCCAAAACCAGCCAAAGCGCCCCTCGGCTCCGACGATGCAGACGAGCAGACCGCCGAGGCTCGGGAAGGTCCGCCCGAGGCTGAGTTCTCCGGGGACATGAGCCAGATCGGCACGGGCTCATCGCCGGTCGAGACGGGTCCAGCCTTCCCCTCGTCGTATGTACCACCGGCGAATTCAAAACCGGCCAAAGCGCCCATCGGGTCCGGGGCAAAATCCGCCACCCGATCGGAGTCAAAATCATCCACCAGATCGGGGTCACCCTCGGCTCAAGCGCCCCTCGGGTCGGAGCACATTCTTGACGCCGCCGATCCGGTTCGGTCGTCCCTTGGAAGGGTGACTGAAATCGAGGCTTCGGCGGCGGTTCCCTCGGAGAAGGAAGGCAGCCGCAGCGCCTGCGAGCCCTACCGCCCGATCATCCTGGAGAAGTTGGAACTGGGCCTCTCGGCGCAGCGGATCTACCAGGACCTTCGAGCCGATGGCTTCCGGCACGAGTACCACAGCGTGCGGCGGTTCGTGGCCAGGCTGCGAGGGACGAGCCCTCTGCCGTTTCGCCGGATGGAGTGCGAGGCGGGCGAAGAGGCGCAAGTCGATTTCGGCACGGGCGCATGGATCGAGCTGCCCGACGGCAAGCGGCGCAAATCGCACGTCTTTCGCATCGTGCTGAGTTTCAGTCGCAAGGGATACTGCGAGGCGGTCTATCATCAGACCACCGAGGACTTCATTCGATGCATTGAAAACGCCTTCTGGCATTTCGGCGGCGTGCCAAAGATCCTGGTGATCGACAACCTGAAAGCGGCGGTGAAAAACCCCGACTGGTACGACCCAGATCTGAATCCCAAGATCCAATCGTTCTGCGAGCACTACGGCGTGGTGATCCTGCCTACCAGGCCCCGCACGCCTCGACACAAGGGGAAGATCGAAAGTGGCGTGGGCTATGTCCAGAGCAACGGACTGAAGGGCCATCGGTTCACGAGTCTGGAGACCGAGAACCATCACTTGCTGCATTGGGAGACGACGGTCGCCGACACCCGGCTGCACGGCACGATCCGCAAGCAAGTCGGCAAGCTTTTTCATGAGACTGAGCAAAACTCATTAAAACGGCTGCCGGTCGAGCGGTTCCCATTCTTCCATGAAGGAACCAGGACCGTGCATCGGGACGGGCACGTCGAGGTGGCCAAAGCCTATTACTCCGTGCCGCCGGAGTACCTGGGCCATCGGCTGTGGGTGCGCTGGGACCTGCGTCTGGTGCGGATCTTCAATGCCCGGTTCGAGCAGATCGCCGTGCACGTGCGTCAGGAGCCGGGCCGCTTCAGCACATTGCCGGAGCACATCCACCACCAGAAGCGAAGCGGGGTGGAGCGTGGGGCGGAGTGGATGTTGGGTCGTGCCCGGCTGGTGGGCCAGCACACGGCCCGTTGGGCTGAAAACATGCTTCAAACCCGGGGAATCGAGGGTGTTCGGGTCTTGCAGGGCCTGTTGGCGCTGGCCAAGCGGCACGACGCCGAGGCCATCGAGCGGGCCGCTCAGGTTGCCTTCTCCCATGGGGCTTGGCGGCTGAAGACCATTCGCCAACTCTTGAAGCGAGACGCTCCCGAGCAGGAGACGTTCGACTTCCTCGAAGAGCATCCGATCATCCGTTCGTTGAGCGATTACGGGAAGCTGGTGGCCACGTCGTTCGAGCGTCCTTGGGGGAGGGACCAGAGGCCCCAGTTCCCTCCCCCAAACCCCCACCCCCTTCCCTCTTCCCTGTGTTCCGTTCCATCTGTTCCATCGACCCACGATAGGAGTGAACCCCATGAATGAATCGTTGTCGTCGGCCCTGAGAAAGTTGCGGCTCTCGGGTCTGGCCCAGACCTTGGAGGTGCGTCAGCAAGAGGCCGCCAGCCACAATCTCAGCCACGTCGAGTTCCTGGAATTGATCCTCCAGGACGAATTGACCGTGCGCCAGGAGCGGCTCGTCGACCGCCGGGTGAAGGCGGCCTGCTTCCGTGAGCTGAAACCCTTGGCCGATTTCGACTGGAGTTTCAACCCGTCGATCAAGAAGAAGCAGGTCTACGACCTGGCCTGCTGCCGGTTCATTCGAGAGCATCGTGACGTGCTCTGGATGGGGCCGCCGGGCGTGGGCAAGTCGTTCTTGGTGCAGGCGTTGGCCTACGAGGCGATCAAGCAGGGCTTCGTGGTCCTCTACCGTTCGATCTTCGACGTGGTGCGTGACTTCCTGCACGACGAAGCCTTCGGCGGCGAGGAGCGGGTACTGGCCAAATATCTCAAGCCCGACCTGTTGATCATCGACGACATGGGGATGAAGCAGTTGCCGAAGCGGAGCGGGGAGTATCTCTTCGAGATCATCATGCGGCGCTACGAAACCCGCTCGACCATGATGACCAGCAATCGCCCGCTGGAGGATTGGGGCAAGCTCGTGGGCGACGTCCCCTCGGCCACGGCGATCCTGGACCGCTTCCTGCACCACGCCGAGATCATCACGATCACGGGCCGCAGTTACCGGCTCCGCAATCAAGGTCGCCGAGAGGATGAGCCCAAGGACAATGGCCAAGCGCCCAAGGAGGCAAAGCGATCCCGGAAGGACGCTACCGCAACCCCTTCTGTGGAGTAGTAGGTGAGCAGCAGATTACTTGTCTGCACCCCGAGACCCGGTTACATTACCAAGCATGAACCCAACTGGCTGGTTTTGAAGCGCCTCCCAGTGGCTGGTTTTGAAGCGCCCAATGACACGCTACGAAACCCGCTCGACTATGATGACCAGCAACCGCCCCTTGGAAGACTGGGGCAAGCTGATCGGCGACATCCCCTCAGCCACGGCAATCCTCGACCGCTTCCTGCACCACGCCGAGATCATCACAATCACCGGCCGAAGTTATCGGCTCCGCAACCAAGAGGGGCGGATGGGGTCAGGCCGGCCTTAGGGAATAAGGTAGCCGTGGCCCAAGAAACCCTATGCCAAATTTTTTTGCTTAAATCCAAAATCCGGCCGGGCCCCACCG
>CAZKYP010000316.1:0-3313 GCA_964556885.1 uncultured Pirellulales bacterium | reverse complement strand
TCCTGCGGCGTGACGTAGCCCCTTTGCTGGATGAATGCGTGGGCTTTTGCGGCGACGGCGAGATAAATTGTCGCTCGCGGCGATGCGCCATAATTTATAAAATCACCGATTTTCAAACCATATTTTTCCGGCTCCCTGGTTGCACAAACAATATCGACAATATAATCTTTGATTTTCTCGTCGATATAAATCTCATCAACAACGCTTCTCACCTGGGAGATTTCTTCAGGGCTGATAACAGCCTTTATATCGAACTGGACATTTGTCATCGCCATCCTGTCGAGAATCTTGCGCTCCTGGTCTTTGTTGGGATAGTCAATTTTCAGTTTCAGCATAAACCTGTCGAGCTGCGCCTCCGGCAGCGGGTAAGTCCCCTCCTGCTCGATTGGATTCTGTGTGGCAAGCACTAAAAAAGGAATTGGCAAGGCAAAAGTCTCATCGCCGATGGTAACCTGTCTTTCCTGCATGGCCTCCAGCAAGGCGCTTTGGACTTTGGCAGGAGCACGGTTAATTTCATCCGCTAAAATTATGTTAGCGAATATCGGCCCCTTGCGCGTCTGGAATTCTCCGTCCGATTGCCTGTAAATCTGCGTACCGACCAGGTCGGCCGGCAACAGATCCGGCGTAAACTGGATCCGCTTGAAATCGGCGTTTATCGCTCTCGAAAGAATCGTAACAGCCAGGGTCTTGGCCAGCCCCGGCACGCCTTCCAGCAGTATATGGCCGTTAGCCAGCATCCCAATCAACATGCGCTCCAGCATATATCGCTGGCCGACAATGACTTTGTCCATTTCGGAAAAAAGCGACCGAATAAATTCGCTCTTTTCCTGAACCAGATTGCCGATTTGTTTTACATCTGTCGCCATAGAAACTTTCTCCTCTAAAAAAAATCCTTGCCCACTAAAAAGCAAACATCCCATACCTGCTAATAATTATTGATTGACCCCACTTATAGTATTCATATTTTACGATTTTAAACCATCAAAAGTTCACATTGCGCAAAAAAAATTTGATAAAACTCAAGATAAATAAAAAACCCCGATAACAACATCAAATGTATGTTTATCGGAACTTGTCTTCCCACCTTATCCCTTTCTAAATATCGTCAAAAAACTACACATAACAGAATATCAGAATACAAAAGAATCGAAGTGTCAGTCATATAAGGGTCGTTTCCGGTACAGACCAATATTTTCGACGTAATTAGAAAGAATTGATTTAAAACAAGACTTTCACGGCACAGGAAAATTTCTCAGCCGCGGGCTGTCAGCCGTTTGTAAGCATCCTCGCCGCCGTTTATCAGATGAATCAGCGGTTGCGGCCTGTCAACCCCTTCGATAAACCTCGGCCTGGCCGCCCAGGGAGTAACACCCAGCACACCGGTTAAGTCCATCCAGTGCTGCAACCGGGCTACAGGCAAATTCCACGTCATGTGGAAATGATTGGCCGGCGGATACTGCTTATATTCGGTCATACTTGCGAACTTGGGAACAACGAATGTATGCGGCCAGGTCGGCGTGGTCAGGTTGCACATCGCCTGTGCCAGTTTAGCGGGCACTTCAGTCGTCCGAGCTTCATCCCAAATCATACTGAAAAGCCCGGTGGCGCTGCTGTATGCCATTCGAGCTGCAATACCTTCGATCCCCGCCGGCGTCATAAAACTAACGGAATTGCCGCCACCTGGAAAAGAGAAATCCTCCGCAAGCGGCATTGCAACACCGTCCATGATCTTTTTAACGGAAGCTCCAGGTTCGGCTGCCCAGTTAAAAGATGCACTGCCTGAATTGTCACCGTCCACCAGCCCCTTTACGTACCAGTCAGCTTTCTTGTCCAGATTTTTAACACCGATTTTTTTGGCAAGCTCAATTACCTCCCACGCCTCCCAGACCTTTCTGAAATCCATGAACAAAGGCGGATTGCCGCCGGAAAGATATGTCATAAACAGCATCGTTAAAAGTCCCTGAACGTCGGCCTCGGTGGCGTATGGCAGCGGGGCCTTTGCACCGTTATGATCGAAGGTCGAATTAAACAGGCTCTCCATCACATCGGCGACCGGAAGAGGTATACCGCGCGGGTCAGACCCCCATTCGAGCTGGCTCATAAATCCGCCGCCAATCGCATTCAGGTCCGCCATCAAATCGCGGACTATCAGGTACATCCCCAAAGACTGGTTGAATCTCTCGCTGTCGGCCTCGTCGCGAAGTTCAAGACGCTTGCCAATGTATTTGTCAATCCATCCTCGCAGAACCTTGAGCTCTTTTTCGTTATAAACCTTTTTATTGAGCATATCGGCCAGCAGCTTCATATCCAGCCGTGTAACTTCCAGGCCGAAAGTATTTCTCGTCGGGATAATGTGCGCCAGGGCCGTTTCCATTCCCATCGAATCGTGCCCAAAAATCACGACTCTGCGACCTCGTAACGCAACGGCCGTTACCGCCGAATAACACCAGTCGATAAGATTCTTTGCGGTCTGCTCGGTCATCTTCGGATTCGGTCCGGTATCGGGCCATGTCCCGACATTCAGGGAAACCATTCTCCCGTACTGGCTGACAGCCCCGTTGAGTGCATGTGCATAAACCACGCCCGGCCTGGGGCCGCTGTTGCCGCATGTAATATTTATAGGTGTATGAGGTGGAAACTGTTGTAAAAGTGAAATAGCGGTCAATTGCGGGAACGCCCATGTATCCGGCACTAATACCAGGATATCAACACCGGCCTTTCGAAACTGCTCTGCCACGATGTCAGCCTGCGATTCGCCGTCAACCAATACGTCGGAATAAACAACCGGCACCGGTGTCTTGTCCGGAAGGACCACCGAGCCGCTGATCGTATCGGCGGCCATCTTCGCAATGTTCCGACAGCGTTGCCTGCTGTCATTATCAATCCGCGGATCACTAGTGGCAAACACACCTATAACCGGAACCTTCGGCGTTGCCTTCCTTATATTCGGCAAACGATTCGCTTCAATTTTCTTTGCCATCTCTAAACACTCCCTTTCATCAAAACTAAAACGACGAAGTATCTTCCAGCAGCTTTCTAACGAAGTCGAGAAACTGGGCCGCATAAGCGCCGTTGGCGACCTTATGGTCCACGGACAGTGTCATGTTCATCAGCTTTCGGACCATGATGTTGCCGTTATCCGGCACACATGTGTCGGTGATTTGACCTATGCCCAAAATGCTGCACTGGCCGGGCACAACAATCGGTATGAAATTGTCTATCCCGAACGCACCGAGATTACTGACGGTAATGCAGCCGCCTTCGAGGTCGGTCAGCTCAAGCTTGTCACTCTTTGCTTTTTCAATTATTGCCT
>CAZKYP010000315.1:0-3386 GCA_964556885.1 uncultured Pirellulales bacterium | reverse complement strand
GGGCAAATCCAATAAATCCCCCAAAGTGCAGGATTTTGAGAAATCCCTGATATAGAGAGTCTCCTTTTTTCAATAATCCCGGGTTTACTTATTGATAAGCTCTGCGGTGGCCTTATTGTCTTTCGGATTGAATTTGTATTCTTTAGGTCCGCAGTTTGGGCAGCTTTTAGAACTTTTCGAGGTGCTGTTTGAACTCTTTGCGAATGTCTGGGCCGAGCCGACGTTCGAGGAATTTCTCGAGTAGTTACTTGTCCCTCTTCGTGCCGTTGTTCGTGATGCCGAAACGATGTTGTGTGAGTAGTAGCACTGGCATTGTATTTCAAGATTTTCACCGTCTTTTACTTTCACATAAAACATCTCGGTGAAAGTACCTGTTTTGCCGTTTGTCTCCGGTGGTGTGATCTCCAGTCCGAGCTCGTAACCGTTGTTGATTATCGAGTTGCTCACGACTTTCACAAAATTATTATTTGAAGATATGGATTCTAAATCGAATTTCTCGTTATAGTTATTGAGTATCCGGAGTTTCTTATATATGGGCTTTTTCGGCTCGGCGTTTGTGATAATAAGACCCTGCGGCGAGACCCTGTATTTCGGGATTGTATTGACGGTAAGTTTGATTGCTCCACATTCGGGATGGGTCAGTCCTATCTCGATGCGTCCTTCCGTTGTTTGTTCGAGTTTTGTCATATCAACCTTCGGCTGGAGTACGAATTTGGTTGCGGATGCCGAAGGATCGAAGTCGGCGGTTACACAGTTGTTTGTGGAACTGAAATGTGTTATCGAGAAGGGCTTTTTATCGACACTGAAAATCTCGATAGGTGGACAGGAGCCGTTGTTTTTTCCGAGCAACAGGTTCAGGTTCTTGGGCTCGTAATTAACCTTTGTGATGATCTTTGCCTGCAGAGTCAGCGTGACTTTGGGATTTCTCGGGTCGTTACTGTTGATATATAACTGTTTTGTTGTCGGGCCGAGGTCCGTTTCGGCGTAGTACCTTACCTGGAGCGTCCCGATTTCACCGGGTGCAAATTCTCTTTTTTCCAATTGAAAAGGTGTACAGCCGCATACCCTGGAGACCTCATCTATTGTGAGGATTGCGTTTCCGATGTTTTTAAATCTGAATTCACAGAGATGGTCTGTGTTCATGCCGACGTTGCCGAAATTATGGGTTACTTTCTCGAAAGCGATTTTCGGCCCGTAATTTACGTTGGAGTGGTTGTCATAGTTGACAATATTGCCGATTGAATTGCCGGTTGGCCAGTTGCCCTGGTTAAACCATTCGGGACTAAGTTGTGTCATCGTGGCCTGCTCTTCGCAGCCCGACTGAAATAGAAAACCTGTACATGCAAGCAGGATGATCAAAATCAACTGTTTCGGTTTCATAAATTTTCTTCCAAATGGTAATTTTGATGAAAGTTATGCCCCATCCACATTTCCGTCATCCTGCCGGATTGGTGTGTTAATAAAAAGGGCTCTTTTTAACGACGATTTTAGAAATGACCTCCTCTGTCGTTTCGCCGAGCTTTTTATTATTATATCTGATTGGAGGGCGAAAGTCAACTTTTTTGCATAGTTTTTGCTCTCTTGTAGCTTTTTGGGCCGGGAATTCCAAATATATCCTCGCAGAGTGCCCGACTTTGTGTATTTTGCCGAGATTTATCGCCACTTGACCTTTGCTTTGGAATAACGGAAACGGACCTTGAGATGGGATTTTCGGGGGAGAAGGGTGGCTACCGGCAGATTTTGCCTTTAAGATTTGATATAGAATAGTGGAGTTTTCATAGTTGGATAAATTTTAACTGTTTGTTCTTGACGGATTGACTTTTTAATTGATAATTGGTTATGGTTATGCCATCTTCAGAATTGACAATTAAAAATTGTTTATATTTACGGGGCGGGGTCGAAGATTGAAAGGAGGCCATTATGGCAAGGATAGCTTGTACTGCGATAGTCGTAATCTTATTAAACGTATTGGTTGGTTGCCAGGAGACCCAAAGCGGCAGCGGCCAGATGGTACCTACAGGCGCCCAGCAGCGATATGCTTCCACACCTGTGATTAACGTAGGCGAAATAGGTGAAACTGACCTTATCGAACAGATGGTGGTGAGCCGGCAGGCGTATCAGCGGGGCCTTGAGCTGCTCGTGGCGTACTATGAAAAAACCGGCAATAACATGAAACTCCAGTGGGCCAGGAAAGAGCTTGGGGCGTTTAATTCCATGTCGAAGTATAATTATATAATCGAGGCCAGTATGGCTCAGCCCAATACCGGACCGAAGGCGTCTATTCCTGCGGCGGACGCTCTTTTTTATGAAGCCCAGGATATCAAGAAAAAGGCCGGGCCGCTCGGACCACTTGAAATTCTAAAAAACGAAAACCAGTTGCGGCTGGCGCTGACCAAATATAATGAGCTGATAAAGAATTATCCGACCAGTGACAAGGTCGATGATGCGGCTTACGAGGCCGGCGATATCTACGAATATCTCAAGGATTATCCTATTGCGGTTTTGTATTTCAGGCAGACCTTCGAATGGGACCCGGATACGAGTTATCCCGCCAGGTTCAGGGCGGCATACGTTCTGGAAAAATACCTCCATCGTAACGCCGAGGCGCTGGAGCTTTATCAGGAGGCTGTAAGAACCGAAGGCAGGCATGCAAAGAACAGGCTGTGGAAAGACCTTGCGGAAAAACAGATACTGGAATTGCAGGGAACAGGGGAGACTGTCAACTGACATTGTTCGATTAATTTCATTACAATCTAATCTCGGGCCTGGCTGAATATCAGGCCCTTTTTTATTTGGTAAATGTTGTCCGAACTTGAAAAAATCATCGGTGACTATATAAAAAACAATGGGCTTTTCGAACCCGGTGACAAGGTCCTGCTGGCCGTCTCCGGCGGTGCGGATTCAATGGCCCTTCTTTATATACTTTGCGCGCTTAAGGCCGCGAGGGTCATCGACTGTGAATTGTTTTGTGTTCATATAAATCACCAGTTAAGAGGCTCCGATGCCGATTCGGACGAAGATTTCGTTGTTGCACGGGCGGCCGAACTTGGCCTGCCTGTAGTGGCCAAACGAGTCGATGTACGCGGCTTTGCCGAAAGTAATAAAATATCGATTGAGACTGCGGCCCGGCAGTTGCGCATCGAAACTCTCACAGATATCGCCGGGGCTAACGGATGTCAACTGATAGCGACGGCGCATCAGAAAAATGACAACGCCGAGACCATCCTGCAGCGATTGAGCCGTGGTACAGGCTTTCGCGGTCTTGCTGGAATCTGGCCGCTGCGTACCTTTGGCAAGGAATTCAGTTTTGTCCGGCCGCTGTTGTGTGTTAGCCGGGATGAGATTATCGATTATCTGACAAAACGAAATCTCGAATGGCGAACGGA
>CAZKYP010000314.1:0-3407 GCA_964556885.1 uncultured Pirellulales bacterium | reverse complement strand
TGATTCAGTGTTAAATACGCTGCCATCTTTCAGTCCGAAATTGGCTTTGTTTTTTTAAACCACAGATTGCGCAGATACCTATGGCACAAGTTTCGCAGATTGTATGGTTTTGCCAAGATCCTCGATTTTTTGACGCAGAACGCAGTACGCAGTACAGGAACGCGGAACGTAAATAATTGGCTTTGTTTTTTCATTCTGCATCCCGTCTTCTGTGTCTACCTATGGTATCCCTCACGGGACTGTATTCTCATTGACATGCCCCCTTCCATGAGGATACACATTATACTCAAAATCGGCCAAATTACAAGCAAAATCCCCGTCTTTATCCACAATTGTTCTTGAGAAGACTCTCTCATTTTAGAATAGAAACTTGACTATCTTTTCATTGGTGTTATATTTGAACCTAATAAATGGCAGGATTTATTAACGAGAACTCATCTGAAAACCTGTTTTGTGATGAGTTCTAAAAGATTTGACAGTTTAGCATTTTTTAAAATACCACCTTTAGACCTTATTTCCGCCGTGCCGGGATCATATCTCGAATTCACATAATCTATTTGCCAGCATGAATTTTTTCATATAAAATACCGTTCGCAAGTTACGAATTACTACTGATTTTATGGTTTTAATTTGAGGTGGAAAATCATGTTCAGGACACGGAAAATTTTAGTTGTTTTTTGTTTGATTTTATCGATTGTATCGGTAGCCTCTGCACAAACGAAAATCGCGGTTCAGGCGGGCCAGCCGGGCGCTCAAATCAGCCCGACGATGTACGGCATATTCTTCGAAGACATTAATTTCGGGGCCGACGGCGGCCTTTATTCGGAACTGGTGAAAAACCGTTCATTCGAGTTTCCATTGCCCTTGATGGGCTGGACCAAACTCCAGCGGGCGGGGGCTGAAGGTGTTTTGACCATTATTGACGATAAACCGTTTGTTACAGGAACGAATTACGGTCAGCCCGGTAATTCGCGCTATCTGCGCATCGGGGTGAAAGAACCGGGTGAGGGATTCGGAGTGACCAACGAAGGCTTTCGCGGCATGGGTCTTCGCAAGGGGAGTAAATACTGGTTTTCATTTTTTGCCCGAAGTTCATCAGATGAGGTTGGATTCAAAGTCGAAGTGGTAGCTCCTAACGGCAGGAAAATAGCCGAAGGTCGCTTTGGAGGTATGACAAGGGACTGGAAGAAATACATTTTCTCGATGGTAGCATTGGACACAGAGCCTAAGGCGAAATTGAACCTGATAGTGACAAGTCCGGGTGTGCTGGACATAGATATGGTGTCATTGTTTCCCGAAGATTCAGCGGTTTCGGATCCGTCAGGAACACCGATTCCCGGCCTGCGGAAAGATATTGTCCAAATGCTTGCGGATATGAAGCCCGGCTTTTTGCGTTTCCCCGGCGGCTGCATCGTGGAAGGGTATGATCTTTCGCTGCGTTATCAGTGGAAAAATACAGTCGGTGAAATCAGCCAGCGCAAGCTGATTAAAAACCGGTGGAACACGGAATTCAAACACCGCCTGACCACGGATTATTACCAGACATTCGGCCTGGGTTTCTACGAATATTTCAAGCTGTGCGAGCAGATCGGGGCAGAACCGATGCCCATCCTAAACTGCGGCATGGCCTGCCAGTTCAATTCGGCCGAATTGGCGCCTATGGACCAGCTCGGGCCATACGTCCAGGACGCACTGGACCTCATTGAGTTCGCCAACGGTCCGGCTGACAGCAAATGGGGTAAGGTCAGGACGGATATGGGCCATCCCAAGCCGTTCAATATGAAGATGTTCGGCGTTGGCAACGAGCAGTGGGGGCCGCAGTATATCGAACGCTATAAAGTTTTTGCAAAGGCGATTAAAGACAAGTATCCGGATATGCAGCTTATCGCCGCAACCGGTTCGGATGCCACGATTTTCCCGAACGGTCCGGCGGAAATCAAATACCTATGGGAGCAATGGCGGATACTCAAGCCCGAGTTCGTGGACGAGCATTTTTATCGTCAGCCGGACTGGTTTTTGGAGAATGTCAATTTCTACGATAATTATAACCGTAATGATCCGAAGCTGTTTGTCGGTGAATACGCCGCACAGAGTGTTGGTGTTGCCAGTCCCGATAACCGCAACAATCTGAAATGCGCCCTGTATGAGGCGGCGTTTATGACCGGCATGGAACGAAACGCCGACCTTGTAAGAATGACATGCTATGCACCGTTGTTCGGACAGGAAGATGCCTGGCAGTGGCGTCCGGATATGATCTGGTTCGACAATCTGAACGTGTATGGCTCGGCCAATTACTACGTTCAAAAGCTGTTCAGTCTTAATCCCGGTACGAATTTATTGAAGGTCCAGTTAAGTGACGTACCGAATCTTGATGATACGAAGAAGGCTTTATCCGTATGCAGCACCCTGGATAAAAAGGCCGGCGAAGTTATCATTAAGGCCGTCAATGTCACTGACAAAGCTCTCCGGGCGGACATCGAGCTGCAGGGTGTGACCAAAGCCGGGCCGCAGGCAAAAGCGATAATATTGGCCGGCAAAAGTCTGGATGATGAAAACTCGCTTAAAGAACCGAAGAAGGTCTATCCAACGGAAAAATCTGTGTCGGTCAACAGCTCGAGCTTTTCATACGAGTTCGAACCATACTCATTAACCATATTGCGGATTCCGGTAGCACAGTAACATTACTGCGTACTATCGCACAAATGGATTGTGTGCTTTTTCGTTGGCTATTGAGGTGGCGGGGCCGTGGCCGGGGTAGACTTTTGTTTTGTCCGGCAGCGTGAACAGTTTTTGTTTGATGCCGTTTACAAGCTGTGACATGCTGCCGTTCGGAAAATCGGTCCTGCCGACCGAACCTGCGAACAGCGTGTCACCGGCAAAAACAAGACCATCTTCTTCCGAGTACAGGCATACGCCTCCAGGCGTGTGGCCGGGGGTGTGAAGCACCGAGAACTTGATGCCTGCTAAGTCAATTATGTTATTTTCTTCCAAGTTAAAATCCGCCGATTCCGTTTCGAAAGCCATTCCGGTCATAGCGGATAGATTCAGGAATGGTTGATCGAGCATCTCTGCGTCCAGTTTGTGAATATAAACCTTCACATCAGGGTAGTTCTCACGTAATTCCGTCAGACCTGCGATATGGTCTATGTGGCCGTGAGTCAGAAGTACCGCAATCGGATTTAATTTATTTTCCTGTAAAAAAGCGATCAGCTCACCGGCCTCAAGACCCGGGTCGATTATTAAGCAGTCTGTGGCATGTTCACTACTTCTTAAAACATAACAGTTGGTTTCGTATGCCCCTAATATCAGCCGGTCGGTTTTCATTTCATACTCCAGAAAGCAGGAAAATACCAGAAATCGAATTTACAGTCAATGGTTTCACATCCATGGCGGCCCGGTCGGAATGG
>CAZKYP010000313.1:0-3418 GCA_964556885.1 uncultured Pirellulales bacterium | reverse complement strand
AATGTTCGGCCTCCATGGACACATACCCGTTGCTCTCGACGAAACCTTTCGTCGTTTCGCGTTTCGGTGTTTCGGGATTATTCACGATTGCCTGTATTACGACACTTCCGTTAGGCCCGGTTATGGTAATCGGGACATGATGCGTTCCGGCAGGCACTTCCTTCCAGTCCACGGCTATCCAGAGGCGATGCTGTTTTTCGACAACCCCCTGCTTTGGTGTTATCAGCAGCCACGGTGCGGCCGCCTTGATTGTGTAATCGAACGCTCTTTGTCCGCGGTTAAACACTTCGATATAATATGTTTGTTGCAGATACGGGTCGAATTCGGGTAGTACGACTTCGTTTGTCTCCGCAGGCCACCACTTTTCGGAACCTTCGACCGCAACACCCATTTCGGCGGCATCGGGTATCTCAATCTCCTTGACTGCGGGCATTTTATTGCTTCGAGGCGGGTCCCATGATGTATAGCCGATATGTGTAGTATCCATCATGTGGTTCCATTTTCCACCTGCCATGACCTTGTTATAATAATTGGAAAGCTCAGCATCTTTGTTATATAACTCCTCGGCCTTCCTGGCCATGTCACCGGTGGCGGCACGTCCTTGTTTCGCATAGAGGTAATTCTTCCCTACGGTCAGATAAAGTTCGTTTAAATTAGCACAGGCTATAGTGGGGTACAGCACAAGCTGATAATATGCATCTTTAAATTCGGCGGGAAGGTCATTGTAAATTCCCTCGGCCTTTTTCGCAATATCATTGTAGTCGGCGACAATTGTTTCCGCCTCGCGGTAGTCTGAGAGACTGTATGTGTCCGGTGCCACCATCTCTGGTTTTCGTCGGCCGTTGTATTTTGTGTATTTATCGAGAATATCGGCGATGTCCGCGGCATACTTCGGACCGAACTGCTGCTGTGCCCAGAGCTTTGTATAATCCGGCAGGCGTTCGGCCGGAAATTTGTCCGGCGCCCAGGCATAATCCATGAAGAAAGATATCGGAAATTCCATCGGTTTAATGTCGCCCACATTTACAATCCAGACTCTATCCGCCCTGTGACGATAGGCCAGGTGCATCTGTTCCCATATTCTTGGTATGGGGCTGGTGTTGAGCCATTCGTATGAGCGGGGCCCGCCGTGGAAATCGTAATGATAATAGACACCACCTCCGCCGGCTCGCGGCTTATCTGTGGGTTTGAACAGCCTGCGGATATTTCCCCAGTTGTCGTCACTCCACATTATGGTTACATCATCGGGAACTTCCAGACCGCTGTCGTAATAATCCTGGACTTCTTTGTAAGGAACAAAGACCTGGGGGATATCCGTAATCTTTTTGTTTAAGTATTTGGTAAGTATCTCCCTCTGGTCTATGAATACCTGCTCCAGTAAAGTGACCTGCTCATTTACATCTACGCCGCCCACCATCTGAGAGTCATGGACTCCGCGCAGGCCGACTGTATATACATTCTCGTACTGTCCCCTTTCCGCGACGTTTTTATCCAGTACCTTACATATATTTTCCCTGTTGGTTTCATAATTCCAGGGCCCCATATCCCGCGTCCACTTTCCGGCTCCGGGATCATTGTTGAAAAGTAGTGGTTCACAATGGGATGAGCCCATTACGATACCGTATTCGTCGGCCAGCTTCGGGTTCATCGGATCTTTACCGAAATACTTGCCCCACATCCCGGGCCAGAGATGATTGGCTTTCAATCTAAGCAGCAGCTCAAAAACATGAGCATAAAATTCGTGGTTGAAGCCGCCAAATTTTTCCTCTACCCATGGGCCAAGGGCCCAGCCTTCGTCATTGATGAAAATTCCCCTGTATTTCACGGCGGGCGGCCCCTGCGTGTAGCAGTCCGGCAGTACATAAAGCCCGGTCTGCTTTCGCACCGGCACATCGGCCCACCAGTACCAGGGCGAAACGCCGATTTGTGCCGAAAGGTCGTAAATGCCGTAAATCGTGCCGCGTTTGTCGCTGCCTGCGATGACCAGCGCCCGCTCGACGTCCGGCAGCGGCTTTTCCACTACCTCGATGACAAATGTCTCCCACCGCCCTGCTATATCCGTGACATTGAGTTTGTTATCTTTGACCAGCTTGTCAATAACAGGGCTTTTTCCGAGCGTTCCAATCAGGACAACCTCCTTCGATGCGGGAACTGATTCGGTTGAAAGCTGCGGCTCGACATTCGTAACGCGGCCGATGTCGGCCTTCAGGTCCCCGGCCGCTCTGATTACTCCGGGATAATCTTCGCTGCTGATATATAAAGGCGCAGATTCCCCCGATACCGAGAGGGTAAAACATCCGTCGCTTTTTTCCGGGCTTATGTACGATGTACTGTTGATGGCGAATGCGATCTGTGAACAGGCCAAAGCAAACATTGATATTAGCGTTATAGAATGTGATTTAGACATATCGACCTCGTTATAAATGTGTAAAATATTTTGTTCTTAATCAAACGATTATTCGAATCTGAACCAGTAGAAATCTGCATAACCTTTACTTTTTGTAATATTGGGATTTAAGCTGAACAACCCGACCTTGGCGCCGATCCATGTTCCCGGCTTCGCCGTAAATTCTTTTCCAATCGGTTTATAGTCTTTGCCATCCAGGCTGTACGAGAAGACACATTTTCCCATATCGTTTACCTGTACCTTGAAATAACAGGTATTGTCTTTAACGTCAATCGATTCGATTTTTTGAGTTCTGTCGAATCCCTGAAAATACGTTCCCGTGAACATGCCAAGCTGCATTCCGCTTTCTGTATTTTCCAAGGCGATATAGGCCCATTCCCTTCCCATGACGACCAGGCCGCTTTTATCGTTTGGCTGGTCGGGCTGGAAATTTATTTTAGTAGTGACAGAAAACGAAGGAGCGGGAAATTTTTGCAGCAGCAGGTTCGGTACGAACCACAGGTTGCCGTTTTGCGTCATATTCTGGATCGTGTACAATCGCAGATTGCCTGGATTGGCCGTTGTGGAATACCACTGCTTTTTCGGGTTGGCGTGCCACTGCCATTGCAGGCCCAGTTTGTCGGAATCAAATTCATCCGTCGTTTGCGGATTGCAGATTTGGTGTATTTGTCCGACGTCGGGTTTGCTCCATTCCGCAACCGGTTCGCCGATACCGTCGCCGTTTATATCTTCACCCATTAACGGCCAGCCGTCCTGCCATTTTACAGGCTGCAGGTGGACGATTCGCCCATAAAGTCCCCGGTCCTGAAAATGCACAAACCACCACCGGCCGGATTTCAATTCGACGAGGCCGCCCTGGTGCGGGCCGTTGATTTCGGTATTGCCCTGATGCAGGACGATTTTGTCTTCGTACGGCCCGTAAATATTTTTCGAGCGGAGCACCGTCTGCCAGCCCCGCGGGACGCCTCCGGCCGGCGCGAGTATGTAATAATAGCCGTCTTTTTTCAGGAA
>CAZKYP010000312.1:0-3435 GCA_964556885.1 uncultured Pirellulales bacterium | reverse complement strand
GTAACGGATTATGGAATTAATAGTAATAAGCGACCTGCATCTGAGCACCGGTTATAACGAGGATTCAGGAAGGTTTTCGAGGAACGAAGATTTCTTCTTCGACGAAGAGTTCAGGAGGTTCCTGCGGTATCTCCAGAAGGAAAATCCTTCCAATAATCATCTGGTTATCAACGGGGATATGTTCGACTTTTTACAGGTGGCCGCAGGCGGGAAAGAGTTCGAGAATTATCTTAAAAAAACTGGCTTACCGTTCGAGCCTACAGGCAGAGAACTAAAATTCGGCTTCGGCACGGAAGAAGATAAAACAGTCTGGAAGCTGGAGGTAATTGCCGGCGGGCACGAGGTATTCTTCCGGGCGCTGGCCGAGTTTTTGTCCGAGGAAAATCGTTTATCAATAATTAGCGGCAATCACGATGTCGAGCTGTATTGGCCGGAGGTTCAAAAGATCTTAAAAGAGCAAATTGATAGATATAAAACCGGCGGGACGCCGATTACAAATCCCGTGGATTTTTATCCCTGGTTTTACTATGACAAAGAGCATAAGACATATATCGAACACGGGAATCAGTACGACCGTCTTAATTCCTTTCATTACCTTCTGTGTCCGCTGCTTAAACAAGGATCTGGAATACTATGGCTGCCTTTCGGCTCTTTCTTCGTTCGGTATTTTTTCAATAAACTGGAAATAAGCAATCCTTTTGCCGATAATATCAAACCGCCGACAAGGTTTATGCAGTGGATTTGGAACGAGAATAAACTGCAATTCTTAAAGAATATCTTCCACTATATCCCTACGATGTGCGGCGTATTTATGAAAGGCGGGGGACTGCCAAAGGCCGAAAAAGAGCACCTTGAAAAGCAAAATGAGAAAGAGCTGGGAAAATTAGCTGAAAACTTTAAGCTTCCTCTTAATGACGTAAAGAAAATTTATTCTTCGATGACTCTGCCGTTAACCAGAATGGACTTGTTAAATATTCTCACCTATTCCACTTTCTCCTTTTTCGTTATTGCATCGGTTATCTCTATCATCCTTTTGGCGGTTTTTATGATCGGCTTTAAGCTGACTTTCTGGGCGGCCCTGCTGAGATCCCTTTCCTCCTTCGGGATATTGATTGTTCCGCTTATCAAATGGATCTTTAAGCTTTCCAATAAAGATATTTTTGAAAAAGCCCTTCCAGCGATTAAAGCATCCATTAAAGATGTCAGAACAATCGTCTTTGGTCATACTCATGACCCTGACATAAGAACGGTTTCCGACGATTGCAGGTATTTCAATACCGGTACCTGGACAACAGTGTTCAGCGAGGATGAGCGAATCATCAGGGAAGCCAAACAGTTCTCTTTTGTCTGGGTCAGGAAAAAGGATGGCACGCCGCAGGCCGACCTGTACCGATGGAACGATTGCCTCAATCAACCCGAAAGGCAAATCCTGTTTGAGTAACAGTTGTAATACATCAGTTTCTTTCTGTCATTAGCCAGATCCCTCGATCCCGATAAATCGGGACTCGGGATGACGGTTTCGCACTGCTTGCCGTCATTCCCATTCGATGGTGGCGGGGGGTTTGCTGGAGATGTCGTAGACAACGCGGTTGACGCCGCGAACCTCGTTGATTATGCGATTGGATATGATGCCCAGGACTTCGTAGGGAATTTGTGAGAAGTCGGCCGTCATAAAATCGACCGTCTCGACCGCACGAACGGCGACGACGTTTTCATAGCTGCGTTCGTCGCCCATCACACCAACCGTCGAAATCGGCAGTAACACACAAAGCGCCTGTGAAATCTTTCGGTACAATCCGGCGGATTTTATTTCATCTATCAAAATTTCGTCTGCGGCCCGGAGTATTTCGAGTCTCTGGCGGGTAACTTCGCCGACTATCCTGACCGCAAGGCCCGGGCCGGGGAAGGGATGCCGCCAGACAAGGTTTTCCGGCAGACCAAGGTATTCTCCGACTATCCGCACCTCATCCTTGAACAGGTCCCGCAGCGGCTCGATGAGCTCGAAACCAAGCTCTTCGGGCAGGCCGCCGACATTGTGGTGCAGCTTGATGTTGGCCGCAGGATTGCCGTCTTTCGAGCCGGATTCGATAACATCCGGATAGAGCGTGCCCTGGGCGAGAAATTCGGCGTTTGGAATCTTCGAAGCCTGCGATTCGAAGGCCTTGATAAATTCGGCGCCGATTATTTTTCGTTTTAGTTGTGGGTCGGTTATTCCGGCGAGCCTGTGCAGGAACTGGTCGGACCAGTCGACGACCCGCAGGTCCATGTGGAAGTGGTTGCGGAAGGTTGAGACGACGTTGTCTCTTTCGTTTTTTCGCAGCAGGCCGTTATCGACGAAGATGCATATAAGCTGCTCGCCGATGGCCTTTTGTATCAATGAGGCTACGACCGACGAGTCGACGCCGCCGCTGAGCCCGCATATCACTTTCGATTTGCCGACCCTGCGGCGTACCGTCTCAACCGTCTCGCTGACAAAATCGCTCATCTTCCAGTCGCCGCTGCATCCGCAAATATCATATAGAAAATTCTTGAGTATCTGCGAGCCTTTGGGCGTGTGCGAGACCTCCGGATGGAACTGGACGCCGAAGAACTTTTTCTTTTTATGCCGTGTTGCGGCGAAAGGGCAGGTACTGGTGGTTGCCAGTTTGACGAAATCTTCATTAAGCTCGCTTATCTGGTCGCCGTGACTGGCCCATGCTGTGATTGAGTCCGGCAGATTTGCGAAAAGATCGCTTTTGTCGATAACCGACAATGTTGTTCGCCCGTATTCTCGTTTTTCAGCCCGGTCGATTTTCGCCCCTAAAATCTGGCAGCCTAACTGCATACCGTAACATATACCTAAAATCGGTACGCCCAAATCGAATATCTTCTCATCGCATCTCGGTGCGCCTTCGGTATAAACACTGGCCGGTCCGCCGGAGAGTATCAAACCTTTTAGCGACAGCTTTGCCAACTCCTTTGCTGGTATGTCCGCCCGGCAGATTTGGGAATAAACATTATGCTCGCGAACCCTGCGAGCGATCAACTGGCCGTATTGACTGCCGAAGTCGAGGATGGCTATCGTTTCATGGCTCATAAAATTTTTTTATGCCCTCGAAAAGAAAAAATGAAGTATAAACCCGGCGGCCAAGTCTGTCAATCCGCCATCTTGTTTATAAAATGTGCTTGTTTTTTTTCACGGACTGTTTATTCTATGTGAGTAAGCAGGATTTTTCTGCTTTACCGGCGATATGACTTACTTTTTATTACCAAACAAGGAGGTTTAAATTGGTAAAAAGTGATAGTTTGGGGAAGTTTGTTTTTGCTAATAGCAACATAACAGCAATTGGAAGCATTTTATACCAGCAGCATTCGAAGCTGATAGAAAAAAACAGATTTGCCGAATTCGCCGGTTATTTGATGCCTCTCTGGTTCTCATCCATCAGCGCCGAACAC
>CAZKYP010000311.1:0-3444 GCA_964556885.1 uncultured Pirellulales bacterium | reverse complement strand
CTTTTGGCCAGGGAACACCCCAGCTTACACCACAATCGATCCCGGGAGCTTCTCCTCCGAGCCATCCTATTGACACGGATTCGTCCTGAAGACTTTGCGCCCGTAGAGGAAACGCTAATGAACAAATAAAAATAATAACAAGGATTCTAAGATGTGTTTTATTTTTCATCTATCAAAGCTCCTTAATTCTTAACAGAAATCAATTTGATATTCGGACGAGGTGGATTTACCATTCCCTGGCCCATATAAAAACCTGTATGTGCAGGCTGATTATAAGCCACATTCTGCCACGCTATGCCAAGTCTGTATACAGGATCATGCATAAACGTATAGAACCTGTGTTCTGTGGGATTTGTTGTAGTATATATACGCAGCTCCGTCCCGTCTGTAGTTCGACAAATCAATTCTTCCCGCCAGTCGCCCAAAATATCCGCACACAAACATGGATTCGATTTCGACCCGTTATTTCTTGCACAACCTTCGGCCGAAAATAATCCTATTGTAGTATTATTTTCGTAATCCCACTTACTAATCGTAATGCCGTTGAGGAGTTCGCGAATTATGTCACCATCCCACCAAATTCCCATATTACATGAGTCAGGTTTGGAATCGGAAATCTTCAGGCCCTTGCAGTCATATAGACCATCGGAATCGTTTGTCCAGCATTCATAACCTTTATGCCGCGGATCAATATCGATGGCCAGTCCCCTGCCGGGATCATTCAATTTCAAACCCCATAAAATCTTCCCCGTTGCGGCATCACGAAGATTTGCTCCATTCGAATGTTTAGGTCTTTCATGTACGGCAAAAACCTCAAGGCCGGGCCTGTCCGGGTCGATATCAGATAGATGCATTGCGTCACCATGCCCCAAACCAGTTGTGTACAGACCTTTTCCATCGTGATCAATTGCACAGGCCCCATAGATAATTTCGTCTCTGCCGTCGCCGTCTACATCGCCGACACTTAGATTGTGATTACCCTGCCCCTTGTACTTTCTATGGTCCGGAATGCCGTCATCGCTGTCAAAGGTCCATATATTTGTCAGCCTACCGTCCCTGTAATTCCACGCCGCAAGTACTGTTCTTTCATAATAGCCGCGGCACATTACAAGGCTCGGTCTTTGGCCGTCAAGATAAGCAATGCACGCCAGGAACCTGTCGCATCTGTTGCCGTGGCCGTCCCCCCATAAATCCCCAATCTCTTCAGTTGTAGCATTAATTGTCGGACCACGCGGAGGGATATAATCAACGGTGACAAGCTCGGCACCGGTCTGTCCGTCAAATACAGTAAGAAATTCCGGTCCGGATAGGATAAAACCTCTCTCATTTACATAATTAGCTTTAGCATCACCGATGACTTTACCTTTTCCGTCGACGGTACCGTCCGCAGTCTTACAGGCAAATTCCGCCCTGCCGTCACCATCTAAATCATAAACCATAAACTGCGTATAATGAGCACCTTCACGGATATTTTTACCCAGGTTAATCCTCCACAAAAAAGTTCCGTTCAGTTTATATGCCTCAAACACAGGCTCACTGGTTTTCCCGCCCTGTGAATTATCGCGGCCTCTGCCTGCCTGATGCAGCACAATCTCGTATTCACCGTCACCGTCAAGATCCCCGACCGACGCATCATTGGGAGTATATCCATCAGGCGTTTTGAGAGGGATGGATATATAGTTCTGCTGCAAAACCTTGGCCGGTTTCGAAGGCGAGCCTTCGGAACCATCTATTACGGTGCGAACCGTGTAAATCGAATCAAGTCTACCTTTCTCATCCACGAGATTAGTCGAGTTTGCGATAGGCTGACTATTAACGAGTGTATTATCTCTATAGACATTAAATGTTATATTGTCGGGCTCGGTCCCCAGCATACGCCAGCCAACATAAACCTTCCCGTTATTCAGAGCGACCGCAACTACACCACGATCAAGTTTTTCCATTTGCCTTTGAGCATTCAGCAGACCCGTAATAATCAGGGGCATTAACAACATTATTGTTATGAAACGAAATCTCATCGTATATTCCTCCCATATTTAAATTAACAATATTACCTGCTTCCGAGAAAGTAACTGGTCATGGGATAATGTCTGTTCGTATAACCCATCGTATGGTGACACACGTCACTTCGATAGAGCTGGTCCTGCATCAGGCACGCGCGGCGGTCTGCCGCCGGAATAACAGTACTGTAAATACGAAGCTCACCGCCGGTCGTTGTTACAAGCTCCTCACGCCAATCACCCATGATATCCGCTACCTGCTGTACGCTGCCCTCAATCCGGACACCTTCAATAGGATTCAGGCCGCTGCCGTCCCATTTGGCCAGGCCGCGGCGGCTTACAAATTCTCGTAAAAGGTCGGCATCCCACCATGCCATCAATCCCTGAGGTGGAACTTCTCCCTGAATGCGCGTGCCATTCGATGAATAATAAAATCTCCCGCCTGCTGCTTCCATACCCGGATAGGCCGGATCGATGTCAGCAGCCATGCAACTGTCAAGTTCGTTGTCTCTGTTGGCCTCGTCCGCACCGAAGATGATAGCACCGGTTCGTGCGTCTACCAGACATACACCATTGCGAGGATGCGGCTCTTCGATGATATACCAGATCTCCCAGCCGGGTCTGTCGGGAATAATGTCACCCATATATGAACGGTCACCGTGCCCAAGGCCGGTCCCCCAAATCGTTTTTCCGTTGTTGTCGATGGCGAGCGAACCGTTTATAATCTCATCGCAACCGTCTCCGTCAATATCACCGGTTTTGACTGTGTGCTGGCCCTGCCCCTGGTACATGAATGGTGCTCGCTCGTTGGTCCATCGCCAGACTTTGCGAAGTTTCTTATTCTCCAGCACATAAGCATCCACCTTCATCATGCCGTATGTACCTCGAACCACCAGAATAGCAGGTGTTTTGCCGTCCAGATAAGCCACAGCCAGCATGTGACGGCTGGCACGGTTACCGGTATTATCGCCCCAGTCCTGGACCTTACCAAGCTCAATCCAATTGACCTTGTCGATTAATTCGCCGGTCCGGCCGCTATACACAGCCAGGTATTCCGGAGCATCCAGTAGAAATCCTGTTTTCCCGCTTTCCAGCATATCATCTTCGGTCGCGGCGTAATCCGATGTCCTCACACATACCTCAGCTATATTATCACCATCCAGGTCGCGCACCACCATAGGCGTCCACCAAATGCCATTATCGACGTTCCAGCCCAAATCGATCTTCCACATGAATTCGCCGGTCTTGCCGTTATAACCTTCGTAAAAAACGGCGCCGGTATTTGGGCCGACCCTCCCGGGATCCTTACCACGCCCGACAGATCCCTTGACAACAAAATCATAAACACTATCGCCGTCAAGGTCACCGATACCAACCATAATTGGCCGCACACCATCCTTTAGGGGAATAGATTTATATTGCTGGATTGGAGCATTAGCCGCAA
>CAZKYP010000310.1:0-3470 GCA_964556885.1 uncultured Pirellulales bacterium | reverse complement strand
GTGCTGGACAACCGCGAAGATTACGGGCGTGTAATAATTCTTTTCGGAGCGAAAACTCCTCGTGACCGTCTTTTTATCGAAGAGATCGAACAGTGGCGTAAAAAGAAAAATGTGACAATTTTGGAGACGGTCGATCATCGCGACGAAAGCTGGTCCGGCCCGGAGGGAGTCATCACGACGCTGTTACCACTGGTAAAGATAAACAAGGATAACACCGTTGCCGTCATTTGCGGCCCGCCAATCATGTATAAATTTGTGATAATTGTGTTGCGGGAGGCGGGTCTGCGAGACGATCAAATCTTCCTGTCGCTCGAGCGGCACATGAAATGCGGTGTCGGCAAATGCGGGCACTGCCAGATTAATAATATTTATGTATGCCAGGACGGCCCCGTATTCAGGTTTTCCGACATCTCAGATGTCGAGGAGGCGGTATAATGTCAAGATTGAAGGTTGCTTTTTTTGATTTCGCCTGTTGTGAAGGCTGCCAGTTACAGGTTTATAATATGGAAGAGGAAATCCTCGATCTGCTTGGACTGGTGGAACCGGTCGAGTGGCGGGAGGCCATGTCCGACAAAAGCGACGATTATGTCGTTGCTATAATTGAAGGTTCGATCACGCGTTCCGAGGATGAGGAGCGTCTCAAAGAGATTCGCAATAACGCGAAAATACTAATCGCACTTGGAGCCTGTGCGACAATCGGTGGAATCAATAAGATAAAAAACAATTTCGAGATGCAGGATGTCAAGGAGTGTGTCTACGGTAAAAACGCAAATATGCCGCATCTCGATACCTATCCGACAAAGGCCGTAGGTGAAATCGTCAAGGTGGACTATATGGTTCACGGATGCCCGACGAATGTAAAAGAGTTCGCATATATCGTGCGATCTCTGGCACTGGGCAAGGAACCGAAGATTCCCGATTACGCCGTATGTGTCGAGTGCAAGATGAAAGAAAATGTCTGCCGCTTCGAGTACGGCGAAATTTGCCTGGGCCCGATTACCAGGGCCGGCTGTGATGCGAAGTGCCCGTCAAGCGGAATGTGGTGTTTCGGCTGTCGCGGATATGTTGATAATCCAAATGTGAACGCCGCAAAAGACGTGATGGACCAGTATGGAAAGACCATTGACGATTTGCGCGGGAAGATGTTGCTGTTCGGAAGTTCCACAAGTCCCGCTGGGGACGCCTTATGACGTAAACAGGAGTACCGATGATTAAAAAAGTTAATATAAGCGTTAATCATGTCACTCGCGTGGAGGGACATGGAAATATTCGCCTCCGGGCAAGCGACGGCAAAGTCGAGCACGTCGAGTGGCAGGTGCCCGAAGCGCCTCGGTTCTTCGAAGCCATGGTACGCGGACGCAGCTTCGAGGATATCCAGACAATCGTCAGCCGCATCTGTGGTATTTGCTCGGTAACACACTCACTGGCCGCAATCAAGGGCATCGAGAACGCTATGGGTATTAAGGTTTCCGGGCAGACGGACAAGCTGCGCATTCTGTGCCATTACGGCGAGCAGATGGAAAGTCATATTCTGCACGTCGGGTACCTTGTGGCACCGGACCTGTTGGGTCAGAAGTCGGTGATTCCTCTGGTCGAATCGCAGCCTCATGCTGTCAAGACAATTATTCGCCTGCACCGTCTCGGCAATATGTGGATGGAACTCATCGGCGGGCGTATGACGCACCCGGTCACACTCAAGCCGGGCGGATTTACGGCTATACCGTCGGAGGAAAAACTGCTTGAGCTTAAAAAGGCCATAGAAAACTCCGTTCAGGATGCGAAGATACTTATCGAGGTAATCCTGAGCCTGGCGGACAAGCTTCCGGCCTTTAATCGTGATACTGAGTACATCGCACTACAATACCCGGACTATTACACGTTCTACCACGGCGACATCGCCAGTACGGACACGGACGAGAAGGTGCCGGTCCGGGAATTCGAGCGGGTGGTTAATGAGTACGTTACGCCGCAGTCCACGGCCAAGTGGACCAGGTGGCATCGCGATTCGTATGCAGTAGGCGCGCTGGCACGTTTTAATCTGAACGCAGAAAAGCTTTTACCCCTTGCGGCCGACACGGCCAAACGGTTCGGCCTCAAAAAGGGCGCCTGCAATCCATATCTGAACAACATAGCACAAGTTGTTGAATGTGCCCAGGTAATAGAGCATAGCCTGCAACTCATCGACGAGCTGCTTACCAAAGGACTTAAAAACGAAAAAGTGAAAGTCGAGCCGAAGGCCGGGGAAGGCGTTGGATGCGTCGAGGCGCCGCGGGGAATCCTGTTCCATCGCTACGCATTCGATAAGAAGGGATTCTGCACAAAGGCAAACATCTGCATCCCGACCGGACAAAATCACGGGAACATTCAAAAGGATTTCGAATCGCTTGCACCTCAGATTATCGATCGCGACCAGGACGAGATTCGCCTGCTCCTGGAAATGCTGGTTCGAGCGTATGATCCGTGTATCTCATGTTCGACCCACTATCTTAACGTCGAGTTTGTTTAAGCTGATTGTGCTCTCATGAAGCCGGTACTTATAATCTGTCTTGGCAATCCATTGATGCGGGACGAAGGGGTAGGTATCAGGCTGGCTGAAGAGCTTCAGCCCAACCTTTCAGACAATCCTGATGTCGAAGTTCTGGACCTTGGCACGGGTGGCCTTTCCGTAATGCATGCAATCGTCGGAAAAAAGAAAGTCATTTTCGTCGATTGTGCTATTATGGGTAAAACTGTCGGTTCTATACACCGATTCACACCCGAGCAGGTTCGCTCGACTAAGACACGGATGCGTTACTCGCTGCACGAGGGCGATTTGCTCAATACGCTTGAATTGTCACGCCGGCTGGGAGAATGCCCGGAGGATATTGTAATCTTCGGTATCGAGCCGAAGGAAATAGCTCACGGCGAGGGATTAACGAGCGAGCTTCAAAGCAAAATCCCGCAATACGTTCAAGTCGTTCTGAGCGAGCTCGACAGGAAATGATTTCCCCGCCACAAGAAAATCGGGGTGACTGGATTCGAACCAGCGGCCTCCTGCTCCCAAAGCAGGCGCTCTAGCCAAGCTGAGCTACACCCCGAAAACTTTACGTTCGGATTAAACAGGATATTCTATCCAAAATACGAAATTATACAAGCTGCAAAAACATAAATTGTTTATGTATGGTAATCGGCATTGATGCTCACGTATCCGGCGCTCAAATCGCAGCCGTAGCAAAAATCGTTTATCTTGCCCATCCCTAATTCCACGCTTATTGTGTGTTCGGTCTGCGAGACGACTTTGCTTGCTTTTTTCGCATCGAATTTACATGGGCTGCCGTTCTTAAAGACCGTGATAGGCCCGAGCTTGCACGTAAGTTTTCCCAGCTTGAATTTCACTCCCACTGAGCCGACAGCACAGATAATCCGGCCCCAGTTAGGGTCGCCGCCGTGCACCGCGCATTTTATCAGTGGATAGTCGGCTATCGCCCGGC
>CAZKYP010000309.1:0-3492 GCA_964556885.1 uncultured Pirellulales bacterium | reverse complement strand
GCACCAATTATGCTTATCTTGCCAAGGGTGGCTACACAGGTGACCCCGAGTGGATAGGCGAAATTGAAGAGTTCAATATTTACAATGTTGCTTTAACTGCGGATGAGATTGCAGCCAGTTATGCAGCCGGTCCTGTGAAAGTCGGCCCTCAGCCGATAGATCCGGGAACTGAAGGTTTGGTAGTATATTATCCGTTGGATAGTGCCGGCCGCGGTGTAACCAAAGACTCTTCCGGTAACGACATCGACGGTACGATAGTTGGCGACCCTGTTTTTGTTGCGGATGGTGTGGTAGACAATGCTTTGGAATTCAGCGGTGACGACTATGTGGATTGTGCTACCACAGAAAACCTGGATAACTGGACTATATCCGCCTGGGTAAAAAGCCCGATGGCGCCGGTTAGTGATGGCGGTCAGAGCGGTCCGGTTCATCGTGAGGCTAACTATCAGATGAACTGGAACCACGGCGGAGATGGATGGATGGGAGCAGTAGGTCTGAGTGCCGGCGGATGGTATGCAGCAAGCCTTGGACCGTTAGAGGCCGATACATGGTATCACCTGGCAGGTACGTATGACGGAGAAACCCTTAAAGCTTATAAGGATGGTGTATTGATTACCGCCAATGAGGATCCATCCGGTCCTGCCGGAGCCGAGTCCAACAGCCTGAAACTTGGCAAACATGCCAGAGATGCGTATTTCTTCACTGGTACTATTGATGAAGTCCGCGTTTATAGAAGGGCTCTGTCGGACCTCGAAGTTGCTTTCCTTGCTGGTCTGTAATTGAAACGTCTTTACACTTTCTGAAAACTTCAGAATGTGTATAATTGTAATTTTGGGCCTATGGCAAACTACTTGCTGTAGGCCCTTTTTTGGTTCGCAGAGAAAATTCATAAGAATATGGAATTGTTTTGTTGCTAAGTACTGGGAGTGACTATATTTATATGTAAAACAATGATTCCTGTAATAGCATGGTGACAGTTTAAAAAAATATTTAAAAAATTGCGGTTTTTTGGGACTTTTCTTTCATTATGTTTTATTCTAACGTTAGATATCAATATTATCGATATAAAGTCCAGAGATGGCCAAGAAGCAGATAACAGTAAAAGACATTGGGGAGAAACTGCATTTGCATTATACAACAGTTTCGAAGGCGCTTCATGACCATCCGGATATAAGCGATGCCACAAAACTCAGCGTTCTTACCCTTGCAAAGTAATTGAATTATCATCACAATTCGATAGTGAAAAACCTGAAAAAGCAAGAGTCATATACACTTCAGCGTAATTGTGCCGTCGATCAAGAACGACTTCTTTTCGGCGGTTATAAGCGGTATCGAAGAGATTGTTTGCGGATGCGGATTTAATATGGGCGTTTGTCAGTCTAATGAGAATTCGAAAAAGGAGGCCATTCATACCCGCATGTTAATTTCCAATCCTGATACGAACGCCGCACTGTTCACCGAGTGGACACAGTGGGATATCCCGTTGCGAACATTTGACGGAATAGGTGTGAACTTGGCTAACGTCAGTTCGATTTCTTTAGGACTTGGCAACACAACCAGCCCACAGGTAGGTGGCGGTCTGGGTCATATGTTCTTCGATGATATCCGCCTTTATCGGCTGTAGGAGCACGCTGGTTATAATAACGTATTTCGCTGGTATGATTGATTTATGTAATGTATAGGCCTGTATTTATCGGGTTTATGCACATTTTTTTTGCTAATTTTGTTAAAATAGCGGGATAATTGTCCGAAATGTAGGGAGTGGATACGGACAAATCATAAGCAAACCTGCTGATAATGGTTAAGTACGATTGGCGGGCTAATGAGTGATATTTTGCAGATTAGAAGGTTTTTTATAGGTCTATTAATGGATTTATCCAGAGATTATTCTTGACAGGAAGCTATTTAATAAGGTATATTATGCTATGAGGTCTGTGGATTTCATTTTATATATGTACAAGGTCTTTTTAAATAAATTCGTGTAGGTAGTCCATCCAGCCAAGAAAAAAATGATATATTCCTAAAAACCGAATTTTATATTGGGATCAGATTAGCGGACTGCTTTATTAGTTTGTCTGGCGATTATAATTACAGATGATAATCGCTGAATCAGTTCTTTTTTCCAGGGAAGGAGGAAATTACGGATCAAAAAGATATAGATGCCCAGATATGCGAATCTGCAACATGTGTTTGAATGTGAGATTAAATTTTTTTAACTTTTTTATAGGAGGTATATTATGTTCAGAAAATTGTCTTTGTTGGTTTTGGTATTGGTATTTTGCATGGTCTCTTCGTCTTTCGCTCAGACCATTGTCTGGGTAAACGAGAACTTGGACCCGAATGGTGTTCCCTACGACCAGGGCTTTATCGATCTTCTCGAGGGGCTGGGATTCGATGTTATTACCAATCCACTTGCATGGGGGGATTTAACTGATGAGAACCTGGCAATTTTAAACAGTGCCGACCTTATCATGATCAGCCGCAACAGTAACAGCGGCAATTATTTTTCAGATGCAGCGGAGGGTACTGCATGGAACTCTATTGAGACACCGCTGATGCTTTTGTCCTGTTATTTGACCAGAAGCAGTCGCTGGCAGTGGATTGACAACACGACAATCGAGGAATATCTTGATGAATCACCTATGGTGGCTATCGATAAAAGTCACCCGATATTCACCGGTATCTCGACTGACGCTCCGTTGGATGTCATAGATGAATCTGTCGGCCTGGGCCAGAATTCGTTCCTTATGACCAATGAGGTCGGCAACGGAATGCTTATAGCCGAAAGAGAAACAGATCAAGCGGCATGGATCGTTGAGTGGGTACCCGGCGTACCATTTTACGATGGCACGACAGAAGTACCTGCCGATAAAAGGATGTATTACGTTGCCGGCGGCTACGGCGGCCAGGAAGCCGGTCAGTATAACCTGACCGACGTTGGCATGCGGATGTTTATAAATGCCGTTTATTACATGCTCGGTACCACACCTCGCCTGAATGCTTTTCTGCCGAGTCCTTCCAACGGCCAGATAGAAATTCCCAGAGATGCTTCCATGAGCTGGAAACCAGGCGGTTTGGCCGCGGCCCATAATGTATATATGGGAACCAATCTCACAGACGTCAATGAGGCAACTGTGGACGATCCGAGAGGTGTGCTTGTCAGTTCTGGTCAGGCTGAGACAACGTATCAACCTACTGCTTTGCTTGATTACGGTGTAACTTATTACTGGCGTATCGATGAAGTCAACGACACGAATCCTGAAAGCCCATGGAAAGGCGACATCTGGAGCTTCGAAGTGTTGAACTTCCCGATTGTCATCGATGATTTTGAAAGTTACGATGATTTCCCGCCGAACGAGGTGTGGAATACGTGGATTGACGGATTCGGCGATCCTACGAACGGATCTACTGCTGGTTACGGTGATCCCGATTTCGTTATAGGAGAGCATTATGTCGAGACCACGATAGTCCATACCGGCGCACAGTCAATGC
>CAZKYP010000308.1:0-3518 GCA_964556885.1 uncultured Pirellulales bacterium | reverse complement strand
GCGAGGCCGCCTAGAAGCCAGTTTCTCTCAGATTGATTTCTGAACAATACGGGCAACTGCTTCCGCCCACTAGAACTCAGCATATTATGGGGGTGGCGTACCGCAGCAAGTTGGAACTCGTCCGCAAGAATGCTTACGGGAAGGCGGCGAATAGATCGCTCAAATCGGCTGCGTTAGCCGCATCTCCCAGGAACGGCCTCACGCCAAAGATCTCCTGCACGGTCCGCAAGGTCGAGCTGTGGGTATAGTGAATCGTATTGGAATAGCCACCTCCCTTCGCATTGGGCGATAACATAATCAGTCCTATCGGACCATCACCGCCATGCTCTCCCTCATCCCACGTGATGATGAGCACCCCGCCTTCCTTGAATGTCTGTGAAGCAAGGATCGTCGGCACTTCCTGGGCGAGCCAGTCGTCGCCATTTTCCACACGGTCAGTTGTATTGCAGCCTTTGCTGTTGTGCATGTCGTTGCACAGGTTAGGGGTAAGGAAGTTGTAGCGCGCCACTGTGCCGTTTTGGAGATCGGTCGCCAACTCCGAGTAGGGGCGCGCATGGGCAATACAATACGCCGACTGAGGATCGTTGCCGCCGGTTATATTATCGAAGTAGACCATCGGGTTGTGTTTGGGGGCATACAGATCGCTACGCTGTAGAGGACACGCCGTGCCGGTAATACCTTCCTGGTAACTTTTCCACGTGATACCCACCTGGTCCAGCAAGCTTACCAGATGCACCGCAGCGCTTTGGTGATTGGCGCCCGGATCGTTGTCATTTTTGACGCCGAAGTTAGTGCCTGCCTCCAACCAGAGGTAATTCGGTTCGCTGGGGTGCAGGCCCGGTGGGTTGTAATATTCACGGGCGTACGATGCCATCGAGAGCAGCGTCTGGTTGATGTACGGAGCGGAAGGGCTGCCTTCGATGGCGGACCAGTTGGTGTTTTCCATCACGATCATAAACACGGTCTTGTTGACATGTTGGGCTGCCAGTGCTTGATTCGTGGCGATCACCTCAGGCGCTACCGTGGGATATGGTGTAGGAGTGACAATCGGTTCATCAGAATAAGTAAAAACGTCGACGGTAGTGAGCAGTGCACTGCAGCCACCGCCGAGCGCGAAAATACCCGCGCCAAGCGTCGCAAGGGTGAGAAGAAAGACAAGCTGCTTCCTGTACATCAATGGACCATCCTATCTGCTGTTTGTGCCAGTGCCATATTTGTAGACCCCACTTGTTGTTGACTTGTACTCAGACAGTCAAACGGACAGGAGAACGGTGAAAGACGTTCCCTTTCCAACCGAACTCTCGACCTGGATCGTGCCGCCGTGTGCCTGTGCGATTTCCTGGGCGATGGTCAGGCCGAGGCCCGCGCCCCGCGTGGAACGGGAAGCATCTGCCCGGTAGAAACGTTCGAAGATGTGCGGTAGATGGTTGGGCGCAATCCCCACCCCAGTATCGGCGATGGTGACACCCAATTGTCCGTCTGGCGTGTGCCACGCGGTGACCGTAATGCTCCCCTGTTCAGTGTACTTGATCGCATTGTCGAGCAGATTGACAAATAGCCGGATCAGCCGGTCGCTGTCGCCCTGAAAGGAGAGCGGTCCGGAAGCGTCGAGCTTAAGCGTCAGGCCCTTTTCCTCGGCTAAGGGGCGCATGGATGCGGTGATGTCGTCCAGGAGTAGGGCTAGATCGACGCGTTCACGCGCTACCGGTTGACGACTGTCGCCGCGTGCCAGGAGGAGCAGGTCTTCGGACACGGTGCGCAGCCGGTCGGCTTCTTCGGCGATATCGGCCAGCGCCTGCTCGTAGTCAGCGGAAGATCGATGGTTTTCGAGCGTGGTTCCAACGATGACCTGGATGGCCGCAATGGGTGTGCGGAGTTCGTGCGACGCATCCGCCGTGAAGCGGCGTTCTCGCTCGAAGGACGCATCGAGCCGCGCCAGCATATCATCGAACGTCGTGGCTAGTCGCCCAACTTCGTCGTCCACGGGGGGTAAGTTGAGACGTGTGTTCAGATCATCCGCCGAAATACAGCGCACGGTGCGCGTGATCCGGTCAATACGGGCCAGGGCACGCGCAGCCAGCAAGTAACTTCCGGCACCAGCGATCAGGCTGAGCAGCGGCACCCCGATCACCAGCGCGGTTTTGAGCTGCACCAGCGTGTCATCGACGTGTTCGAGCGATTGGGCGACTTCGATCATGCCCACTACCGCGCCATTTTGAACGATGGGGGCGCTGTAGAGGCGAAGGTGCTCATCATCATAGGGGTCTCGGATAGTGCTGAAGGTCTGCCGGTTTTGCCGGGCAGCTGCCACCCGATCCGGACTGGCGGGCAGCGATGCAAACACGCCTGATGCCTGGAGGGTTGTGCCATCCAGGCCGAGCAGGCGTACCGTCAGCCCGCGTTCCTGAAGCTCGGCAGCGACGGAGTTTTCAGGATCATTTTCGGGGAGCCGAATCTGCGTGCCGTTATATTCAAGGGCGGCAATGGCCTGGGCCGCACTCACGCGCAGCGTATCGTCGGTGGCGGCCAACAAACCCTGGGACAGACGGGCATACACGAACAGGCCAAATAGCACGAGCAGCACCGACAAAAACGATGCGACCCACAGCGCAAAGCGAAAACGCAGCGTGCGCCAGAATGACCATCTAGGCCAATGAACTGAAAAACGGTCAGTGCTCTGTGTCATAATCAGACAGCTGGTAGCCAACCCCGCGCACGGTATGGATCAGTTTCATTTCATGCGCATCGTCGATCTTGCGGCGCAGGTTACGGATATAAACGTCTACTACATTGGACTGGTTGTACGTATCATAACTCCAGACGTGATCAGCGATCGTGGCCCGGCTGAGAACGTGATCGCGGTGCCGCATCAGGTATTCGAGGATGGCGAATTCTTTGGCGGTCAGTTGGATATCCACGCCATCACGCTGGACGCGATGTGTGGCTGTATCCAGCGTGAGATCGGCGACCTGCACGAGCGTTTTTTTTGGCGCTTCCCCCGTGCGGCGTGACAGCGCGCGCAGGCGGGCCAGCAGTTCTTTGAGTGCGAACGGTTTGACGAGATAGTCATCCGCTCCCGCATCTAACCCGCTGACCCGATCCTCGACGGTATCACGGGCCGTGAGCATCAAGATGGGAAAACGTTTTCCGCGCTCGCGCAGCGTGCGGCAGACCGTCACCCCGTCGATTTCGGGCAGCAGAATGTCCAGGACGATCAGGTCAAACTCAGTCGTTTGGACCCAGTCGAGCGCTTCGCGTCCGGTGTAGGCCACGTCGACCGCATAACCCTGTTCTTCCAGGCCGCGCTTCACATAGGTGGCGATTTTCCGTTCGTCTTCGACGACCAGCACGTGCATAAGTCCGTTCCTTTGTTCTGTAGAAGGACTGTATCACCGCAAGATGAAGTGTAGATGAAATGCCCCGACTCAACGAGCCGGGGCATTGGGGTAGGGGAATAGGGGGTGTTAGGCAGTGAAGACTAGTCTTCGCCGGTCTCGACGCCCAGTACCGCGCCGGTC
>CAZKYP010000307.1:0-3524 GCA_964556885.1 uncultured Pirellulales bacterium | reverse complement strand
ACCAGGACGCGAACTCGCGAATAGAACTAGCGCGGTTGCTCTACCAGCAAACTGGAGATGTCGACCAGGCTTTTATGTACCTGAAAGAAGCCGAAGCAATAGACCCAAACTCCCAAACACTTATATCTGTAGAAACATCGATTTTGAGGGCTGAAGGTCAAGCTGAACAGGCTCAGCAAGTTCTCAATGACTATGTGGCAGATATTAATGACTTCAATGCTTATTGGATGCGGGCGGTATACTTAAACGGACAAAAAGAGTTTGAACGTGCGGAAGCAGACTATAGGAAACTGACAACCTTTGCTGAGAATGCAACTATAGGTTACCAATTATTGAGTAATTTCTATGTCACCAACAATAAGCTTGATAAAGCAGTAGCAACAATTGAAGAAGGTTTAAATGCATATCCTGAAGATTTGGGACTTAAACGAAATCTGATGAAGTTGTTATTTACGCGCGCCAATACACAAGATCGAGAGAGAGCACTTGAGATTCTTGCTGAGCTTGAGGAAAGAATGCCACAGGATCCTGAGTTGATGACAATTCGAGCAATGCAAATGTTACAGGAGCTAACGCCACAGTCATTCAAGGATGCCAAAGAGAAACTGGAGAGTGCTATAAAGCTGAAACCCACTAATGTTGATGCTCATCTTATGTTGTTTAATATTGCAATGCAGCAGGGCGAATACCAGAACGCTCGTGATTATGCAATTCGGGCTATTGCTTCCAACTCTAACAATTTGACATTGGTCCTGGCCAGGGGCAGGGCCGAGCTTGCACTTGAAAATACGAGAATGGCGGCGGAGTTGGCTGATCTTGTAATTCAAAAAGATCCGAATAATACTGAAGCCATTAACTTGTTAGTTGCGGCGGGATTGAAAAGTAATAATCAAAGTCTGCTTGAAAAAGCCAGGACACTGATTGAATCTCGAATAAATATCAATCCTTCCGATGAAAATCTTATACTGCAAAGAGTGCATGTTTTGGTTTCTCTTGGACGGTCTCAATTGGCAATTCCTGATTTGAAGGCCTATTGTCAAACAAAAGAAGGAAGCAATAGTATTCCCGTTATAGTGACTCTTGCCGATTTATATCGACTAACGGGTGACGTAGTTAAGGCGGATGAGATGATTCAAAAGGCCGAACAGGTGGACCCGAATAATCAAAATGTGGTACATGCCAGATTTTTATGGCTGGTTTCGCAGAATCGATTCGAGGAACTTGTAGGAATCAGTTCTGCATATATTTCAGCCAAACAGCAGAATCCGACAACAATGTTAGCGGCGGCATCAATCTTAACCGCGTTGGATTCGATGAAATTGAAAGATGAAGGTTTGCAGCTTTTTGAGTATGTAGTAAAGCTATCGCCGATGTCGATTGATGGGAATTTGGGTTTGGCTTCCACTCTATATCAGACCGGCAATGTCGAACGTGCCGAGGATATCTACCGGAAAATGCTTGAACAGTACCCGAATAACATCCGGATTCTAAACGATCTTGCTTGGATTCTGCAGGAGCATGATAATCGCTATGCTGATGCGTTGATGCTGGCGGATAGAGGCTTAAACTTGGAACCCGGTGATTTGCATCTTCTTGATACAAGGGGTACGATTTTGTCAAATCTTGAGGACCGGCTTGCAGACGCAAAGAACGATTTTGAGAGGCTTATAGAATTGTCAACTTCGGATAATCGGCAAAAAGCAAAAGCTCTTTTAAAACTGGGACGTATTTGTGTAAAAATGAACGAACCTGCTCAGGCGAAAAAACATCTTGAAAGTGCGTTGGAGATTGACCAGAAAGTTAATGCATTCAATACGGAAGAACGAGCGGAGATCATGGAGATTATCCAGAAAACCGGGGTACAGGCTGCAAACAAATAATACGATCTTAAAAAACAAGCTGAATTTGGGCTGTTGGGTTGCTCTGGCTGCATATTCGTTGTTCCTGCTATACCTGGCTGTTCGTAACAGTTATTATGGTGACATAGCCGACGTTCCTTTATGGCAGTTACAGCAAACATCAAGGCTTCTCAGGTGGATTTGCGGGCTTGCTCTCACAGGTTTTTGTGAATTTATGTATTATGTTCCTGTCGGTTTTATCTCAGCAATGGTTATTCCTCGCAGTTCAGTACGGCTTCGCCGGTTTTCAATCAATCTTCCGGCCCTGTTGGCAGCAAGTTTAATAACGGTCCTTGTGTGCATTGTTGAGATCAGAAATTCGTGGCATTTGGCCGCAGCAGTTGGTTTTTTGCTTCCCCTGCTTGGCTGTTTATTTGGAACCTGGATGGGTACGACGTGGCTAAGAGGCCGGCGGGCTCGTTTATGGTTTTTACCAAAAGTTTTCTTAATGATTTTCTTGGTGGTTGTTTTGGCAGGCACCATTGTATGGCTGTCAATAGAAGAACATCCATTATCTTTTGAAGCGGATAAAGTAACTTCTGCTGAGAAGCGACGCCTTGTGTATCTGATTCGAGAAAAGAGTCCGAGATCTCTCATAGAAGGCCAGACACAAACCTTGCGGCTGACGGAACATGATATTAATGTATTACTTTCCTGGGGCCTTTCACTTGGTTCGCCAAATCGAAAGGCCAGGGTTACTGTAATGCAGGACTCAGCTACACTTTCTGCGTCGATTGGAATTAAACCTGATGACGGAAAGACTCGCTACTTAAATCTGATTGTAGCCGGGGCCGCAGAGTTTCAAAACGGAATCCCAAGTTTTAAATTCAACCACTGTCGATTGGGTTCCATTGAAATACCGCACTGGATTCTTAAGGCCTTTTCTCCTTTCTGTACATCACTGCTCAGATATGATCGACGCTCAAAGCCATTTCTGGATGCCATCATTTCGATGTCAATTGAGCCGGGTTTTGTTGAAGCGACTTATGGTCCGGTTCACCTGCCGACATACGGATTTCGAAGGGATATTTTCGGTCCGGCTGTCTCAAGTGAAGAAGTACTTGCCTCTACGCGCGCTCAGGTGAACCACCTCTTAGCTGTTATCGATCAGTTACACGATATTCAGCCAAGCTTCGGAGTGTGCTTTGAGATTGTGTTTGCCTTGGCGCGTGATCGCTCTGTAAATGGGGATCCGATTACTGAAAACCGGGCAGCTATTTTTGCACTTGGAATGCTTCTGGGTCATCATCGTGTCGAGGAATTTCTGGGGCCGGTTAATGCGGATGGCGGTCATTATGATGCCTACAGGGCGTTAAATCATGTTACTCTTCGTGACAGGTCCGACTGGACCAAGCATTTTTGCGTGGCTGCAGCAATTGCTCTATTCTCTGATGAGATTGTCAGTGATGCCGCCGGTTTGCTAAAAGAGGAACTCGACGCCGACATAGGCGGTAGCGGATTCTCTTTTTCCGATCTGCTTGCAGACCGTGCAGGTACTACATTTGCTGTCCAGGCAACCCGTGATGAAGCATCGGCTCGGGCCATCCAGGAGCGTATTATACGGGGTTTTTGTGTAGATGAATTTTGCCCCCCGGCGGCCGACCTGCCCGAAGAAATCACAGATGC
>CAZKYP010000306.1:1263-3524 GCA_964556885.1 uncultured Pirellulales bacterium | reverse complement strand
ATTTGAGCACCGGCGACAATCTTGACGAAACCCGCGAAAGGCTGCTGGCTGAATGCCCGGTTCCGTTCGGGACCGTGCCGATTTATCAGGTCATTCAGGACAGGGCCGTCGAGGATATAGATAAAAAGACCATCCTGAAGGTGATACGCAAACAGGCTGAACAGGGCGTAGACTTTTTCACGATTCATGCCGGCGTCCTGAGAGAGCACCTGCCGCTGCTTGCGAATCGTGTTGCAGGAATTGTCAGCCGGGGCGGCGCGCTATTGGCCAAATGGATGCTGCATCACAACAAACAGAATCCATTGTACGAGATGTTCGATGATTTATGTGACATACTGGCCGAGTATGATGTGTGCTTTTCGCTTGGAGACGGACTGCGGCCGGGAGCAATCGCCGACGCCACCGACGAGGCGCAAATCGCCGAATTGAGAACCCTTGGTGAGCTTACCCAGCGGGCGCGGGAAAAGAATTGTCAGGTTATGGTGGAAGGCCCGGGGCATGTGCCGTTCGACCAGATACAATACAATATGGAAATCCAGCAGGAGATTTGCAATGGCGCACCGTTTTATGTGCTCGGCCCCCTGGTGACCGATATCGGGGCCGGGTACGACCATATAACCTCGGCGATAGGCGGAACGGCCGCGGCGTTTTACGGGGCCTCGTTCCTGTGCTACGTCACCCCAAAAGAGCACCTTGGCCTTCCCGATGCGGACGATGTCCGGGCCGGAGTAATCGCGGCTAAAATCGCAGCCCATGCCGGAGATATCGCCCGCGGCCATAAGGGGGCCGCAGAACGGGACAAAAAACTAAGTATCGCCCGCAGAAACCTTGACTGGAGCACACATCTGGCCGAATCACTCGATCCCCAGACAGCCGAGGCAATGCACCGCCAGGCATGTAAAGAAATTGGTATAAAAGAGCTGCCTACAGCGGATTATTGCTCGATGTGCGGAAAAAACTGGTGCAGCGTCAGGATAAACAAGGAAATCCGCGAAGCAATCCTCGAAACAACAAAGGATTCAGTATAATTGCCGGAACATTTTTTGTAATATTGACCTGGTTGGCAGGTTCGGGTAGTATAGCTAAAAATGAGATTTTGCGTAAATGGTCAGGGCTTTAGCTTAATATCCAGGAAAAGATGCCATGTCTTATAAAATTTTTATGCTGATTGCTATACCAGCCATTGCAATAGGATGGATAGCCTATGCAATCTGGATACGAAAAATCGAGGAGGAAGAGAAAAAACAACCCAAACAGAGCTCGGAGCGGCTTCAGAAAACGAAAAGCGAGATATCCGACTGGGCCAAGCAAATGGCACAATTCAAAAAACCAACCTACAAGCGGCCGGATGAGGATGATAAAGATAAGTAACCGAGAATTAAGCATAACAACTGCGAGGGTCAAATGACTAAATTCCTTACTGAAGATTTCCTGCTCCAAACTAAAACCGCCAAAATTCTGTATCACGAGCACGCGAAAAAGATGCCGATTTACGATTATCACTGCCATCTTCCGACCGAGCTGATTGCAAGCGACCATAATTTCGATAATCTCACACAGATATGGCTTTACGGCGACCACTACAAGTGGCGAGCGATGCGGACCAACGGCGTGCCTGAAGAATATATCACCGGCAGCAGTAGCGATTACGAAAAGTTCGCCAGGTGGGCCGAGACCGTACCGTATTGTTTGCGGAATCCGCTTTATCACTGGACCCACATGGAATTGAAAAATCCCTTCGGTATCAACAAGCTGCTGAATCCCGACACCGCAAAAGAAATTTATGATGCTTGCAGTGAAATGCTCAGGACGCCTCAGTTCAGCGTCCGCAATATAATGCGGAAAATGAATGTCAAGCTCGTCTGTACCACAGACGGCCCGCTCGATTCGCTGGATTATCATAAAAGCATAAGGAAAGACGGTTTTGAGATTAAGGTCCATACGGCCCTGCGGCCGGATGCGGCGATGGCCGTAGAAGATTTACAAAAACTAAAAGTGTTTATCGAAAAGCTCGGAGCAATCTGCGATATCGAAATAACCGGCTACGATTCGTTTATCGAGGCGATTCGTAAGCGGCATGATTATTTCCATGAAAACGGTTGCCGGCTTTCAGACCACGGCATCGAGACCGCATACGCCGAAGATTATACCGAAAGCGAAATCAAGAAGATTTTCGAGAAGATTCTTAAAGGCAAAGATCTGGACCAGGCGGAGCGGCTGAAATTCAAATCGGCGATGATGGTAGAATTTGCCCTGATGGA
>CAZKYP010000306.1:0-1163 GCA_964556885.1 uncultured Pirellulales bacterium | reverse complement strand
TTCTGAGCAGGTTTGTCGGGATGCTCACCGATTCGCGAAGCTTCCTGTCATACCCGAGACACGAATATTTCCGCAGAATCCTGTGCAACCTGCTCGGAAATGACGTCGAAGCGGGCCTGTTGCCCGATGATATGACCCTGTTAGGCAAAATGGTCGAAGACATCTGCTTCAACAACGCCAAAAATTACTTCCCAATGGAGCTTGACTAAGGTCGACGGATTGTCAAAGCACTGCTGTCCTTAGTTTTTCAGGAATTCTGATATTGATTTTGGTCTTGTTCCTGTTCCTGATTTAGCTCTTCTGCTATGGGTGTTTTATTTTTTTCCAGCTTGCGCAGTCGCTTATCTTCCTGCTTTTTTTTCTTATCCAATTCTCTCTGGCGTTTTGCATAACTTTGGTATGGTTTTCCCATGAGATTTCCTTATACATAATGGGCTATTACCGTCGTCCCACGGCAACTCGCCGGTGTGAGGGTCTTCTGCCGCCGGGCCTTCTATGACTGCGTGCAGGTGTTTTTGCTTTGGCTATTCCGGAATAGAGCCCGCGGAGTAATGCGATGCCGGAAGAATGGAAAGGATGGTCTTCCATAGCAGACAGCGGATGCTTGGTCAGTTTTTCAATGCTGCCGAGCAAAGGGAGCTCATCTGTATTACAGAACGACAGGGCAATGCCGTCCGCACCCGCGCGGGCCGTTCGGCCGATTCTATGTACGTAACTTTCGGCTTCATTTGGCAGCTCGTAATTGATGACATGGGTAATCCCATCCACGTCAATGCCGCGGGCCATGATGTCCGTGGCTACCAGGACTCTGACGCGTCCCTGGTCGAAATCTGCCAGGGCAACCTGACGTGCACTCTGGCTCTTGTTGGAATGGATCGAATCCGCCGAGATACCCTGCCGGGAGAGCTGCTCGGATAAACGCTTGGCCATGTGTTTGGTACGTGTAAAGACCAGGGCTTTCCCGATTGCCTTGTCCTTTAAGATGTTTTTCAGGAGGGCGTTTTTATGCATCTGTTCAACGAAGAGTATCTTTTGTGTTATATTGTCAGCCACTTCAAACGTGGGTGAAATCGATATACGAACCGGATCTTTGAGCATGGAAGAAGCCAGTTGAATGACGGCATCGGGAAGTGTGGCGGAAAAAAGCATGGTCTGTCGATCCG
>CAZKYP010000305.1:0-3541 GCA_964556885.1 uncultured Pirellulales bacterium | reverse complement strand
TCGTTCGATGGTGCAAACATCAACGTTTGGCTGGACGGCGTGGTTGACGCGAGCGTCACGACGACCGAACCGATTGGCACAAACGCCTTAAATGTGTTTATCGGAGAGAATCCGGAATCATTAGGTCGCTTCTGGGATGGCCTGATTGATGAGGTTTATATTTACAACAGGGCCTTGTCCGACCTTGAGATAGCTTACCTTGCAGGTTTGTAATTGAAGCATCTTTACACTTTCTGAGAAATTTCAGAGTGTGTATATTTGTAATTTTGGGCCTATGGCAAACTAATTGCTATAGGCCCTTTTTTTGTGTTATTGAGTCCTGTGAGATGCGAGAAACGAATCATATGTAATTTCTATACATTTGTTTTGTTTACCTGAAGGTTGATATTCGTGATGAATAAGCTATATTAAGGATAGACCAAAATATTTTTGGCAGGCATGTATTTTTTCATTGTAGGGCTATTTCTTAATTGTCTTTCGAAAACTATAGTATTGTGAAAAGAAAACATGACAAGACATGTAAGAAGCGCGACATCAAGCCGGAAAAAAAGGCTTCTCTGATTGTCCGGTTATCAACAGCCGTTCTGAGTCCGATACTTTTTTGGCTGTTGCTTGAGTTGGTTCTTTGGATAGTCGGCTACGGATTGCCAAGTGAGTTTTTTGTGCCGTGGACGTACAACGGGAAGAAGGTTTATCTGCCCAATCAACATTTTTGCGAACACTTTGTACCTAAAGAACTCTCGCGTGCGCCTGAGTATAGTGTTTTGAATCCCAAAGAACCGTCAACTGTACGAATCTTCGTATTGGGTGGGTCCGCGGCCAATGGCGACCCGGAGCCGGCATACGGATTCTGTCGGCAATTAGAAATATTACTTAATGAACATTCAGACCGGATGTCTTTTGAAGTTATCAATGCGGCGGTAACTTCGATGAACTCGTTCGTGGCTCGCCGCATTGCCCGGGACTGTGCCGAGCATCAGCCTGATTTGTTTATTGTTTATATGGGTAATAATGAGGTCGTCGGGCCTTACGGTCCGCCCACCTTGCCGCTGGGTTTGTATAAGAGCCGCGGATTGATTAATGTCGGTATCACGCTTAAAAAAGATTTCCGACTTGGGCAGCTATTAAAAAACACTGCTCAGAGCTTGCGTTCTATGGGCCGGACGTCCAGACAATGGGAAGGTATGGAGGCGTTCCTGGCCAGCAAGATTCCTCAAGACGATGCGAAATTACAGTACTGCTATAATCATTTTAAGGCCAACGTCCATGACATCGTAACGACCGCGCACCGCAGCGGGGCAAAAACCCTGTTGTGCACTGTACCGACTAATATAGCATCCTGTGCCCCTTTTGCATCGCAGCACAAACAGGGTTTGACCGAGGAGCAGGAAGCCGAATGGGACCGTTTTTTTCAGGCCGGCCGCACGTTTGAGCAGGCGGTTGATTTCGAAGCTGCTTTGAATGAATACCAAAAAGCACAGGATATTGACGATGATTATGCAGATTTAGCTTTTTGCATGGGCAAATGTTTACAGGCTCTGGATAAAGTTCAGGAGGCCCGGACCATGTTTGTCAGGGCCAGAGACCTCGATACCCTGCGTTTTCGGGCGGACAGCAGGATAAATGACATCATACGCCGGGAAGCCGAAGCTCTGGCCGGGCAGGGTGCAGAGCTTCTTGATTTAGAGACGTATCTTGAGCAAAACAATCAGAATCGTCCACTGGATGAATCTGTTCTTGTTGACCATGTGCATCTGAATGTTCGTGGTAATTTTCTTGTCGCATTGGCTGCGATGCAGGTGATCCGGGAGACAATGCCACAGGCTCAGTTAAATCAGCCAAACCGGTCAATAGATGAGCTATATGAACTATGCCTCGACCGTATGCTGTATAATGTGCATGAACAGTACAAACTGGCCATGCTTATGTATTATCGAAAGACACGTCCTCCCTTTGCCGGACAGGTCAACCATAGTAAGGAATTAGTTTCTTCAAGAGCGGCACTGGTTCAGTTGCGCGGCACGGCCAAACAAAATCCTGAAACGGAGAGCATTTTTATCGGGGCCGTGGAAAAGTCTTCGGGCGATGCTTTTCTGATACGTCGTTACGGCGATTTTCTTATGCAGAACAAGCGTGTTACGGACACAATCCAAACTTACCGGAAATACCTCCGTGATCATCCTTTTAATATGAATATACGCATCGGTCTGGCAGAGGCCCTGGCCTGTGACGGTACCTGCGACAAGGCAGTGACGGTCCTTACCGAACGAAATACGCCTTTTTATAATACACGAAAGGAAGCGCTTCAGTTGGTGGGAAATCTTTATGTGAAACAGGGACGATATTTCGAAGCATTGAGTGTTTTTCAGGAACTTTATCAAATCGATTCCCATGATGTGCATATTTTGGTTAATCTGGCGTCCGCCGCATCCCACATGGGTGATTTCACAACAGCCAAACATGCCTTGGATAAGGCCCTGAAGATTGCTCCTGATTCCGTTCCGGCAATGATAAATATGGGCAATTATTATGTTAGACAAGAGCAGACCGAGGAAGCGCATGCCTGGTTTGAGCGTGCAGCCCTGGCCGATCCGTATAACTACATCCCTCAATTCAGTCTGGGCATGCAGAAATTGAACATGGGACAGGTCCGTGACGGCCTGAAATACATAACCGAATCGGTGAACCTAAAACCCGATTTTGTACAGGGTTATCAAATGCTGGCCACGGTATATGCCCAGTTCGACAAGGTCGATGCGGCACACAATTATGAGGTTCTCAGAGACCTTTTCTCCCCCTGAAAACTAAATTCTATCGGCATATATGGATATATATGACCGGTACCCTTTTCGGTTGAGATGCGGACTGTTGATTTAAGATACTCTGGTTAAAAATATGGTTATTTTGAGACATTTTCGGGCCTAATCTATGCTGTAATCCCCTTTTTTCATTCAGAAAAGACATAAATTAAATGGAAACCTGATTTCTGCCGATTTTGTTTCATAGCTATCCAGGATTAGGTAAATTTATCTTGACACGAAGATGGGTGCTTTAGTATAAATATAGTTGTGAGGTCTATAAGATTTTGACTCATCGGCGATCAGAATCTATATTGGCTCCGGGCAATCCTGAAGCTTTTAAGAAAAGGATGGAGTTGGAGTGTTTAAGTCTATCGAAACACAAGCCTGTGCTGAATCGACAAACAATCGAGTCTTTGTGCTCAATATGTTATGATTTTCACCTTCCGATAAAGGGTTGATCAGTTTTCTCGGGAAGGAGGTGGTTTCAAGGTCATAAGGAGATGTCCTGACCAGGCATTTTAAGGATGCATCTTGTTGGTGAAAATCATACCAAGCTTTTTGTCTGGAGTGGTTTATGTCAGACTTAAGCAGTGATTTGAAATTGTTAATTAATTTGAGAAAAGTTTTGGTGCGTGACCAAGACAAAATTTTTTCGACTTCGATTTTTTCAAACAAAGAAGGAGAAGTATTATGATTAAAAAAGTACTATTTTTTGTTTTTGTGGTAGGACTGTTGGCTGG
>CAZKYP010000304.1:0-3596 GCA_964556885.1 uncultured Pirellulales bacterium | reverse complement strand
AAGACAGAGGGGGAATATTGAATATCGAATAATGAATTTCGAATGTCGAATGAGATTGCCACGCGATTCTGCGAATCGCTCGCAATGACAAAAACGAATATCGAACGCCGAATAACGAAGGTTTTGATCGACGAACAATGAACAACGAACAAATGGAGAAATTAGGTACTGACCCTATCAGAATTAGAACTTTGGATTGAATAGAGACTATTTTTTGATTCTCGCACAGATGCTTTGCAGTTCCAGGCCGCAGGTATCGGCATCGTTGACATAGAGACGCACGGCTTTGGGCTCAAAACCGATATTATGTCCCTCGATATCAAAGTCCATCGCATTGCCGTATTGCTCACGGCGTGAAACTATAAATCGATAATTTTGATGCCGTGAGGTTCCAGGCTGACGTTGGTGGATTTTCCATCAGCATCGAACACTTTTGTTTTTTCGGCCTTGTCACTACTGCTTATGACGACAAGCTTTTTATTCTTCGGGTAGAAAGCACAATCGGTACGGATATTACTGCATGTCCACGGCCCGAACTCTCCTTGTCGCCCTGCGGCCCAATACAAACATCGATGCAGCAATCGCGTATTGGCCGGGGCAAACTTAAAGCCGGACAGATAAATCGATTTACCCTTGCCGAATTCATTGAGGGCAATTTTCGCAGACCCGTCTTTTTCCGAAAGAACTTCCGTTTCTTTACCAAGCACAAAAACATTGTCAATATCTCTGCCGAAATCGATGTCACCATTTATATCTTCGAGGACAAAATGCTTTTTGTCTGATACTACAGACCCCAGTTTTATGCCGCTCAATGTCCGACCGATTTCCCTGTCGACCCCCAACAGATGCGATAACTGGAAATACTGACTGGAATATTGACACGCTGAAGGCTCCCCGACACCGAGAAAGGCGCCGCCCCCGGCGACCCACTTTGTTATCGCCTCAGTAATCTTTTCATTTTTCCAGTGCTCGCCGCCGGACCATGCCGTCCCGATCCTTCCGGCATTGAGAATCACACCCACGTCCCCGGGGACGCCCTTGTTCAGAATGTCATCGAAACTGATAAACGAAACCTCCACAGGCAGGCCGGCCAGAGACTCAGTAATCTCGTAAAGCTCCATGCCGTGAATGAAGTGACCTACATAGACCCACGAACGCAGCTTGCCCCAGGCGGTGAGGACCGCCACTTTCAGCGGCGCAGTGTACGGGCCGCCATCGGCATGGAATTGCTTGAGAGTTCGGAATTCATGAGTGATCTGCTCGATGGTATCCACGAAATCCGGGAAGTCCTGCACCAGGTGCAGATAGCCACCCAGTCCAATCCGGTCGACCGGTGCGCGCAGCAGGCCGCGGCGGATATTTGCCCAGAATCTCCTGGCATCCAGGGCCGGATCGCCGCCCGCCATGAATGTTGGTTCGCCCCTTAATCCTGTGGGGAAAAGGTACGGATGCAGGCGGAGCTCTTTTGTCTCGACACCCTTGACGCCCGAACATAACCTGGCCTCGAAAGCGTTGAATACGCATTTAATCAGACCATCGAATTTAAAATCTTTGAATCGTTCACCGTATGGCTCGGTGCCGACCCAATGGTCGTCGTAGAACATATAGGCGACTTTGCCCGCTTTGTGAATCAAATCGATGCACTTGCGGCCGAAGCTGACCACGAACTGGTTCATAAAATCCATCCAGTCCAGCAGGCGTTCGGACGGCACGTTATGACTGGTGCAATAAGCCCCGTTATTGACAAAATCCTCGCTGGTCATTTTGTAACCTCTGGCCTCGGCGAACATTTTCATTGCGAGCGGGCTGACCGTCATCTCATAAGAACCCCAGTCGGCATACCTGAAACGCTGTATGGCAGGATCACCCCAGAACCAGGCAAAATTGTAGAACATGGAGGTGAATCGCACAATCTTTGTTTTGGTATGTTCATCCAGCCATTTTTGCAGGAACTCGAGCATAAACCTCTGGGTTTCCGGATAAATCGGATCGACCGGCATCTGGTGCTCCCTGTCACCCCAGTTGTTGGTTGTGTGGTTGTACATTGAAATGCCTTCCCAGATTCGGTAAGCCAGGAAGTTGACTGTGTACTTGTGCCACTTTTGAACCTTGTTGATGGTAACAGTGCCTTTGGCCGAATTGAAAATCCACTGAGTTTTGGGCACTTCCTCGCCCGTAGTCCTGTCGAAGACCTGCCACCATGTTTTCGGATCATCGTTGGCATTGACCTCGAACTGCTCTCGGAAAAAGCCGCTCAACAGGTCGATCACAACCTTATCATTTTTAGCCACGACCGGATCGCTTATCAGGTAATTCTGCTGGAGTTTGTCCCGGTTCGCCTTGGCCCACTCGTTGTCGGCGCGCACCAGGCAGATAGTGGAATAGATATTGTAATCGGCAGATACAATCTTGTCGGACAGGACGGTGCCGTCGCTGTCGCGGATGGCATCCGCCCCCCATTTGTCCGCGAGCTTCAGAGTTAAATCTTCGTATCCCGCCTCCCCCGGCAGGGTAAAATCGCCTTTTTTCATCATCTTCTCAGTCATGTCATCCTTTCAATTTGGTAATTGGTAACTGGAAATTAGATCATAATTTAATAATTACTGTTCCGGCTCCGATTTTTTTCTCTCTTTCAAATCCACTTCTATCGTCGCCAGCAGCTTCTCATTGACCGGATAGAAGCAGAGCAATATCCCGCAGATGAGTATGAAGGCCGCGGGGATCACACTGAACAACAGCTTTATGCCCATGAGGGCCTCAGGGGTCTGTGCGACATTCGCCTCGTATCCAAATGCATCCAGCAGCCTCAGTTGCAGCCATCCGCCGATCGCGACGCCAAGTTTGATAGCGAACATGATACCTGCGATGACCAGACCGGTGGCCCGCCGGTTGAATTTCCATTCATGAAAGTCGGTGGCGTCGGCAAACATCGCAAACAGGAAGACCGGCGTGGCACCCGCTACGACCGCCCAGAGGAAATTGATAACTCCCAGCAGTACGAAGTTGTCCCGGGGAAGCACGTAGAAGACCGCTCCCAATGCTGCGGCCGCTATGGACAGGAAGATCGACAGCGGCTTTTTGCCGAATCGCTTTTTGAAGGGCGTGCTTATGAATACGCCTGCCATCATGCCCACCGTCCCTATTGTCAGGAATGTCGTAGTCAGGTCGAAGTCAAGGTGAAAGGCATCCGTACCAAGACTGAACAGCGTCTTGTTGCCGGTGCCGACGTAATCGAAGTAGTAAGCGACCGTGCCGTTGCGAATCATGTTATGAGTCAACCAGAAGACGCACGCAATGAACAGGACAATCCAGGGAACATTTTTGGACACATCCATCAGGTCTTGCCTGAAGTTGCTCTTCTGGCCTTTGGGCGGCTGAACGCGCTCGCGCGTGGTCAGAAACGTAATGACCAGAAGCACGACAGCAATAGCACCGAAGACCGCCATAGTGGTCTTATAGCCCACGATCTTGCTGTAACCGAGGGCTTCGCTGTAGCCCGGATACGCAGGATTGGCACCGAAGAACTTCACAAGGGGCTGCATGAACGTGGTGATAAGCATCATGCCTACGAAGGCGAGGAAGAAGCGGTACTGTGA
>CAZKYP010000303.1:0-3657 GCA_964556885.1 uncultured Pirellulales bacterium | reverse complement strand
CTAAAGCTATGAGATTAATTTTTACATTGCTTGTTTTCATAATGATGCTGTTCTCATGTATGCCTGGCTGTCGGTGTTATAATAGCACATGTTCATACAGTAAAGAAGGAAACGATATGAGTACTGTAGACGCTGTCAATAAATTTGTCGAAGCAATCAATGCACATGATGTCGGAGCAATCGGCGAGCTGATGGGCGACGAGCATACCTTTATCGATTCGGGTGGTGGCGTTTATACGGATGTCGAGCAGATGATAAAGGGCTGGCCGGGTTACTATGCAATGTTTCCCGATTACAAGATTGAGATATCCGAGACATTTATTTCAGGTGATACGGTTATTTTATGGGGCAAAGCGTCCGGCACCTATTCATCCGATGGGACTCTCAAGCTGGAGAATCACTGGGAAATACCTGCGGCCTGGAAAGCCATCGTGAAAGATGATAAAATTAAACTGTGGCAGGTCATAGCCGACAACTCAATCGTTGCCGAAATTATAGGAAAGAATAAAAAGGAGTAAAGGACGGAAATAATTGCATCATTCATAAGTTAGCGTAATTTGGAAAAAACAAATGAAACAGGGATTGAAAAAAAGGCTGGTTTTATTTTTATGTTTATTTGCTGTTATTAGTGGATTGGCGTTTCTATTAAGCCCGGCCCCGGAGCAGACCAGAAACATGAGAGAGACCCGGCGGGAGATCGAGCTATTGAAAAAAGAGCTGGCTTCCGATTCAAGATTTTCGAATTTGAAGATTAGCCCTACGACCAGCAACTTCGGCAAAGAAATGCTGATCATTGGCAGCATCCCGGACGAGTTGAGTCTTGTCCAGCTCAAATCAATGGTCGAACGAAGAGTGCCTGAAAAGTATGATATAAGATATTATATAAAGATAAAAGCAGAACCCGAAGATCCGAACCGAGTCGATGCGGAAGAACAAGTCAATATCGACGAGTCTTAATAAATATATGGCTGGTATTTTTACAGGAGGTGACAAAAATGAAATACAGGCAATTGGGTCGGACCGGCTGGAAGATTTCCGTGATTAGCTTCGGCGCCTGGGCAATCGGCGGGGCGTGGGGCAAGGTTGATGATACGGAATCGCTGGCCGCTTTACGCCGGGCCGTCGAGCTGGGCGTCAATTTCATCGATACTGCCGATGTTTACGGCGACGGCCGCAGCGAGCGGCTGGTTGGGCAAATCTGTCGTGAGAATAAGGACAGGATTTATGTCGCCACCAAGGCGGGCCGGCGACTCAATCCGCACACAGCCGAAGGCTACAATCGCAAGAACCTGACTGCATTCGTCGAACGGAGTCTGAAGAACCTTCAGGTCGAAGCGATTGATTTGCTGCAACTGCATTGCCCGCCGACCGAGGTTTATTATACGCCGGAAGTGTTCGGAGTACTCGACGATATTGTCAAGGCTGGCAAGCTCCGCTACTACGGCGTAAGTGTCGAGAAGGTCGAAGAAGCTCTCAAGGCAATTGAGTATCCCAATGTGCAGAGCGTGCAGATCATATTCAATATGTTCCGGCACAGGCCGGTGGGGCTATTATTCGAGCAGGCTAAAAAGAAAAAAGTCGGTATCCTGGCTCGCGTGCCGCTGGCTTCCGGGATGCTTACGGGAAAGTTGAAAGCGAATTCCAAATTCTCACCCGACGACCATCGACAGTTTAACCGTCACGGCGAGGCGTTTGACAGGGGCGAGACCTTCTCCGGCGTTGATTACAAGACCGGCCTAAAAGCGGTCGAGCGATTAAAGGCCGCCTGCCCGAAGGGGATGAGTATGGTGCAGTTTGCCCTGCGGTGGATTTTGATGTTCGATGCAGTGACATGCGCCATCCCCGGCGCCAAAAGGCCGGAGCAGGCCGAAGAGAATTTTTCAACACCAGACTTACCGGAACTTTCTAAAAAGACTATGAGTGAAGTGAATAAAATTTATGACGAATATATACGCGATCTGGTTCATCATTACTGGTAACGGTAAGTGGTAATGGGTAATCATCAATAATCAATTACCATTTAACCGATATCGAACGAGGATTCATACAACTATGAAGTATCGCAGGCTTGGAAAAACAGATATGCGTGTTTCGGTAATCGGTCTTGGCACGTGGCAGTTCGGCGGCGAGTGGGGCTGTGACTTCGAGCAGGACGAGGTAGATGCTATTATTAAAACGGCCGCAGATTGCGGCGTCAATCTTATCGATACCGCCGAATGCTACGGCGACCACCTTTCCGAGAAGTTTATAGGTAAGACCATCAAGGGCCAAAGGGACAAGTGGATTGTCGCCACCAAGTTCGGGCATATATTTTATAAGCCTTTCGAAAGGGACAATATTTACGAACCTAAGGCCATTCAAAAACAACTTGAAGATTCTCTAAAGGCACTCCAGACCGATTATATAGACCTGTACCAGTTCCACAGCGGCACCGATGAAATGTTCGATACCGATGGATTATGGGAATTTCTCACCGACCAGCAGAATGCCGGTAAGATTCGCCACCTGGGTATTTCAATTTCCCAGAAATACGACGGCCATCATCAGATCGACGAGGCATCGAACGTCGGGGCTGCGGCCCTGCAGGTCGTCTACAACAGGCTGCATCGCAAGCATGAAAGCTACACGTTCGAGGCCAGTATCAAGCAGGATTTGGGAATACTGGCGAGAGTACCTCTGGCAAGCGGCTTTCTGAGCGGCAAATATACTAAGGATTCGAAGTTTGATGAAAGCGATGTCCGCGCCGTCTGGATGGACAAGGCCGAGAGGAATCAGATGATTGAAGAAGCCCAGCGTGCCAAGGAGCATGAGGTGCCAAAAGGTGTGCCGATGGCTCAATGGGCTTTGGCATGGGCATTGCAGCATCCGGCGGTGACATGTGTTATACCCGGCTGCAAGAATCCCGAACAGGTTGTATCGAATACAAAGGCCGCAGAGTTGGATATGGTCAGGACCGACCACCCACAAGCCGTCATGTAGGGGCAGGCCCATGTGCCTGCCCGGGCAAGCGAAAGGAAAAATTTCTATGAACATAAAACACCAGATTTCATTTGTGTTGATGATATTTATATTTGGTACAGCAGGTGCAGTTTACGGGCAATCTGCTGAGACGATACGAATTGCCGATGATGTTGAGGTAAGGAAATTGGCCGATGGTGTATGGCTGCATACGACTTATTTCGATATCGACGGGCTTGAGAACGTTCCGGCCAATGGAATCATCGTCATCGACTCCAACGAGGCAATTATGATTGATTTGCCCTGGACGGATGAGCAGGCGGGCCTACTTTTTGACTGGGTCGTAAAAAAACAAAATGCATCGATTAAAAAAGTAGTCCCGACGCACTGGCACATCGACTGTGCGGGCGGGCTGGCAGAAGCGCATCGCAGGAAGGCCGAATCCTTTGCACTGGACAAGACTGTCGAATTGCTCAAAGCAGATAGTAAACCTGTCCCTCAAAACTGGTTTACCGATAGATTGTCTCTTGGCTGCGGAAACATCAGTGTTGAGCTTGCGTATCACGGTCCTGCTCATACCGTTGATAATATCGTGGCATGGATTCCGGCAAGGAGTATTTTGTTCGGCGGCTGCATGGTGAAATCCCAAAATGCGACAAATCTTGGAAATATTGCTGATGCCGATGTGGAAAGCTGGCC
>CAZKYP010000302.1:0-3677 GCA_964556885.1 uncultured Pirellulales bacterium | reverse complement strand
CAGAGAAACAAACAAATCGGCATCTTTACTTTCACGAAGGCTGATAATCTTATTGGCAATCGCCAACTGTTCCCGGTTCGGCAATTTCCCTCTTTTAGAAACGCTCGATATGGAGCTTTCCATCCTGTCGGCCGGCACTCCAATAAACGCCAGCGCCTCAGAAAGCGAGTCACTACCCTGATACAGCAATGGACTGACAATCCGGCTATCAGCATCAACTGGCTGACTTTGATTGTCTTTCTTCCGACATCCCGTCAACAAAAAAAGCCCCATCGGGCAGATAATGATTACAATATATTTTGATTTTACAATCATAAGACTTACTTATTCATATTCTCATAACTATCGATCCTGCTTATCGGGAAGCTCACTCAAACGCTATTCTTTAGCAAGGTCCGGCAGTGAATTCAGAATAGATTCGAATATATTCCGAGCAATCTCAACTGCTTCAATTGCCTCTTTCCTGGTGACATCACCATACTGAACAGGATAACGAGAATCCACGGCATAAGCTGTTAACGTGCTCGCCCGTTCCTTAAATTGCTCCAGACCGAGAAGAACAGGCAAGCTGAGCTTCAGCAAACCTTCAATGTCATGTGTCTTGCCGGCTCTTATATCGTGAAAAGTAAGCAGGCCCTTCAGGGCTTTTTCGGCACACTGTTGTGCATGAAAGGCTGCCGCCCAAAAAACCGGCTCCGGCTCCCCCATAATAATTTCCGATAGTCGAAGGTCGTCATTAGCACGTATAAGAAACTGTTTGGCAAGTTCTGCTTTAGGATCCATATATAACCCTGCCAAAGCAAAACGCTTCATTCATGATACTGTTCTTGACGTTGCGAAACCTGTCAAACTGGATTTTAGTACATACAATCAAATCTAAAGGAATTTCAATCTCCCAGAGACTCTTCCTTCCTTCAATGGCAATTTTCCGCAAAGATTTGTTAGTATCGGGCACAACAGCCAGCAAATCAACATCGCTGTCGTCGTCTGCCCGGCCGGCGGCGTGCGAACCGAAAAGGTAAATTCTTTCCGGCTGAATTGACTTGGCCAGCCGATTCGTAATCTCTTCAAGCAAATTGTCTGTTAATTCCCTCATTTTATTTGAATTTTTAATTTTATTCGTATAAATCTGATCTTACTCCTGCGGCAGCCTGGCAAGATCGACGTCGGAACCGGCGACCATCAGGATATCCTCCTCATAGACGATGGTATTCGGCATGGGGACGTTTATAATCCCCCCCTTTTCGCTCTTTTTGCTCTTGCTGTGCTCGCCCCGCTTAATCAAGACAAGGTTCACATTATATTTCTGCCGCAGTTGCAAATCCATGACGGTCTTGCTGTCGAAGCTTGCCGGCGCCTTTATCCTCGCTAAGCTGTAGCCCGGCGCAAAATCAATCTTTTCCCCTATCTGCGGTGCAATCAATTTATATGCCCATCTCTGTGCAGATTCGATTTCCGGATATATAACCTCGGTAGCTCCCACCTTGGAAAAGACCTCGCCTGCAATCAAATCCTCCGCCCTTGCGTATATCTGTTTGATGCCAATTTGTCTGAGGTTCACAACCGTAAGAATCGCGGATTCGAATCCGCGGCCGGTCCCCTGTCCTATACCGACGATGGCAACGTCCACCTTGTCGACCCCCTGCGCCTTGAGCGCCTCCTCGTCCGTACTGTCGAGCCTGACCGCATGACTGACCTGGTCCGCAATCAACTCTATCTCTTCTCTGTTCCTATCGATTGCGATGACCTCCGCCCCGCTCATAGCAAGAGCGATAGCTAACTTCTGACCGAACCGCCCCAATCCGATTACTGCAAACCGTGCCATAACTCGTTCCTCATTTTCATATTTCGCAGCCCGTGTCATTCAACCCAGGCGATAAATTTAGCCGACAATTATCGACTCTTCCGGATAATTGTACTGCACCGGCTTTAAGTTAAACGTCAATGCCGCCAATAACGTCAGCGGCCCAAGCCTTCCAATAAGCATTGTAGTAATGATAATCAATTTACCTGCTGCTGTCAAAGAAGGTGTTATACCGGTCGTCAAACCGACCGTACCCAAAGCAGAACTGGTCTCGAACATGATTTCCATCAAAGTAAAACCTTTCGAGTTCTCCGTGATACTCAGTGCCAGTGTAGCAGTAAACAATACAATAATGAAAATCACCGTAACGGTAACCGCCCTGCCGACCACGATCACACGGACGGCCCGTTTGAACATCTCAACCTCGCCCCTCTTGCGTAATGCCGCGACAACCGTCATTATCAAAACCGCCAATGTCACCGTCTTGATTCCGCCCGCGGTCGAGCCTGGCGAGCCGCCTATGAACATAAGCAAAATCACGATGAATTTACTCGATGCCGACAACGCGGATATATTGACGGTATTAAAACCCGCTGTCCTTGCAGTAACCGACTGAAAAAACGCACCCAGCACTCCGGCTTTTTGAGCGGTACTATCACCGCCTGCATACCGTTCGAACATAAGTATCGCCAGCATCCCGAAAACTATCAAACAGGCGCTCACAAACAGAACAATTTTGGTCTGAAGCTTCACCCTTTTCGGCGCTTCCATCGAAAAGCGGTAACGCTTAAAGAACCATTTTTTAAAGAATCGTTTGATCCTGTCGGCGGCGATATTGACTATATCATAGAGCACACTGAATCCGAGTCCTCCCAGTATTATCAGCGGGCATATCACCACGTATATCTGCCAGCACCCATTGTACCTGACGAAACTCCTGGCAAACAAGCTGAAGCCCGCATTACAAAAAGCGCTGATGGAATGAAAGATGCTGCAGAACCACTGATTGTGTGCGCCGGACCAGCCGGGGACATCGTCCCACATATAATAAAGACTGACGGCGCCGACGGCTTCGATAAGTATGGTTACGACAAAAATAAAAGCTATAGTGTTGCCTATGCGGCTGAGCGTGCGCGCGCTCAGCAAATCCTGCATGGCCACCGACTCGCGCACGCTGAAAGCCTGGCCCAGCAGCAGCGCGAGAACCGCACCGAACACCACTATTCCCAGGCCGCCAAGCTGTATCAGCGACAGGATGACCACTTGTCCCATAAGACTGAAATCCCGGCCGGTATCCTTGACGATTAGACCGGTGACGCAGGTCGCGCTCGTCGACGTAAACAATGCATCGATAAAGCTCATGCTTTCACCGTCGGCGGACGCCCGCGGCAACATTAAGAGCCCGGCGCCGGAGACTATCAGAACCACAAAACTGGCAATAAGGGTCTGGGTCGGGCTCTTGCCGGATGCGGCAAGGTTGATACTGGTCCTGCATAGCTTTATGACCACCTGTAAAACAAGATATATTCCAACCGCGAAATGCCTGACTGCCACAGCTTCGGTTTGGCCGGATGTAAACCAGCGCCCCGCACCGATTTCGGTAACCAGAAGCGTAATCAAAAGCGGAATTTCATACCAGTTCACCCGCAGGAACAGAACCTTTGATGCGGCGTTGAAAAACCTGATTACTTTTTCGCCAATAAAGATAAAAAGCAGTACAACCTGAAGCGTGTATAGAACATTTTCCGGCAGCGGTCTTTTAAAGCCGCCGAACAGCGTGACAAATGACGCCACGACTACGCCCGCCGTCAGGACATTGACGCCGATTAAAATTTTTTCAAACCGTCGATTTTTATAATCTATCCGCATAAGT
>CAZKYP010000301.1:0-3785 GCA_964556885.1 uncultured Pirellulales bacterium | reverse complement strand
CTCGTGAAGAATATCGGCCACATCCCGAACATGAGCAACTATCTCCTGCTCTGGAGAATACAATTGCGACAGGCCGCAGATTTGTTCGATGTTATTGTTTAAATTGCTGTTTGTACTATCCGCGCCGGATTGTTTTTCTTTTGTACCAAATCCAAAAAAATGCTTCATGATTTAGCCTGTACCATTAACTCAAGCCTATCTATGCTTCCATATTTATGCAATACTCCTGTATTTTGACAGTATGCCCCTGGAGTTCATAATGGGAACCGTCAAATAAAATATAAGAAATAAATGAATGTCTATCAAAACAGCATCGCGAATGAAAAACAGTTATATCAACTGAGTCCGATAGAATGTGGAATAAGCAGCGTGAAAAAAGAGCGATATGAAATAATTATCGGAATCGTATTATGCAGAGGTGACGTTGCCTTGATTTACAGACGGTGGATTCTGTGAGGCATCGGGAAAGATTTGATTCGCTATGTCTTCGCCGGCCCGGCTGGCATAATAGTGTCTCATGGCTTTCTGGCCCTGAGTCTGAACCGTGTTCATGGATGAGAAAATGCCCATTTTCATAAGGAGCACAATCATTATGCACGCGGCAACATTGACGGCTGAAAATACACACTTGCTCCATCTAATTGGAAACTTGGGTTCCGGCTGTATTACTTTCAGTTTTTCAGCTTTTGGTTCGTTTCTAAGGCTGTGTTTTAAAACACCGATAGCTTGTGTGTTTGCACGCATTAACAGGTCAAGTCTATGCGGCTGAGATTTCATAATGGAAAGTGCTAAATCGACTTTTGTATAGGAAGCCAGCCTTTTCCGGCAATTCGGACAATTACTGATGTGATTCTGCAGCCATTTCGCATCGGGACCGATGTACCTGCTCATTGACGAATAAAGCCAGTTTCTAAACGGTCTACAACTGATATTTTTCTTCATAGTAAACATAATCATTCTTTACACATCCATACTGCCAGTAATCTTATTGCTTTGCACCTGTAAACCCTCGCCGTACCTGCGGATATACCTAATATCCTGCCTATCTGAGGGTAAGACATTTCTGCCAGGTCCCGAAGAGTCAGTACGTTTCTTAGATGTTCCGGCAACTTTGCCAGGCAGGTTCTCAGAGTCTCCTGCATATATTTCGAATCCAGCTCATCAGCCGGGGAATTGAAAGTTCTGACCTCTCCGGACGGCTGGGAAAAATTCTTTTTCTCGATGAGCCTGCGTCTTAACATCGATATTGCCACATTGTTGGCCACTCGGAAAACGTACGCTTTGACATATTCCGGTTTCTGCCCGCCCTCGTGATGTGCAAGCTGGAGGAAAGTGTTCTGATAAGCATCGCAAACATCCTGCTCATCGCCCAAAATTCTCCACAGCATAGTAACCAACTCCTGTCCGTGCTTTTGCATAGCCGACAGAATCCATCGTTGGTTTTCAGCGACGGTTTCATACGCTGCCACCCCCAATAGCGGTTCATAGCTTAGGGCTTTTCCAAACATATAACCTTAATCTTTCCGTTATTTCCGTGGCTCTATATAACAAGACGAGCAATGTTATTATATGTTATCAAAAATTAATTTAAAATCAGAAAAAATTTCTTTATTGAATAACGTTTTGCGGTTCGACGCGTCTTATCTTTGGAATTGGGTCGGAAAAGGGCATTTTTTTAATGGAATTGTCAAAATGGCAGCAAATAATCAAGAAAAAAAATTATCCAAGGATAAAAACGACACTGGAAATGTAGTCTCTATAGTCAATGAACTGCTCGAAAAAGCGGTAAAATACGGCGCCAGTGATATCCATTTCGAACCTACCGGAACTGAATTAGCAGTTAAATTTCGGCTGGATGGGATGCTGAATACCATTGAAAAGCTGCCGAAGAACTTATCCGATAATGTTATCGCACGTCTGAAGGTCTTGGGGGGGCTTTTGACCTATCGAAACGATATACCACAGGAGGGTAGAATCGAAATTAACAGAAATCAGACCGAGCGAATCATGGACCAGCGGCTGTCGGTCTTTCCAACAATTCACGGCCAGCGAGCGGTTGTGAGATTGTTCTACAATAATACCGAGCTTATGGAGTTAGAGCGACTCGGACTTTCGGAAAATATCTATGCCACTCTTAAGGTAATCGCCGCCCAGAGCCAGGGTGTACTGTTACTGACCGGCCCGGCGGGCAGCGGCAAGAGTACAACATTGGCAGCTATTTTACGCCATATTCTGAAATGTTTTCCGGGCAAGAGTGTTGTAAGTCTCGAAGATCCGGTGGAAATCAGGATTGAGGGCGCCACACAGGTACAGATTACACCTCACGGTCAGATGACATTTCCCACTGCATTGAGATCACTGCTAAGGCAGGATCCGCAGGTCCTGATGATTGGGGAGATTCGAGATGCCGAAACGGCAAAGATTGCAATCGAGGCCGGATTGACCGGGCATTTGCTGATGAGCACGATGCACAGCGGGACGCCGGCCGGTGCGCTGCTGCGCCTCCTGGAGATGGGTATCGAACCATACCAGGTGACTTCCAGTATTTCGGCGGTCCTGAACCAGCGGCTCGTCAGGAGACTCTGCAAGAAATGCAAGAGCCAGGTTGATGATTCCGGCGTGTACGAAGCAGTAGGTTGTGAGGATTGCTTCGATACCGGATATAAAGGCCGCGTACTGATAGCAGAATTGATTCAATTGGACAGCCATTTACGAAAGGCTATTTTGGCCAAGGCAGACCTCGAAGAGCTTGAAACTTTGCTTATGAGCCGCGGCCATACGAGTATGCTGGCGGACGGCCAGCGGCTTATCAGTGAAGGCATCACAACGCAGCAGGAACTGAACAAGGTTTGCGGGATTTCTATATAAGGAAAGAGCTTATGAAACGCACCATTGTCTTTTTTTTGATTTTAGTCATAACTTCAACTATTTGTTTTGCACAACGTGCACCTAAGCCGATACAGCTTGTTATTTATTCATCAAAAATGACAGATGCCGATAAACAATATCGTCTTTTGCCGAAGGCCGAGGAACTGACAGATGAAGATGCGGTACCGTTATACCAAAAAGCAATCCAGTCACTGCCGAAGAATCTCGATTCGAACCAAATCAGACAATGGCTCGATGCTCCATTGGATAAATTGCCGGTTCAACAGGTACAGTCAATTTTGATACCTCTACAGCAGACATTAAAGACTATCGAACAGGCGTCCAAAAGTAAGCAGTGTAACTGGCCTGAGGTGGACCCGGAAACTGCTTCAATGGATCTTTCCAAGTATCGCAGTTTAATCTACATCATGAGTCTAAGAATTCGTCTTGAAATTAAACAGGGCCAATACGACCAAGCACTTGATACGATTCGTGCCGGACTCGTTATGGGCCAAAATCTTTGTAAATCTTCGGTTCTGATTCAGGATTTAGTCGGAATATCTGTGACCGCGTATACGCTGAGACAAGTGGAAGAACTGATCCAGGTAGAAGATGGGCCGAATCTGTACTGGGCTTTAACCGCCCTGCCTCAGCCGCTTATTGATTTAACCGAGCAGACAGCACTGGAGAGTCCTGATATCAGAGGAAAAATAACCAGTCAGACGAACAGATTGAGCCGGCACTTAGCTGCATTGCAGTGTGTCGAAACAATGCGACTGCATGCCGGTACGAATGACGGTAAATTCCCGAATAAATTAAGCGACATTACTGAGGTTGCTGTTCCGGATGATCCCATTACCAAAAAACCACTTTCTTACACTCGAACCGGCTCGGAAGCTGTACTGGAAGCCGAAGCG
>CAZKYP010000300.1:0-3821 GCA_964556885.1 uncultured Pirellulales bacterium | reverse complement strand
CTGGGGTCCTGCTCCCTGATGATCTTTCTTATATTATCAACGCCACCCTCGCGAAGTGTCTGGGTGTCAAACGGCAGTGCGCCGGTCAGCAGCTCGTAAAGCAATACACCTAAAGAATAAACATCCGAGCGAGTATCAATGTCCTGTGCACCCATTTCCGCCTGCTCGGGACTCATATACTCAGGCGTCCCGACGAACTGACCCTGTTCGGTGTAGAGCGTACGCTCGGTCAAAGGCTGCGTAATGGCCTTGGCCACACCGAAATCGATAATCTTGGGAGTGGCCCTGTCACCCTGGACGGACACCAGGATATTGGACGGTTTGAGGTCGCGATGGATAATACCTTTCTGGTGGGCGTATTGAACCGCATCACACACCTGCGAAAACAGAACGAGACGATCCTCAATACTGAGCTTTTCACGGTCACAATGCTCGGTGATGGGAATGCCCTTGACGTTTTCCATTACGAAATACGGCAGGCCGAATTCGGTCGTCCCGGCATCGAATACCGGGGCAATATTCGGATGGTCAAGCAGTGCCAGGGCCTGGCGCTCGGCTTCAAAACGGGCAATAACCTGCTTAGTGTCCATTCCCGGCTTGATAACTTTCAGCCCGACCCGGCGCCTGACAGGCTTGTCCTGCTCAGCCAAATAAACGATGGAGAATCCGCCTTCACCAAGGACACTAAGCAGCCTGTAGGGACCGATCTGCCCTATCGGTTTATTCGCCGACGAACTGAAAGGACTGGTCGCAGCATCGCCTGAGTCCTTTGCCGATTTATCATTCTTTTCTTCGGTATTGCCCATTAACAGCCCAAAAATCAATATATAGCAACCCTATATCATTACAGGAATAGACGCTTGTAAAAAGGCAAAAATTGTAAAATCTCAAAAAGAATTTGACTGCGTCGCCAGTGGGTAATACTATATCCACTTAACTGAAATCATATAAAGATGGATGTGGATACGCCGGTATACAAGCATTTGCAGGCATTTGCTACAAGGAATTAGAATGGCTTCTATAATCATAATATCCGGATCACAGAAAGGTCAGTACCTGCCGCTCGGCAGTCGTATCAACGTAATCGGCAGGGCGGAAGCCCTCCCAATGCAGATACTGGACGATATGGTTTCCCGCAAACACCTGCGAATACGATATGACGAAAATACCAAAAAGCACCTTGCCGAAGATATGGACAGCAGGCACGGCGTGTTCATCAACAACCATAAAATAACCGAGCCGACCGCCTTAAAAGAATGTGACCAAATCCTCATCGGCCAGACCCATCTTATGTTCACCGAAAAAGATTTCGATGACAGTGACAGCGCTCTTGCTCACTATCAGAAGGTCGGCGAGCGACAGCGTCCGACGATCATTCAGTAAGTAGTCGTGAAGTTTATAGAAGCCGGAACATTTATCTAAACTATACACTTTCCCGGATGATTTTCGCGCCGAGTGTATTCAATCTTTCCTCGATTCTTTCATAACCCCGGTCGATGTGATAGACCCTGTTGACGATTGTCGTACCTTCGGCGGCCAATCCCGCCAGAACCAGCGCCGCCGATGCACGCAGGTCCGAGGCCATTACCGGGGCGGCGATGAGTTTTTTCACACCCGCCACAATAACAGCCGGACCTTCTTTTCGCAAATTCGCCGCCATACGGTTCAGCTCGGCAACGTGCATGAACCTGTCGGGAAATATTTTTTCGATTACCACGCTGTTTCCCCGGGCCAGCGACAAAAGGGCCATGAACTGGGCCTGCAGGTCGGTCGGGAATCCCGGATAGGGCTGGGTAGTTATCTCGGCAGGCTCGATCGGACCTGTGCGGGTTACGACACAGCCGTCGCCTTCGGCCTCAACCGTCACGCCGATGTTCTTCAACTTGTCAACAACGGCCATCATATCGTTGAGCCGGCAATTTTTCAGATGCAGCTCGCCGCCGGTTATAGCCGCAGCGACCATAAAAGTTCCTGCCTCGATTCTGTCCGGAATAATTTCATACTCAATCGGCTGTAATTGTTCGACTCCTTCGATTACCAATCGGGGCGAGCCGATGCCCGTTATCTTTGCACCCATGCCGTTAAGACAATTTGCCAGGTCCGCAATCTCCGGCTCACACGCTGCCGACTCTATAACAGTACGCCCTTTCGCCAGCGTCGCCGCCATGAGAACATTGGCGGTCCCGAGCACCGTCGAGCCGAACGACCCGCCCAGGAAAATGTCCTTGCCTTTCAAACCATTCGGGGCTTCGGCGATAATATAGCCGTTTTTGAGACTGATTTGTGCACCGAGCTCCCGCAGGCCGTGCAGGTGGATGTTTACCGGCCTGTCGCCGATTGCGCAGCCGCCGGGCATCGATACTTCCGCCCGATGGCAGCGGGCGAGCAAAGGACCGAGTATGCAGATGCCGGCCCGCATCCTGCAAACAATTTCATATTCACCCACCGGATTATCGATTACCGTCGAATCGATACATAAATCGCCGTTCGGACGTCGGTCGACTTTGCAGCCCAGCCGGCCGAGTAGTTCGCCGCATACGGAAATATCGGAAAGACGAGGAACCGATTTTATAACCGACTTACCGCCGGTCAGGACGGCCGCGGCCATTATCGGAAGAGATGCGTTTTTAGAACCTTTTATGCCGACACTGCCGGACAACCTGACAGGTCCATCAATGCGAAATATATCCATAAGCCGTTTTCCTTTGACAATCGTCTGTCGAAATTCGACAATTAGAAAAATAGTAGGTTTTTAATAGTAGATAGTCAATGGAATTCATTCGTTTCATAACAATATCGAATTTGATACTTGCGGCAGGTGTAATATTATTCGCTTCCTGGCTGTTAAGAACTTCATTAGGTAAAAATGCCCTAATCGATTCGGTCCCGCGCCGAAATGATATGCCGATATACCTGCCCTTTATAGTCCTGTTTCTCGCCCTTCAGCTATTTCCTTTAACGGCACAGGTCATTGTAAATATCATAGGTAATTTGCCGAAATGGCAGAGCGTATTCCTGAACAATCTCCTCGTTGGTATTGGCGAGGTAATATCGATAATATTAATCATCGTTCTGGCCTGGATTCATTTTCCCCGAAGATTAAGCGGGTTTGGACTGAACATTAAAACAATCATCAGGGATTTTTATGCCGCCGTTGTGAACCTGCTTGCCGTCTGGCCGCTTATCGTGGCGGCGACACTCGTGACGGTTTCGATCGGAGAGCTTATCTCGGGCAGGGAATACCACATGCAGCAGCACGAGCAGCTCAAAACAATCACGGAAAATCCGCAATTGCCGCTCCGGATAACGGTTGTCGTAGTGGCCGTAGTGGTTGCACCGCTGCTCGAGGAAATGCTGTTTCGCGGGCTTTTCCAGACTTTGTTACGATCACTTATACAATCCTTTACACGAACTCGCCATGCGGCCTGGCTTGCAATCCTGATAAGCTCCGTTCTTTTTGTTTTCGCACATGTAAACACCGGGCACTGGCCGGCACTGTTCGTACTGGCGGTGTGCCTGGGCTACTCATACGAAAAAAGCGGCTCGCTGCTTCGCCCTATCTTTATCCATGCAATTTTCAATGCCATCAGCGTAATAACAACCCTAAGCCAGTAACCATCCCCTGCTCTATCCTCAAGATACACAAGAGCAAATACAGGATTGCACAATCTGCCTTAATATGATATAAAACTACCAACTGGCAATAATCAATAACCAATAACCAATTACTTTTAACAGGTAGTATGGAAACAACAGAACTGAAAATAGCGGTATCGGAACTGTCGGCCCGGGTTGAGAAAATCCGGGACTGGCTTTGACTT
>CAZKYP010000299.1:0-3861 GCA_964556885.1 uncultured Pirellulales bacterium | reverse complement strand
GCTGCGGCTCGAACTGCTCCCAATAGATGGGTATTTCGAGCGTGTTGACGTTTAGCGCCTCCATTGCGGACCAAACCCTGGGAAGCATGGCCGGCCAGGCGCTGGAATTATTGCACTGAGCGCCAAGAATCAGGAAGGGCTCACCGTCGACGATTAGTGCATAACGCCCGTCTTTCTGCACAAGATGCGGCAGCGAAGAATCCCCGGCCCAGGCATTACCCAAACCAATAAAACACACACCCGCCGCCACACAAACCAAAACACAATAAACAATAATCTGCCTTTTCACTCGCCGACCCTTTCATAATTTGGTAATAAGGAATCCATAAAACCAAACAAACACTACAATATATAAGCTGTTATATTTTGCAATCCCGTTAGTTCTTCAAGGACAACCTATATAGGATAGATAAGCAGATCTGAACTGTGCGATTCTTTGCACCCTATGTGATTCTATTTCATTTGCTTTTCTATATATCCTTTTAAAGCAACAGCATTATTAAAATCTTCATTTTTTGCCGAGTAAAGAAAGGTAGTATGATGTTGCCTTACTATCGAGTATATATTTTCCAGTTGTTCTTTATTGCTTTCAAGTTCTGCAAAATAACGCTCTTTAAACTCATCCCATTTTTCGGGATCATGATTAAACCATTTCCTTAATTCATTGCTGGGCGCAATATCTTTTAACCACTCATCAATTTTCGCATCTTCTTTAGAAATTCCTCGCGGCCAGATTCTGTCTACTAAAATGCGATATCCATCTTCAAGCGACGGCTTTTCATATATTCTTTTAAGTGCTATCTTCATAACCTTGCTCTCGGATTTTATTTCGAAAACAAAAAAACCAAACATGTACTACAATATACACAGATAGCAATATTTTGCAATCCCGTTACTCAATCATCGTTTTCTATCGGGGTCATAAAATACCATCTTACTATCCCGTTTTCTCTTGCACTGCCAATAACCTGGCCGCTGTTGTTTATATCATACGCGACAAAATAATTCGTTTCGAACGGCAGGGCCATGTACAGATATTGCTTCTTCAATCTTTTATTAAGCAACACAGATAAATCTTTTTCTTCTTTGAATACATATCCGAACCTTTTCACTCGTTCCTGGCGAGTTTTAATAACGCCGCATCCGCTGTCGGTGATAACAAAAGGACTAAAGTGGTCTTTTTCATTGACCATTTTCAAATCTCTAAATCCCCTGTCTTTATCCCACACGAATGCATGTATCATGTTATTAGCCGTAACATACTCACCGTATATAAGACCAGAGTTGGTAATACCCATAGCAATACTTTCGGTCCCTTTTAGCCTGTCGTGTATATCAACCATCCCGGTTTCTTCCCGCCATAAAAAAGCATGACGTTTCCTGCCGGTAGTGTAAAGAATTCCCACAACCTGGCCCTTATCATTGATTCCATGTCCATAGCTGTACAGCGTACCTCGAGTATCGAGATCTCTTATACCCTGCTCTTTAGTCCACAAAAAAGCATGTACTGTCTGTGTTGAGGTCCCCGACCAGCCGACAACTATCCCTTGCTCGTTTATATTTTCTACAATGCTGGCACGACCGCCAAGTGTACCGATATCAAAAATTTCACCATTGCTGTCACGGAAAAACGCGCGGGCTTTATCATTCGGGTCTCGCACCTCGCCGCAAACCTGCCCGGAATTATTTATATCTTTTGCAAGTGAGGGAAAACTATCAGGTATTTCCAAAACATTAACACCGGTACTTTTATCCCAGATTGCGGCGTAATCCTTTCCCTGTCTTTGAACGTAACCGGCCGCCTGACCGTTATCGTTCAAAGCAAAGAAGTGACCGATATGTCCTATAGGTACAATTTCAGTAAGCCGGTACTCTCCAAGCGGCTCCGGCCGCAATTTCAATATCGCCAACGCAGCAATTAGCAAAACAAAAAGAATTGCTGAAATTTTGAAAACTTTACCGCGCACAAGCCCTTTTACCGATTGAATTGCTTTATTCATTTCATCCTTTCAATCTGTCGCGTGCGCAGTTTAATTATAAATTGCACATCCCATATAACTTCAAATTAATAATAATCCAATAAGGTCAGACCTTAGTTTTTCTATAACAACTATTTTTTGATTCCAAGAAGCTTTAATGATGCTGCAATCTTGTCTTGATCACCTTCACCGTTGATTGCTGCACGTAGTGCCTCTTGAGTTTCAGGCCGGAGTGGTGTGTCCGGCTGATCCAGGAGATTCTTTTCCTGCGCAAACTTCCTGAACCAGGGTAATCCTTCATCGTTCACAAATCGTACCAAATCATCTAAACATCTATCATACATGTGACCAGATTTAGCATTAAATCTGAGATGATAGCGACCTTTTCTGAAACTGCCAGAATCACTATTTGGTCCATTCAGGACAGGCCCACCTATGCCGTCATTTAGAATACGGATTCCGAAGTGAACACGAATATCTATACCTGCGTCGATTGGAGCACCATAGGAACTTCCACCCCTATGAAAATGAATAAAGTCGGCCGTAAATGAGTGGCGACGAGTCCAGAGATGCTTTTGAGTACGTTTGAATCCCGTAGCAGCAATACGGGCAGTGAAATCCTTGCACGCCTTTTCAAACTCCCGGCGAACAAGCTTGCTAAGTAACTTTCTGTCTATACTGCTCATTAATCATATATCCAATCGCGGTATAATAACAAATTTCATAACCAGAATAACTACTGCTATAACAATTATCCCTGCAACTATAAGATGCCAGAAGTGCTTTCCTTTGATGTGTGCCAGGTACTGGGCTATCAGGAATTGCTCATTTCGTGTTGGTGGACGCAAGGTGCCATCTTCTTCCTGAATTTTCGCATTACGTATCAATTTGTTATTCCGAGCTGATATCCGGAAAATTGCGATAAGGGCGACAACAATAAGAATGCCAAGCCCAATCATTGCAACAGGATCATCTTCCATCATTAAATAGTATGACATAATTTTATATGATTTCCGTATAATATACGAATTTAAGTCCCCGACTCTATTGGTGTGCCTGACACAACAGGTACACCGGAGAGCTTTTCGCATCTAACTCTAAAATCGGGAAAAACATCGCTGATTTGTATTATACTTCTTAACTTCAAAAGTTAAAATGCAAAAAGCAAAATTACTCGATGAAAATCCTGCTCCAAACAGTCTTTAACATAAATAGAATTTAATACGAATTGTTCTTTATATCTGAGGCAGCCCTCTTGCAGCGTGCCAGATTCTTACTATCTCGATGATATTATCCTGTGATTTGAGCCGGTAGATAATTCGGCATGGTTTTCGGATTAACTCTCTAATATATGGATCATCAAATTCAGGGACGATGCGGCCGGATTCGGGAAAATCGATTAGCTGCTCGATATGCTGAAAAATACTTTTAACGAAACGAATGGAACTGCGAGGGCTGGCCTCGGCGATATAGGATGAAATATCTTTCAGATCAAGCAGAGCCGAAGGAGCCCAGATTAATTTGTAAGCCATTCGGCAAACTCCTCCCTGACCTTGTCGTGGGATAGTCCTTTGCCCTCATCAAGCTCATGGAGACCTTTACGAACTGCGGCTATAAAATTAATTCGCTCCTGAATATCCTCCCAGGATGCATCCTCCGGCAGATTCTTTATAGTTTTTATCGCTATCTCTTTACTGGTCATATTTGCATTATATCAAAATCAATCTCAAAAAACAAATTTCGATTTTCCATAAGCTCAATGTTTATAGGAGAACGACAATAATTTAAAGGAGAAATTCTGCTTTATCTTTCTATTGACAAAGGCAAGTCCACGACATTTTTTAACGTATTCACAAGTTTACTCTTGACTTTCCAAAGGATA
>CAZKYP010000298.1:0-3865 GCA_964556885.1 uncultured Pirellulales bacterium | reverse complement strand
GTATTGCTCAAGGCCGGCAATCTGGTTATCAACGACAAAGAGTTAACCGAAGAGATCGACAAGGCCGATGAGAAAATACGACCACAGCTAAGAAAAAATGGCGTTCTCCTTTTGGAGCAAATCGCAACATTTAAGTTGCTCCTGACCGAAGCAAGGACGGATGCGGCTGAAAGCGATACAGACATATCGGAAAAGGACGAGAAGGCAATTATCCAGGATTACCTGCAATCATTGGTTAAAACGATAGAGGTTGCCGATTCGGAAATTCTCGATTTCTACAACGGCAATAAAGAAACGTTTGGCGGTGCTACCCTGGCGCAAATCAGTCCACAAATCAAGCAATTCCTGCTCCAGCAGAAACAGCAGGAGTTTGTAGATGAACACGTCCGGACCATCGGCAAAAGAGTGCAGATTGAAGTTTCTGCTTCCTGGCTCAAGACCCAGGCGGCCTCGGCGCAAGACAACCCAGTTGATAAAGCCCGTGCGAGCGGAATAGCGTCCATTGTCGATTTTGGTTCCACCGGTTGCGTGCCGTGCGATATGATGGCGCCGATTCTTGATACGCTGCGGGAAAAATATAAGGGAAAAGCTGATGTTCTATTCATTCATGTAGGAGAAGAACCTATACTCGCATCACGTTATGGCGTGCAGTCCATTCCCGTCCAGATATTCTTTGATAAGACCGGTAAAGAAGTTTTTCGACACGTCGGCTTTTTCCCACAGGAGCAAATAGAAAAAAAACTTGAGGAAATGGGTATAAAATAGCGGATGGAAAAGCTTTTTACAATACTGACACATGCGGTTGAGGGAACGCCTGCGATAGCCGTTGCGGCCGCCTTCGTCTGGGGAGTACTGAGTGTAATCCTTAGTCCCTGCCATCTATCAAGCATTCCTTTAATTGTGGGCTTCATCGACCGGCAGGGCCGCATGTCTACGAAGCGGGCGTTTTTGATTTCAACGCTTTTTGCCGTCGGTATCTTAATCACAATCGGGGTGATTGGAGCGATAACTGCTGCGGCCGGACGAATGTTTGGCGATGTCGGCCCGTACGGATATTATTTTGTCGCCGTCATCTTTTTTGTGGTCGGCATGGTATTGCTCGATGTAATTCCCATGCCCTTCAGCGGCCCGGGTAAAATCGGCATGAAACGAAAGGGATTGCTTGCCGCGTTTCTTCTCGGCCTGGTCTTCGGCATTGCACTGGGGCCGTGTACATTCGCCTACATGGCGCCGATGTTGGGGGTGACATTCAAGGCGGCCTCTGCAAGCATGTTATATGGAATCGTTTTACTTATTGCATACGGTCTGGGGCATTGTTCGGTTATCGTCCTGGCCGGTACAAGCACGGAGCTGGTGCAGCGATATTTGAACTGGAACGAGAAGTCCAAAGGCGCGATTATCCTCAGGAAGATTTGCGGCGTCTTGATTTTGCTCGGGGGAATTTATCTAATTTATCGGGCATGATAAATGGATAAGACATTTCAATTATTCTCTCTGACTATCAAATCGAGCTTGACAGAATAACAGACTCGTATTTAGTATTACGCGTTGCGTACTATACCGAACGCAGAACTTAATATGGCTGGTGGCGTTGAATGGTTAAAAAACTGTATATCAGTGATGGAAAGCTTGTCGAATGCGGAGAAGGTGAAGCTGTGGTTTTTGTCTATATCGCTCCTGATGAAGCCGAGCGGCGTTACCTTATCGATCAGCTTAAAATTGATGAGCATACCCTGAACTCGTCCCTGGACCCGGATGAGCTCAGCAGGCTCGAGTTCGAACCTGAACACGTGGCTATGATCCTCAAAAGACCCAAGCGCTACACCACCGAGGACAGTTTCAGTTTCAAGGTCCTTTCGACGGGTGTTTTTCTTTTTAAGGACCGTCTTGTAATCGTGCTTGCCAACGATATTTCCCTGTTCGAAGGCAGGCCCTTTATCAAAATCCAGGCCATTCAGGACATCTTTTTAAAGCTTATCTACGGGGCTATTTTACACTATGTCGAACACCTCAAGGGCATCAACATGATTCAAAATGAGCTCGAACAGCAAATAAACACCTCCAGGGAGAATAAATATCTACTGAACCTTTTTACACTGGAGAAAAGCCTGGTTTATTATCTAAGTGCGATCAACTCGAACGGCGTCCTTATAGAAAAGATCAAAAACAACGCAGCAAAGATAGGATTGAGCCAGGAAAATCTCGAATTTCTCGACGACATTGTCATAGAGAACAACCAATGTCGCCAGCAGACGGAAATATACTCACAGGTCCTGGCGAGCCTGATGGACGCCAGGGCTTCGATTATCAGCAACAATCTTAACGTACGAATCAAGACACTTACAATATTAACGATTGTGATCATGCTGCCGACACTGGTTGTCAGTATCTTTTCGATGAATGTCAGGATACCGCTTGCCTGGTACCAACACGCGTTCTGGGTGATTTCGATACTTGCGGCAATCCCCGCCGTGACTGTCGCCGCACTGTGGTGGAAGAAACGCTGGTAATCGCGGCGACCGAGATTTAATCCCGCCATAACTTTTCCGAATTGTTATTGGTAACAATATTCAGGCTAAATTTCCCGATGTAAATCCCGAAAATTAAATATCTTGACCCTGGATAAATCATGCTGTAAATTCAGCGGGATTTATGAGAAATTTATTATCTAAAGATATTAGAGGTAGCAAAGGGATGAATCAGAACTTCAAAAACATGTTTCGTGAATACGATGTTCGTGGAAGGGTGGATAACGAAGAGCTTAACGATGATAGCGTTTCGATTATCGTCAGGGCGTTTGGGACTTTGCTCCGTAAGCTTGATGAGACGAACAACAACGTCGTCGTTGGCTATGACAATCGTTCTTATTCTCCCCGGTTTTCTGAAGTTGCTAAAGAGGCCATAGCACAATGCGGATTTCATGTGTTCGATGTCGGCCTGAGTTTGAGCCCTGTTGTCTACTTTGCCCAGTACCACTGCAAATCCCCGGCCGCTATTATGATTACAGCGAGTCACAACCCGGACGGGTGGTGCGGCTTTAAGCTCGCGCACGGTTACTCGAAGACGCTGGGACCAAAGGAAATCAAAGAACTTTATGCGATTGTTGAAAGCGGGGATTTCGCGGAAAAAAGCGGAGGTGGTATCGAGCAGGTTGATGTTCGAGACGCCTATATTGATAGTGTGGTAAGCCGGATAAATATGAACGCATCCGGTGTCCCTCGTGTTGTTATCGAGGCCGGAAACGGCGGGGCCGGAATCTTTGCGTGGGAGGTTTTCCACAGGCTTGGATGCCCCACTTTCCAATTGTATTGCGATCCCGATACAAGTTATCCCCATTATTTTCCCAATCCGTCCGATCTCAATGCGCGAAAACGCCTGCGCGAGATGGTGACACATCAATACATCCATGCCGACGTAGGTATCGGTTTTGACGGTGACGGTGACCGTATCGGGATTATCGACGAGAAGGGACAGGATGTTTGGAGCGACAGGCTGCTGATAATTCTGGCGCGGCAATTGCTTGAGAAAAAACCTGGGGGAAAAATAGTCTTTGACGTAAAATGCACTCAAGCGCTTCCGGAAGTCATTACTGCGTATGGCGGCGTACCTATCATGTGGAAAACCGGGCATTCTCATATCAAGGCCAAAATGCATGAAACCAAAGCCGATTTGGCCGGAGAACGCAGCGGCCACATTTTTGTTGGAGGGGACGATTATTATGGATTCGACGACGCGATATTTACCGCCTCCAAACTGGTGGAATATTTGTCCCATGAGAAAAAGCCGCTTTCTGAGATCCTGAATTCCTTCCCTCAGTATGTAACCTCGCCCGAAATCAAGGCCCATTGCCCGGACGAGATTAAGT
>CAZKYP010000297.1:0-3869 GCA_964556885.1 uncultured Pirellulales bacterium | reverse complement strand
CCGCATATAATCCACATTTATCTGCTTAGACAATCACTCCTACCACATGCATCTGTAGTATGTAATGAAAACAAACCTTTAGCACGCTTAGTATCAATATACCAATACTCAATTGGCCTACAAAATGGTCTACAAGCCCCCCCTAACATCCTTGTACTTGTTTACTCATGACCTTATACGACCATTGAGAAAACTAAATATATTATATTACTAAGAAGTTTTACGCCTTCTAAGTCTCCATCCCGCAATGCAACTAAGACCAAAATAGCTAAGGACTATAGCCGATGGTGCAGGTATAACTGGACCTTGACCAGGCGCAGGCGGTGATGGTGGACAAGATACAGACGTTAGACCAGCTAATGTCAAGTCATCAACACCCCAGCCAAAATCAGCATAAGGAGCAGCCATTAACCGAATTTCATCAAATGGATCAGACGATTCTAAATAGAGTACTGAATTGAAGCTACTACTGGTTACATTATAAGCGTAACTGTTCAAAACGATACCGTTACTCAGCGTCTGGACTGTCATTTCAAAATAAGTCTGGTCCACAATCCGAAATCCTAACTGGGTAGCCGTTGTCCCGGAAGCCAGTTGAAATTGGTAACCGGCATCGCTCGAGAGATTGTCCAATGCTCCTGACGGGGCCGAAATTGCAAGCGTATTGCCGCGTGAGACCAGAGCATTACCGGAAACACCGCTATCCAATTTATCACCACCGGCACTAAACGTTCCCAACAGAGCTACATTTGATAGTCCAAAACCAGCAAATAAAGCATCATTTCCAGCAATTACTCCATCACTGCCAGCCTCAAAATCTAAAACCTTGGCATCGGACAACAGGTCTGCCGCGTTGATTTGAATCAGACTCGCCCGGGCCGGGCTTACTGACAGGCATACCAGAACGATTAACATAATTGACGATAAAATTGTCTTTTTCACTCTCCATTCTCCCTTTCTTTGAAAAATTTTATTTAAGTCCTATTTTTTACATACTTTATTTTGACTTTATTGACAGCTAAAAACCTCAATGCAGTCTTTCACCGTAAGCATTAACACTGCATATACAATGAGCGTGGTAAGTGCTCATACGAATTTTGGCTTCTATTAGTGGCGTATTCGCAGCTTTTTTAGGTTGCCGGTTACCTCATACTTCACGCGATCCCTTACCTAAGAACACCTTAGATATCTGCCCAGGGCCTGTGGATTCATAGCTCGCCGGAACCGAAAACTGTGTAAGAATCCAACGCCTCTAATTGCCCAAATATACCATATTACCCAAATAAACGTCAAGTAAAATTTTAAAAAAATTCTAATTTTTTTGGGATATATATTAGTTTTTCGGCCCAATTCAGAATCTTAGAGGTATTTGTCAAGAAAAGGCATGCAATATATTCCATCCATATATATGGATAAGCATTTTAAACAGCCTTAATCAATAAGCTCACGTATCCAGATATTTCTGAATCTAACTGGATTATCATGGTCCTGCAGCATAATAGGCAGTTTGTCAGGGTGTGGCTTATAATCGGTAACGGCATGAGGACCTATCCACCCGGTCCCCCCCTGCAGCTCAACGTGGTCCTGAACAAGAATGCCGTTATGAAGGACGGTAAAAGTGGCTTTTTTCACAACTTTTCCGTTTTTGAAAACGGGTTGATGAAAAATAATGTCATAGGATTGCCATTGACCCGGCTCCCGGCAGGCATTAACCAATGGTACGGCCTGGCCGTAAAGAGCGGCACACTGGCCGTCCGGATATGTCGTATTATCGTAGGAATCAAGGACTTGGACCTCGTATGTGGACATCAAAAATACGCCGCTGTTGCCACGCCCCTGGCTGGAACCGGTTATTCTTGTCGGGGTGGCAAATTCAACGTGTAACTGGCAGGAGCCGAATACCTGCTTAGTCTTAACGCCGCCGGAGCGTCTGACCGCCTCCATGTAACCGTCCCGTACAATCCATCTTGCCGGACCGCCGCGTTCGGAAGTCCAGCCGGACAAATCCGTACCATCGAATAAAACTATCGCATCCGATGGTGCCGTTCCGGCCTTTTCCTGTGTACTCTCGGTGCATGGTGTAATTACAGGCGGCGCAGGGCGATTCGTATCATGGACCATCCAGCGGCCTGTGTCGGTTTCTACATACTGGATTACGTTCGGATCGTTATCGGCTTGCGCAGTAACCGGCTGTGTTGCACATCCGGCCAAAACAACAAACATGTAAATAAAAACACCAGGCAGAATTTTCCTGAACATATCCAATCCTTTCATTTTTCTTATTACAGGTTATTTAGTGTATCAATATGAACGATTCTCAACATATATGAAATTATATACGAATCGAATGACATCGCAAAGCATTTCAATATTGACATCATTATTAAAAACAGATAAACGATAGACAATACAAATCCGCCATGTCCGTTGAAATTAAGGAATTAGTTCCAAAGAGTTGATGATATAAGATATAAAACTATCACAGATAACACGCCCGACAGGATTCGAACCTGTGACCTGCGGATTAGAAATCCCTTTCTCCGCATATAATTAACTTATTTATAACGACTTATATGCAATTTTTTGCGTCAAAATGAGGATTACAAGTAATAAACAAGTGAATCTATGAAAGACTTATAAGTGGTTTACAACTGGCGACTGACACAATAATGACGCAGATTTATGGTTACTTATTTAAATCTTTCAAGTTTATATGGCAACAGCATTAAATTTAATGCGTATGAAAGTTAACGGAGTGGGCTGGATTCGAACCCGCCCTTCTTGTTTAATGCTACAAAACAACGATATTCCACACAAGCCTTTTTTCTGCAAGATATTATGTCTACGATAAGTTACTATTCAAATACTAATTCAGCACAACTTGTGACCTAAAAAATAGGACATTTTGTAGGACAGTAGCATAGCGACTGACACTTTTTTGACACCGATCTGCGACTCTGCCAACAACCACGCTCATTCAAGTTAATAATCACTGGTTTACAAAACCAGAGATCAAAACACCTAAATCTGCTGATAAACAGCCACTTACGTATATGTACGAAAGCAACTTGGCATTATACTTAGCGCAGATTGTACGGGAATACCAGGATTTGTCAACTCTGATTGAAGCTTGGCCAAAGCTTTCAGATGACTTGCAGCGGGCAATTGTTAAAATGGTAAAGCAAAGTGATGAGGAATCATGAGGCTTGTCAGCTTTTAAAAAAATAGGAGATATCAGGAAAAAAAGTAAGACTTTGTTTTTTGGGGATTTTGTCTATAATACTATCAAAGCAACAAAACTCAATAAGATTTGTGGGATTAATGCTTTTGTCCATGTTTCTATAGAATTATTCAAGATCAGATAGATGAAGCTATAAGAAAATTTTACATAGCCTAAAAGATAGATCCTAATTCCGCCAAGGTGCGTAAAGTACTAAGGTCTATCGAAGGGCGTAGTTGAGGGGAACGTTAGTGTCTGCCAGGCTGAGAAAAAAATCGAAAAGCTGCTCTAAGGGAGATGTCAAGCGCCACAAAAGCAACAGGCACTTATCAGTGGGCAAAGGCAAATACAAAGATAACAAAGAATTAACAAATAAGCTAATAAGTGGCTGGCGTCTCTGGCTTTTTCGCCTTATTGCTCTTACCGTCATTCCGGTCTTGCTGTTTATTCTGTTGGAACTGGTGCTGCGTGTCGCCGGTTACGGTTTTCCTGCTAATGTTATGAGCAGATATGAGGAAAACGGCAGTGTATTTTATTGTGATAACGTCAAGTTCTGCTGGCGGTTTTTTCCGAAAGAAATAGCCAGAGAATTTAATCCATTTAAGATTTCTGCGAGTAAATCAGAAGATTCTTATCGAATTTTCGTCTT
>CAZKYP010000296.1:0-3904 GCA_964556885.1 uncultured Pirellulales bacterium | reverse complement strand
TTAGTAATGTCAATATGGATCCGAGATTCCACTTTGGTATTACCATCTGGAATGCACCCGATGCCTTTGGTATTGACGGAGTCACTGCGGTTGGCCTGGACGAATGGCATCACGTTGCAGGCTCGTTCGATGGTGCAAACATCAACGTTTGGCTGGACGGCGTGGTTGACGCGAGCGCCACGACGACCGAACCGATTGGCACAAACGCCTTAAATGTGTTTATCGGTGAGAATCCGGAATCATTAGGTCGCTTCTGGGATGGCCTGATTGATGAGGTTTATATTTACAACAGGGCTCTGTCTGCCGGTGAGGTTCTTTATCTTGCAAGTCAATGACATGTAAAATAGAACTGAACTTTAAGAGTTAAAACTGCGGCGGTCTTTCAGATTAAGGCCGCCGCAGTTATTTTAGTTTGGGATATCATTCAGTTTTTTCACGTCGTTTTCGTTTTCGCTCGGAATTCCAGCTCAGAAATATGCCTAACTCATACAGCAGATACATCGGAATGACCAGGCTTACTAAAGAAAAAATATCGCTGCCGGGTATTACGGCGGCTGCGACGACTACGATACCGAAAAATACGTATTTCCTAAATTTACGAAAATCCTCGATTGAAACCAGGCCGGTTTTGTACAAGACAAAAATCGCTATAGGGGTCTGAAAGGCAATGCCAAATATCAACATCATCATCCCTATGAATGAAATGTAATTAGCAAATGTAAAGTTGGAACTGACTCCCAAAAATTGTTTATTGAAAAACACAAAAAACTGTAGTGTCCTCGGTGCTATTCCGAAAATAAAAGTTAGTGCCCCTATGATAAACAGCCCTGCTGAAAAAGGTATGGACTTGTAAACATATCGTTTTTCATTCGGATAAAGTCCTGCGGCTATGAATTGCCACAATTGAAAAAAAATCCAGGGCGATGCCAGGATTATTCCCGCAATCAATGCTATTTGCATATAGCTTACAAAACCATCGACCGGAGAGATGCTTTGTAACCTCGCCTCTTGGCCCATTGCGTCAATGTATGGTTTTTCAATGAATGCAACGATGTACTTGCCGAAGCATAAACATATAACAAGGGCTATAACGAGGCCGATTATAGAGGAGATGAGCCTGCCGCGCAGCTCTTCAAGGTGGTCGCCGAGGCTCATGGTGGTGTCGGGAGGAGTCTGTTCCTTTTTTTGTTTGTCCTTCTTGCCGATTCCCATTTGGATTGGTTATGGAGAGAGTGCCATTATTTATATTAAGGTTGTTAGTTATCTTTGTCGTTCAGGCCAGCGGCGTCTTTAGTCTGATTGACTACGTCATCCTTGACCTTTTTGACCTCATCTGCCACTTCATCCTTGGTATCTTCGATTTCCTTGACACCCTTTTTAAATTCATTCAGGCTTCTGCCTAAGCTTCGAGCGATTTCAGGCAGCTTTTTGCCGCCGAATACCAGTAAAGCGATTAAAAGAATCCACAGCCAGTCAAGCCCCTGCGGCATGCCTATGCCCATGATATATTGCATAAATTCTGTCATTTTTTGTCTCCTTATGTCGTGATTGCGAGATAGTAATGCAATCTAACTGCCTTGTTGACAATAAAATTTGCCAACCAGTTACAAAATGTAATAGCGAAGAGCAAGTATAATCCATCTGAGTTTCACGGTCAAGTAAACCCTTGGAGAGCATAAATTAATGTGTAGTGTTTGTATTTATGATACGTACATACAGGCTCATTTATCTCAACATTAGGAAGTTCCCAGGGGTTGCCAACGGTAATTATCGGCCTTTCATTTAAATCACAGCAATAGATGAGGTTTTTCGGCTGGAAAAATATTCACAATCTGTTTAATATAAATATTTTGAAATTAAGCACTTAAGCCCGGCGGAAGAGATTTTTTCTTGATTTTAGCGCTTATTTCTGTTATCATAATCGCATAATAAGATAGTAATATGATAAGCTTGTTTTCGTGGAGTGAATAAATGAGAAAGTTCTATTACTATACATGGTTGCCATTTACTGATAATAAAAGACGGATATTAATTCTGGCGATTGCGAGCTATATCGCTTTGTGTTGAATAAATACAAAGCGTTCATAATACTTTTGCAGGGCCGCTCGGTTTCGAGCGGCTTTTTTTGTGCGCACCGAGAGCTTAAATATTTGACAGTTCAGGTAATGACAATTATGCTCTGATAAAGTAAATTTGTCCACTTAGCGAATTAGGGAATTATAATATGATAATAGTCACCGGTGGAGCAGGTTTTATTGGTTCGGCGATCATAGCCGCATTGAATCAGAGGAAGATTACAGATATTCTCGTGGTTGATGAGCTTGGTACAGACCGGAAGTGGAAAAATCTGCTGAATCTATCGTTTGTCGATTATGTGGAAAAAGACGATTTTATCGAGCTGGTAATCGAGGACCAGATCGACTCACCCGTAGAAGCGGTTTTTCATCTCGGGGCGTGCTCGGATACTACCGAAACGGACGCCTCATATCTGATCAAGAACAATTATGAATACAGCAAGCTGCTGGCCCAGTGGGCGACGGACGCGGGAATTCGTTTTATCTATGCTTCGAGTGCCGCTACATACGGTGACGGCTCGGACGGTTTCAGTGACGACGAGAAAAAGCTCCAGATACTGCGGCCGCTGAACATGTACGGATATTCCAAGCAGTTGTTCGATTTGTGGATACGGCAGACCGGATTACTGAAAAAGGTCGTGGGACTCAAGTTCTTCAATGTGTTCGGGCCGAACGAATATCACAAGGCCGATATGCGGAGCTTTATCCTCAAGGCCTTCGAGCAGATTAACGCGACGGGGAAAGTGTGTCTGTTCAAGTCCTACAGGGACGATTACAAAGACGGCGAGCAGGTGCGTGATTTTATTTACGTCAAAGATGCGGTCGATATGACCTTGTTCTTCTTCGATGATCCGAAGCTGAACGGGCTTTATAATATCGGCACGGGCAAGGCCCGAAGCTGGAACGATTTGGTGTATGCCGTCTTTGCCGCAATGAATAAGGCCCCTGTTATAGAATATATCGATATGCCTGAGTCAATCCGCAATCAATACCAGTACTATACCTGCGCCGAAATGACCAAACTTCAGAAAGTCGGCTACAACAAACAAACCATCACCCTCGAAGCCGCTGTTAAAGACTACATCCAAAACTATTTACAATCGGGGAATTATCTTAGCGGATTGAAGTAATTGAGGAGATATTTTAATGGCGGAGACGTCAGGGATAATTACTTATCTTGAAGATATTTGTAACGCAATAAAAAAACACATTGATTCACTGATACAAAAAGAGAATAGTGATGGAACAGATTTGGTCAAACCTTTTAATGACATTTCGAACAAAATAAACTTTTCCATTGGGATAACCCATCTCTTATCGGAAAAAAATTACTTCAAAACGGATAGTACTGCTACTCCAAAACAAATCTTAGATCAAAATTTAAAAACGTTCTACAGAGACTTCCTTTTTCTTGGAACAATGTCAACTATTGAGTATTATTTTTTTCAAATACTCATTCAATATCCAAATTATAAGACTACGAAGAAAATACAACAGGAAGGTATAAGAAACGTACAGATCAGTAAACTCATAAAATGGGCTTCCCAAGAAAACATAATAGCCGATTATGATTTATGGGATTTCATCGTTTCTGCAAGAAATGACATAGTGCATTATAATGCCATTGCTCGGAATACGAAGACGTCAAGTATACATGATTTTCCAATAAGTATGGTTCAAGGCAATGAAATCACAGGTAAACTAAGAAGCTTAATCTCCCTAACAAGAGCAATTGAAGAAAGTTTTTACAATGTAGTCATTCATTTGTAATGACAATGGCGACACAATCGACGATAGAATGGACTGAATCTACATGGAATCCGGTTTCT
>CAZKYP010000295.1:0-3907 GCA_964556885.1 uncultured Pirellulales bacterium | reverse complement strand
CGGGCAAGCGGCTGCGGTCGGCGCTGGTGTTGTGGTGCTGCGAGCTCGTCGGCGGGGGGACAAACCGCAACGCCGAGATTGCATCGGCGGCGATTGAGATGGTGCATACATATTCGCTCATTCACGATGACCTGCCGGCGATGGATAACGACGACCTGCGGCGGGGGGTTCCCACGTGCCACAAAGTCTTTGACGAAGCGACGGCGATTCTTGCTGGTGACGCTCTTTTGACGCTCGCTTTTGAAATCCTTGCAAAAGGAATCGAAGAGCCGGTTACGGCCCTCAAATTAATCAGCCAGTTGGCCCAGGACGCCGGGCCGTCAGGAATGATAGGAGGCCAGATGGCGGATTTGAAGGCCGAAAAAAGCGACGGCACCAAAGAGCTTATCGAATATATTCACATCAATAAAACCGCAAAAATGTTTCGGTGTGCCGCTGCGATGGGAGCTATCTGCGGTGGGGCGACGGCAAAGCAGCTTGAGAAACTCTGTGAATACGGCTTGAAAATCGGTCTGAGCTTTCAGATCGCCGACGATATCCTTGATGTGAGTGCTTCGAGCGAGCAATTGGGCAAGACGGCGGGCAAGGACGTCAAGGCCGCAAAATGTACCTATCCTTCCGTTCTTGGTATGGAAAAAGCCAAGAAGCTGCAAAAGCAACTGACCGATGAGGCGGTAGCTCTTTTAAAATCATTCGGTAAAAAGGCCGATTGCCTGAGGCAGTTGGCTACGGTTTTACTCGAACGGACAAAGTAAATAAAAAAGGTCCGCCAAAGACGCGCCTTGGCGGACCCATACAATTTCTTAGTCTCTTATCGATTAGTAGTCTTTCATATTTTGCATCCAAACCGGCCAATCACTTTTCTGAACGTTGCCGGCTATAGTCCACGGGCCCGCAGTGTTGTAGTTGCGATGCCATTTAAATGTCCATAGCTCTTTTAAATCGACTTTCCTGACAGACCAGTCCGCAAAAGCGCAGTTAATTGTCTCGTTGTGCCGGTTCAGACAGACACGTCTCATTTCATTTCTGCCTTTCATATCTACGGTGGAGCCATCCGTCGTTGGAGGCTGGTCAACGTCATGAGGCCATACATCATACCAGTAGCAATCGAGGAATATTGGTACTTTATCAGTATTTTTGATTCTATAAATATTCTTATAGTAGTTCTCTTCCTCACCACCTGCGGTGGAGGGTGGCCGGTTACAGACCCACTCGTTCAGGCCGTAGCTGCCGAATGTGCCGTCGGGGAATTTGCCCCAGGCGGCAAATGGATTAAGACCATTTTCAGTTTGAGGTTTTTCCGCCATCGGGCAAAGACGCATGTCGAGATTTTTATAATTTGCCTTCAATTCATCCGGCCACCTGCCCGTGCTCGTCTCGCTTTCTCCGCCGAGACCTTCGTTGAAAAAGCCGTCGTTATCGCCCGTGAACATCGACCAGATCAGTGTCCACTGGTGCAGACTGGCCTGGCAAACCGCGGCCCTGGCTACCGACCTGACCCGTCTTAGCGCTGGCATCAATATCCCCATTAATAGAGCAATTATTGCAATGACCACCAAAAGCTCTATTAAAGTAAAACCTCTTCGTTTTCGTTTACTCATAAAACCACTCCTTAACTTGATAAAGCAAGCATTATTATATAAAGATGTTCGGGAATAGCCTTCTGTTCTGTTATTAATACATCTGTGTATAAATATTATAATAAAAACAGAGTAGGATGTTAAGTATCAATTATTAACATTCACGATAATTTGCTTTTTCAATACTGACGTTTACTCGATTTCAGTCAGGCTCATTTTTGCTCCGAGGTGGTCGGGGCCGGCCTGGAGGGCCTGTTTCATCTGCTCGGCGGCCTTTTCTTTTTCATTTAAGCCGAGGTAACCTAAGCCGATGAGATAGTGTGCATTGGCAAGTCTTGAGCGTTGGGACTGCTGCTCGCCGAACTTGGCGAAAAAGTCGATTTCCGGGGCTTGCTGTAAGGCATTTTCCCCCGATTCTACGAGATTGCGGAAAGTGTCCTCGGCCAGGTCTTTTTGGCCGAGTTTCAACATCGCAAGGCCTCGGTAGTATTGCTGGGCATCCCCGCCGAAAGAACCGGCTCGTCCTCCGAAACGGCCTCTAAGTCTTTCGGATGAAGCCGCATTAGTCCATGCCTCGATTGCCTTGTCTTTTTCACCCATTGCTTCGTACGCGAGTCCGGTCCAGTAGGAGACCTCCGCATCGCGGCCGCTTCTGTCTGAAGCTCTTGCGGCCCTTAGGTTTTCGGGAAATTCGATTGATGCCTGATAATCGGTTAGGGCCTCTTTATACTTTTTGGCAGCAAAGTTTTTCCGGCCTTTCAGCAAATAGGCATCCGTCCAGCAATCGTTGATATTGAAACGTGCCCCGCCTTCCCAGATATTGAACTGCCGGTCTTTCATAAGCTCTATCGCATCGTCGTATTTGCCCATGAACACCTTCAATGTGATTTCACGCGAGATGGCATCGTCGCGTCCTGTAACAGTTTGGTGATTTTTTTCGAGAATTGTCAGGCGTTTTTCGGGTGATGCTCCGCTTGCTTCATAGAGCTGGTCAAGCTCGAAGAAATGGATTGCATATTTCGGTTCGAGAGAAACTGCCTTTTCCAGGTTTGCAATTGCTGTATTGATTGCATCTTCTTTTTCCTGATGCGAGTATGCTATTGCGAGATTCCTGTATACAATCGGGAATTTCGTGCCGAGTGAGGCGGATTTTTCCCACAGCTTCACCGCTTCATCAGGCTGTAAGTCGAACAGCAGGTCACCGAGATAATACGGTGCGAATGAATCGGATGGATTGATATTCATCGCGGCAGTGAGCACCTCGACAGCCTCGGTCTGGAATGGAAAAACATAATCCGGCGATGCCTTCATTGCAAGCTCGTAGTATTCGGCAGCTTTTTGCGGTTGGCCGAGTTTGTCCGCGAAGAAACCGAGGTAATAGTAAACCATAGGGGAAACTTTAGTTTTATCGGGTGCCTGCTCAATTTCATAATTGAGCACATCGGCACCATCCTGCCAGAGGCCGGCGTTTAAGAATTCCGCCGCTGTTTCCTGTGCTGTTGCAGGGTGCTCATTCATGGCGGCGGCCAAAACCTTGCCCACCTGTTGAGTTTTTTTTACCAGCCGGCGTTCGGCCATAATTCGCACGTCGAGCGGATCGGACATTTCGGATGCCCAATCCAGTACTTTTAGGGCCGTTTCCGGCCGTCCTAAGTGACGTAACACTGCGGCTTTCAATGTCAGCGCCCTGACGTTCAGGGCGTTGGCCTGTAATGATGAGTCGATGTGCCCCAAAGCAATATCAAAATCGCCCCGCATGCAATCAATCTCCGCCAGCGAGTAATACGCGGCAGCTCTGAAGGCCATGCTCCACGTTGCCTTGTAGAAATTATTGTATGCCTCGTCGAGCTTGCCCTGTGCTTTTAAGGCGACGCCTAAATAGTAAAACGGCTCGCCGTCTTTTGGGCTTGTGTATTTGTCTGTCAGTCTTTCGAGGGCCATTCGAAAAAGTTTTTCAGCATCCTCGAACCGGGCTTTTTTGAGGTAGTTAATACCCAGAGCGGTGTTCACACGGACATCACCTGGATCGCGACGAAGTGCTTCTTCCCAGTATGGATCGGGATCGAGGGCCGGATTGTGGAACTGCTCGATCCTCAGACCGGTCAGGTATAGCTCTTCGTTGGTCTTGATTTCATCCGGTGACAGCGGGGCCGTCACGGATTCCGGCATAGGCTCCGGCTCAAGGCGAATCGGCGAATATGCAACAAGCTCCCTTGTGTCGCGGGCATCCTGCCCGCGATTCGAGAGCGAGACGCCCTCGACACTGATCGAGGCGCGGAGGTCATGCTCGTCTATGCCCGGTGGGATAACGACTTCTTTGACGTATG
>CAZKYP010000294.1:0-3915 GCA_964556885.1 uncultured Pirellulales bacterium | reverse complement strand
CTACTTTACTTTTTTCTCGATCAATCTTTTTTCCATACAGACACTGTTCGGATCGTTTATATATTCACCGAATTTTGGTATATCATAATAACCGAGTTTGCGATACATTTCTATTGCTTCCGGCTGCTTATAGCCGGTTTCGACGCGTAGGAGCTTGAATCCGCTCTCGGCCGCATGTTTTTCCAGATGTTCCATCATGCGTTCGGCGATTCGGTTCCTGCGGTATTGCAGTCGAACAAAAACACGCTTTATTTCCCCGATACACGGCTCAATCTCGCACACAGAACAACAACCGACGGCAACCTGCGAAATATACCCTACCAGGAATACACCGCTTTCATTTGAAATTTTATCGAGGTCCAATGTATGTATGCTGCTCGCTGGATATCGCCGCAGCAATTCTTTATCCAGCTCACCAATTAATTCCAGCGCATTGACATCATTCTTCGGAATAACTTTTTTTATAATAAGCTCGATATTGTCTTTCCTTGTTTTTATAAGAATCGGCAGTCATTTAAAAATATCATTTTCAATGAGATATCATAACAGCATCTGGTTTAACATCTTTACCTAATTGAATCCGGTCTTTAAAACCGGCGACATTAGGGCCTTTTAATTCAATGCCTTCGGTCTTGTCACCTTCCAGCTTAATGAACACACCTTCGGTTTGTGGGACGTCTAAGTTCTGCATCATCACGTTCCTGCTGTCATAAAAATAACATACAGGGGATTTTTCAGGCAATATGTTTACATTCGTTAGTTTTATTCCATCAGCATCCACACAGAGCAAACCCGTATCAGCCGAGACAGTGACATTTTCAAGCTCGATATCCCTGATAGGCATTTCGGGCAGTCCTTGCAGCAGAACCGCTCTGGCGGCCCCACGGCAGACGATGTTCTTCATATAAATCTTGCGAAACTGCGGCGTTTCCTCACTGACCGGAACGACCTGTCGCTGGGCGAGCGGGTCCTGTTCAGGATCATCATCTTCCGGTATAGGCGATGTCCCACCGTAGAACATATTGAACCGAACAGCCTCGGTCGGAATGTCGGCCATCCGAATATCTTCTATGAAAATATTTTCCACAACGCCGCCCCGCCCGCGCGTGCTCTTGAAACGCAAGCCGACGTCCGTACCCAAAAATTCGCAGTTACGCACGTAAATATTCCGCACGCCGCCGGACATTTCGCTGCCGATTGTTACGCCGCCGTGCCCATGATAAACCGTACAATCGGTTATAGAAATATTCTCGCTCGGCCTGCCCCTGCGCCGACCGAACTCATCCCTGCCGGACTTCAGGCATATGGCATCGTCCCCGACATCGAATCGGCAGTTGGTGACAATCGCATTCTTGCATGAGTCCAAATCCAGACCGTCGCCGTTCTGTGAATACCATGGATTTCTGACGGTGATATTTCGAATTATCAGGTTCTCGCAAAGTAAAGGATGAATATTCCATGCCGGAGAATTCTGAAAAGTCGGCCCATCCAGCAGTACATTCTTACATTCGATCAGTGAAACCATAACCGGACGCAGATACGAACGCACTTTAGCATAATCCTCCAGCGTCACGTTTCCCTGCCTTCGCAGCGATGCAAGTATCTGCGGCCCGTTTAGAGCCTCTTTTGTCGGCCACCACATGTCCTGTGTCTGGTTCAAAACTCCGCCGGACGCTATCAGCTCTTTCCACTGATTGTCCGTCATCTTGAATTTCTTGACCGGCCGCCACGCATCCCCGGCCCCATCGATAATGCCCGAACCGGTGATTGCTATGTTTTCGAGATTGCTGCCGAATAATGGCGACATACACCGGACTTCCGGTCGGCCTTCCCAGTTGGATTCCAAAAGGGGATAATCTTCATAATCCCTGCTGAACATTATAATTGCACCCTGTTCGAGATGCAGGTCCATATTGCTTTTCAGCTCAATCGCACCGGTGAGCCACATACCTGCCGGCACAACCACGCGTCCGCCGCCGACTTCCGCACAGGCCCGAATTGCATCGGCAAAGGCCTTTGTATTCTTCGTATGACCATCACCAACAGCACCGTAATCCGTGATATTAAAGATTCTACTCGGAAACTGCGGCTCTTCGACTCGGGGAAGCTCGAAAGGCATATTCCTAAACGTCGGTGGATATTTCACACCCGTCCTGCCTTCACAATTGATTGGCAAACAAAAAGATAATATGACAAGGATAATGATTTTTCTTAGTCGATTCATTCCATTCATTCCTTATTTTCAATCCAGGCAATTTACTTTTATGACTGAGGTGTGCTGGTACATGACTCGGATCGAGAAGACAGAGTGTTGGCAATCTGGAGCATGTTGTTTAGTCTTTCCTGGCAATCGTCCGTATTGAAAAACTTCGGTCCCATGCCGCACGGCAGTGTCAGCAAATCGCCTTCCCGAAAATCCCTGACGTTCTCTTTCGTATCTATTCCCCACGCAATTCTCTTGCCGTTTCTATAGGCCGGATATTTCGTAATGTCATACTTGGAGGCGTCGAAGCTGATAATCCCGATTTCCGATTCGAACAATTCGTCCCAGTTCATATTGCCGCAGACATGAACGCCGAAAGTAGCCTCGAAGCTGCCGAAAATCGGCGCCCACAATTTTTGATAATCGAAACCGGCATGACCCAGGGCAGGCTCATCCAAAAAACAGATAAGGCTGTTCACGTTCAGGCCGTCGACGACAGCCGCAATGTGTTGATATGCCCTTTCGACCGCTTCATCCTCTGCGTATCCGCTGAGGACCAGGGTCGCCGGGCCTACGCACTGCACCTTGACCGTATCGAAGCCGTCCGTTTTCCGCTTGAATGTATCAAGGCAGCTAAGCCGGCCGGGATTTTTTATATAATCCAGCATGGCGTCGCCCAATTTGGGCAGCTCCGGCAGAAATGGTATATCATGCTTTAAACTGAATTCTACAGCTTGGTCGGCATTATCGTACGGCAAAGAGCCAATTTGCGTTACTATCTTTCTTGCGTGCATTTTCAAATCCTTTTTACTTATGACAATCTCCTTCTTTTATTTCTATCTGCGACTACAACATTCTCTCGTATCTTCTCTTTATTTGACCGTAATTGCCACAAAAATATTCAACGAGTACGAAATTATTGGCATACAATATTTCTGTCTCCCTATTTGCTCACTGCATTATATAATACACAAAATTGGCTTTTATCGCTAAAAAAGAGCGAACCTTGCATTCATCTGATTACACTAATAAATAGTATGGTAGAGAACTGTGAACAAGACTGGATTGAAAAGGCCAAAAACCGCGAGCCGCAAGCTATCGCCGAGCTTTTCAAGCGATACTGGCGTGCGGCCCGTGCCGCGGCATACGGTGTAACCGCCGACCTGAATCTCGCTGAGGACGCTGCTTCCGAAGCTTTCTACGCCGCAATCGACGGCCTGCATAACCTGAAAGATAAGCAACTTTTCGGACCCTGGCTGCGGACCATTGTCGTACGCACAGCGAGACGTCTGGTGACCGCTCAGTCGAAAGAAAATAGAATTGAGCCGCAATCGCAATCCAATGCAGCCTCCAAGACACCACAAGAACGCCTGGAGCAGCAGGAACTGACAGCCTTAATACATGAGGCAGTCGAAACTTTGTCGGAGTATCTGCGCGAAGCGATGTCTTTGTTTTACTTCGAAGGCTACAGCCTTAAAGAAGCCGCGCGCTTTCTGGATGTGCCCGAAGGCACACTCAAGCGCCGCCTGCACGACGGAAGGCAAAGTCTCAAAAACGCCGCCGAAAAAATCATCAAAGGGACAAAACCTACGAACACACATCGCGAAAAGATACTGCAACAGCTTGCAGATGTAGCGAGAGAAGGGCCGGAGTCCGAAGCATTCTACCAGGCCATGCGTAAGGCATTACGCCTGCGTCCTTTCCCGGACGAG
>CAZKYP010000293.1:2122-3943 GCA_964556885.1 uncultured Pirellulales bacterium | reverse complement strand
CTATATCAGACACTGCCTGGTACGATTCGGTCACTGGATGTTTTGCAAGGGTGCTCAGGACAGGTGAACAGATCCTCTTTGCAAACGCCTACGATGGCAAATATATCTATCAGACAAATAAAAGCCTGGATGGCTCACTTCTGATTGAGCGGGAACCGATAAGTGAAGGATTCCAGGTGCCGGAAAATCCGGCGGACTTTTTAGGAATCGTCGCAGGTATTACAGGTTCCGTTCCAGGTGAACACTACCCACCGATACAGGACGTAACTAATGAAACACTCGATGACGGAACGCCCGTTCGCACCTACAAGTTGGGTTTTAAGGACTTCCAGGGTGATACGGAAACTTATTTCCTATTTAAGGTCGGAATTGATAATGATGTTATCGACGAGATCGAATGTGTCGTCGAGGGTAAAACAGCCCGCGTCCATCGGCGCCTTATCGCCGAGACCGTGGACAAATCAGAGTTGTCCTGGAATCTGTCCGAACTGAATACAAGTCCGACAGAAACCGATACTACCGTCAAAGCAGACCAGGCCGCCAGTATCATCAATATACAGCATATGGCGCAGCGAGCCACAATCCCCACTTATATCTTTTCGAATGATCCATCATGGACTATTGAGAGAAAGATATACGATTTACCTGATGAGACGAGCACACCGGCCCGTATGTTATGTGCCACTTACAGGGCGAAAGACGGTCGCGATATTGTGCTGAACCAGGGCGAGTCTTTTAACAGGTACTTCGGTGCTTTATTCAACAAAGTCACAGAGGCCGGAGAACAAATATCATGGAAGTACGAATCGCAGAACGGATTCAAGCTGATGCACCAGAGCGATACAAACACTGAAATGTGGTGGACCGAGTTCGCACTGAAAAGCTCGGGATTCGAACCGCGTGCAAATCGCGCCGGATATATCCTAATGTCGCCTGCCAAAACGTTTATGGTTCTTGCAGTCAATGGGCCGCTTAGCGAACAGGAGCTTCATGACCTCGTCGATAGTCTTATTCCGACGGATGAATTCAAATAGCAATTAGTGCAACCTTAATAGATTTATTTATATCAACATTAGGGCCGAGCCATAAAAGCTCGGCCCTTTCACCTAAATTGCCACCTAATTACCCAATTTGAAATATATCACTTCCCCACAATACAATCCCGATAAAAACTCACAGTTCGATACTAAAATTGAATAACAAATATTATTTAGACATAAAATTATATGGAGAAAAATTGAAAACCAAGTTAACATTTTGCATATGTTTTTGTGGAAAATACTTCAAGCTCACTAAAAATCAGATCCTATAAACAGTTAACTTTAATTAAGGAGCAATAGTCATGGATGATGTATTAAACACAATTTACCCATATCTTGTAATTTATGGAGTGAAGATTTTAGCGGCAATAATAATTTTCATTGTCGGTCGATGGGTGGCTCAAATCATTTCCAGTCTGATTCATAAAGCAATGCTAAAGGCCAGATTGGATGAAACTCTGGCGAAATTCGCCGAAAACTTCAGCTATATAGCATTGCTGGTTTTCGTTGTACTTGCCGCCCTTGCAAAAGCCGGAGTACCTGTTACCAACTTTGCCGTCATTATCGGTGCCGCCGGTATTGCAATCGGCTTTGCATGGCAGGGTTCACTGGCCAATTTCGCAGCCGGTATCATGCTTATTATTTTCAAACCTTTCAAAGTAGGTGACTTCATAGAAGCAGGTGGACTGAAAGGTACGGTCAAAGAGATACAGATATTCAATACCATTCTGAACTCACCGGATAATGTCAGGATTATTGTCCCAAATTCCCATGTTACAGG
>CAZKYP010000293.1:0-2022 GCA_964556885.1 uncultured Pirellulales bacterium | reverse complement strand
ACAATACCGTTCCCGCAACGAGATGTTCATATAAAAAATGGTACCGAAAAAACGTCGACAAAACAATATTAACTCAAGAAATATACGCGTTTTTTATTATCACATAAACATAAATTTAGTCGCCTGATCAGTAAAGGAGTGAACGATGAACTGCCAAAAAGTAGTAATTGTGATATGTCTGCTGTTATTCGTCCAAGTAAGTAATGCTGATACGATTCATTTCAAAAATGGAGACCGTCTTAGCGGAAAAATTGTAAATCTCATCGATGGCAAATTAACTTTCAAATCGGACATTGCTGGTGAGGTCAAAATAGACATCACTAATATTCAAACCTTCAGCAGCGATTCACCCATCCAGGTGCATCTGAAAGACGGTACGGTTATCAATCAAAAAATATCGGCATCGGAGCCGAACCAGTTTACTATCGATACATCTCAGACATTAAGGGGCCAAACATTTCAGCTTGATTCAATATCGTCCATCAATCCGCCTGAGAAACCCAAACCAAAATGGACCGGGAATATATCCGCCGGCCTTACCTCCACACACGGCAATACACAAACAGACAATACAACTGCAAGTGTTGAAATGAGCAAACGAACCGAAAACGATAGAATTCGCCTTAATGCAGATTATGCAAAATCCCAACAAAAAAACGATACGACAGGCAAAAAAGATACAACTGAGGACTGGTGGAAATCAAGAGCCAAATACGATTATTTCTTTACGAAAAAAATGTTCGGCTACCTCGATGGTAGATATGAAAAGGACGCCATAGCCGAACTCAAACGCAGGGTGATTATGGGCGGCGGAGCCGGTTATCAGTGGATCGAATCCGACGATATGAACTTCTCGACTGAGGGCGGCCTGGCTTCCCTTTTTGAAGATTTTGATAATCAGACAGAAAGCAACAGCGAACTTTCCCTGCAGCTTGGATACCATTTCGACAAAAAGCTGACTAAAAAAATCAAGTTTATTAACGACACTACCTTCTACCCGAGTTTGGATAAATTTTCTGATTATTATCTTACTTCCACAGCCGAATTACGTGCCAATTTTACTGAAAGGTTTTTCACGAATTTCAAGACCATTTTCGATTATGACGTCACACCCGCCGCCGGACGCAGCAGCACCGATGTGAAATATATCTTCGGTATCGGCCTGGGATTCTAAACCGAATCGAGCCTGATATTGGACACACCTGCACAAACTTTCCGGTAACCGGGTAGAGCTTGACATGAACCGGTGGTGAATCTTTTAAAATAAGAAAGCCCCTGTATCTGCAACCAAGAGAGGTATGGCGGAGCAGACAGGGGCTTTAAGGGCTGTTCATACTAACAACCCTGAATCGTTTATCTGTATACTTTTAAAACGTTCTACGCCTTCGCAGCCAGCCGACAATTCCAACACCAATGCTTCCCAGCAAAACAGCACCGGGAGCCGGAATAACATTGGAAACAGCATCAATACCCACGTTGTCAAGTAACACACCTACGTTATCGCCTCCAATACCTTCAAAGCTTAACGTAACTGTAGTAGCACTTGCTACGGTAAATGGTATTGAAACCGTTGTAAGCGAAGCATCTTGTGCCGCAATAGTTGTGACAGCAACAAGTCCACTAATGCTTACATTAACTGAGTCATTACCTTTATTTCTCTGATTTCCAGCAACATCGTAGCAAAGTACATAGTCACCTGGAGCAAGATTAATACCGGCATAAGAAATCTTACCTGCATCGTTGGTTGAGCCGTCCATATCCAGGTAATTGCCGTTACCGGGCAACAAATTCCAATATAACGGGGTGTCGCCGATAACATCAACTGAACCATCGGACACTACCCAACCGCCTGCACCAGGCCAGTTTGTCTGGGTGTTATAGCTGTTAAAATTGTCAAAAAACACAAAAGCAGCCTTGCTTGAACCAGCGCAGATCGAAAGCATACTTAACACGACAATGATTGTCACTATCTTTTTCACTTTCCATCTCCTTCCAAAAAATACGTGGAATGTATCCACATTA
>CAZKYP010000292.1:0-3965 GCA_964556885.1 uncultured Pirellulales bacterium | reverse complement strand
CGGGATTTACTTCGGGCTTATCCTGTATAATCCCGCGCCGTGGAAGTTAATATCAGCGGTAAATTCATCAGAGAATGTTCCCATGTCCTTCTTTGCCCACAGGTCCCTGACTGCACATTGACCATTCAGGCCGATTTCCTCGAATGTCACGGTTATTTTTTCGGTTTCTGCATTGCCGGCAGCATCGTGCGTATTGAACAATGCCACGTATTTGTCACTTGAATTTGGTACGTCCGCCGTCCAAGCGATATGTCCGGCCTTCTCGAACAGTAAGCGGTTATTCGTGCTGTTCTGATTCACGGCGAGGACCTCATCGTTTGTTATGATCGACAGGGTAAAATCGTCGTTACTCGGCAAGTCGCCGCCGAACATCAAAGGTGAGCGGAACAGAGACCAGAGTGTCATAAGTGTAATCTGCTCGTCTTTTGTAAAGCGGGTCCGGCGGTCGTTGCCGCGTTCGCCGCGGATGCTGATTCGACCCAGCGGCAGCATATCCGCATCCGGCCAGTGTCCTGGGCCGGAGTAGGGGACCCAGTTTTTACATCTGCCGAACATCTCTTCGATATCCACCCACCTGTCCCAGAAATCGTCCGAGATGCGCCAGAGATTTGCGTGCATCTTGACATGCTCTGCTTCGCCCAGCGGTGTTGCGCCGGGGGAGAGGCTCAGTACAATCGGTCGGCCGCAGCCGTCGATGGCCTTGCGAATAAGCTCGATTTCAGCCTTATGATACGGACGGGACAGGTCATCTATCTTGATATAGTCTACTTCCCACGAAGCATAAAGCTTGAAAATGGAATTGTAATATTCCTGTGCGCCTTTACGGTCGGCAACGATGGTATACATGTCTCTGAGCCATCGGCACTGCATCTCGGTAGTGTAAATGTCTGCGGCGTGCGCGTCACTTCCGAGAATGGGTGTATTGTTCTTTACGGCTATGACCGGGATGCCCCGCATGATGTGGATACCGAGTTTCAGACCTTTGCTGTGAATATAATCAGCCAGAGGTTTGAAGCCCTTGCCGTCGGCCGCGGAAGGAAAACGATTTACCGCCGGCAGGAACCTGCCGTATTCGTCCATAACATATCGGGGATCTGTCTGGTTGTAGCCGTGGGCCTTTGTATTTTCGACGAACCAGCGGATGTCGACTACAATATATTGCCAGCCGTACTGTTTGAGGTGCTCGGCCATATAATCGGCATTGGCTTTTACTTCATTCTCGGTTACTGTCGGGCCGTAGCAGTCCCAGCTATTCCAGCCCATCGGCGGCGTTTGTGCCCATGACCAGAATTTTGGTGTCGAATCGTTCTGACCTGCATTGCATGAGCAGATAAATCCTAAAACAACAACGCACACAACTAATCTTTTAAGCTTCATAATTGTCTCTCCTGTAAATTTCATTAGCTAAAAATTTTAACTTTTATTTTTTTGAGTTGAGTTTCGATTTGCCGGTATTTCATACGTATTCCTAATCATGGTTTTAAGAACTGTTGTGCTGTCTTCTTCATTTGCGAGCGATTTATGTTATATATGATAGGCTGTTATTTTTCAATTGATATTCGGTGGTTTATATTGTATTTAAGAAAAACTTTTTTCGATTTTTCACATTAATATTTCGCTTTTTTTCGTTCGATAAATCAAAAGTATATTCCCGGCAAATCCACAGGGCATTACCGCTTCATTTTTAAGCTAAACTTCCCGATCTATTGGGTTAAGCAGGTTATAAAGAACAGGAACTAATAAAGCCAAAATCGTGCCACCTGTAGGGAGAAATCTGAAAAACGCTTATTAGATAATGGTGGGATTATGAGAGAAGGGGAAAAATTGTTGCTGATTAATCGATTAATATGAGAAATCCGGATCTGCACTAATTTTTTAAAAACTGATAAAAATGCTTCCAGTTCTGACAAGGTTATAGTATAATTCCCGGGTTTATTGAAAAGATTATTCCATTTGAAATGAAATAGGCAATATGAAAACAAAAAAAGCCGCAGATATCATGACAACGAATATTATTACGGCAAAAAAAGATATGGTTTTGACGGATGTAATAGCTCTTTTGCTCCGTTGGCACATCAGTGCCGTGCCCGTTGTCGATGACGAAAATAAGATGATTGGCATCGTTAGTGAAATTGACCTGGTAAATTTAACCTTTGATGGAAACGCAGCAGATACAACAATTGAGGAGATAATGGTAACAGAGATAGTGTCCTTTAACCCGAAAACGGAGTTGGCCGAGTTGGTGCAGGCTTTCTCAAAAAAGCACCTCCGTCGGGTACCTATAATAGATGAAGGAAAAATCGTGGGCATTGTAAGCCGTCGCGACATCCTTCGAGAAATGCTTCTCAGATATATTTAGTACTGACAAATCAGGTCTTGCCCACACGTTTTTTGTAACTGTAGGCCCCATAGGTGTGGGATTCGCCCCCCTTAAACGAGATTTGTAGTTATTTATTCAGATAGGTAAATTGATGGCAATAAAAAAATTAGATAAAGCCGCATTCGACAAATGGGTCGAAGCATGCATAAAAAAACAACAAGTGTACGGCGTACAGGCCAAAGATGATCGTTTTATATTCGCACCACTGACGAAAGCCGCCGACCTGCGGTTAGACTATGATGTAACCATCCTGCCGCCCAAGAAATACTTCCTGCCACAACGAGAGACGCTGCTCAAGTTCGACCGCAGTGAGGGATTCGAGAGTGTATTCGACGAGAAGCCCTTCGTTTTATTCGGTGTTCATCCTTACGATATGGTCGCGATCTCACAAATAGACAAGCTGTTCGCCGAAGGGCAATGCGATAACCATTACATTAAGCGTCGCGAACAGGCCACAATCGTTGCCTGCGACGTACAGACTGCATCGAAGGAAGTATTTGCCGGCTGCATGGGGACCGCCACCGTCGACGATGGTTTCGATATCCTGATAACGAAAATAGACGCTGATTATCTGGTCGATATCCGTACCGAAAAAGGTCAGACGCTGGCCGAGAGCATCAAGAATGCCCCGGAAGCCGACGATATGAGCCTGAAGCTGCGGAAATTAGTCTGGGCGGATAATATCAAACTACTGCAAAAACATAAACTCAAAGTGAATACTGACGTACTGCCGAAACTGCTCGAGCGTTCCTATGAACATCCGGTCTGGGAAGAAAAGGCAAAGCTTTGCTATTCCTGCGGCTCATGCAATCTTGTTTGTCCTACATGTTACTGCTTCGATGTTCGGGACGATGTCGAGTGGAATTTGCAGAAAGGCGAACGTTATAGAGTTTGGGACGGTTGTCTCCTTGCCGAATTCGCCGCTGTTGCGGGCGGGCACAACTTCCGGCGACATCGTGAGGACCGGTATCGACACCGCTACTATCGCAAGGGCAAATACATACCGGAAAAGATCGGGGAAGTAGCCTGTGTGGGATGCGGACGATGCATCACTGCATGTACGGCAAATATTGCCAATCCGGTCGAAGTTTACAACAAGCTTGTGGATGAAGGGAAATAACGCAGATGTGTAAGTGCGATACCAAAAAGGATATCTACCTTCCATTACCGGCGACGGTGCGAAAGGTGGAATCAATGACAAAATTAGAGTGTTTATTTTCCTGCCGACTTGATTCCGGCACTGAACTCGGACATATGCCCGGGCAGTTTGTAGAGGTTTCGATTCCCGGCATCGGTGAGGCACCAATTTCGATTTCTTCTTCGCCTACGCGAAAAGGGTCTTTCGAGATGATCGTTCGCAATGTTGGTAACGTTTCGAATGCGATGCACAAACTGGCCGACGGCGATAAAATTTTCATTCGCGGCCCTTTCGGAACATCGTTTCCGGTCGACGAGGATATGAAGGGAAAAGATATCGTCTTCGTTTGCGGCGGTATCGGTATCGTCCCGGTCCGTTCGGCAATCCAGTACGTGCTGGACAACCGCGAAGATTACGGGCGTGTAATAATTCTTTTCGGAGCGAAAA
>CAZKYP010000291.1:2681-4008 GCA_964556885.1 uncultured Pirellulales bacterium | reverse complement strand
ATCCGGCCGCCGTTCGGCTCAGGCTCAAAAGCCACCGGAATGTTCGGGTCTCCAGCGTCAATACACGGACTTGTAACGTCATCTATTACCCAGCTTTCGCTGTTTGGATCCCACCTTCCAGTTTGGGACTTCAAATGATAATCACCATTAATCCAAAGGGCGTTCGGATCATTAGGTTCAGCAATGATATTTGGGTCATTTATATCAATCCAGTAGCCGGGTTGGACAAAGAGGGGATCTACCTGAAGCCACTGCCCACTGAGGTAACCGTTACAAGATGTAAAATAAATGGCATTTGGATCGTTCCCAATCACACTATATGCAATCTCAAGAGGATCTCCAACACATCCGGCACAGCCGGCAGGAGGGGAAATGATAGCAATCTCACTCCCCGTCGAGGCAACATTACCGTAAATAATAGAATTATATATTTTTCTCTTGGGATATCCGTAGCGGATACCACCTCCAACGTTAGCGCGATTGCCGGAGACAGTACAATTTAAAAGATCAAGCCCAACACCATTATTATCACACCCGATTCCCCCTGCAGTATTCATGGCCTTATTGCCACAGATCAAGCAGTTGATCATCGTTATCAGCATATCCTGGTCTCTAATTGATGCTTGGTCAATTGATACACCACCACCATAAACAGCTTCATTATTACTGATAAAACATCCAACAATAGTTGAACTTGAGCCAGAGCACTCGAATCCTCCCCCAGTATAAAATGCAGTGTTCGCTGTTATTATGCAGTCTAAAATATATGGGCTCGCTTCATAACAGTATATACCACCGCCTTCAGTTTCGTATCCGTTGGTGATAGTAAAGCCTTGTAGGATTGAATTTGCATCTTCGCCATTATTAAAGACAAAGCCGCGATGAAATTCATCTTCGGAGCCCTGGCAGTCGATAATACACGTTTCATAACCATCTTCGCTTTTGACTGTTATGGCTTTGCCCATAAAATCGATATCACGATTGCCATCGCCGGTGTAGGTTCCGGGAGCGACAAGGACGGTATCGCCATCGTTGACATCATCAATTGCGGCCTGGATTGTCGGATAATCCGCGGGCACTTTGCGAACTTCAGCGTGGGTGCAGTTTACAGCGGCTAAAAGGCTGAAAACGGCCGCTGAAATGAGTAAAATTTTCCTCTCGCTCATTTTTTCACCTCTCATATTTACTATTGGTTATATGATGGATTCTACAACAAAAGGCGGCTTTTTGTCAACAGTTTTGGGGCCGCTGCTCGTTCCTAAATCTAAAATCGCCCGTTTTTTGCCCTGAAAACATAAATTTTCAAAAAATATCTTGTTTATACAAA
>CAZKYP010000291.1:0-2581 GCA_964556885.1 uncultured Pirellulales bacterium | reverse complement strand
GAATTGTTGGACGCCGTTGAAAGTAAAAGTCTCAAGAAAGAAATCCCGCACTTCGAGGTGGGCGACATAGTCGATGTGCACTGCAGGATCGTCGAAGGCGATAAAGTACGTACGCAGATATTCACCGGCACGGTAATCTCCCGCAAGGGCCGGGGCATCAACGAAAACTTCACGGTCCGTCGAATCGTCAACAACGAGGGCGTCGAGCGAATCTTCCCCGTCAACTCGCCGAATATCCTCGACATCAGGCCCATCCGCAGCGGCAAGACCAGACGGGCGAAACTGTATTACCTCCGCCAGCGAAGCGGCAAGGCCGTCAGGCTGGCCAAGCGGCACAGCGAGCACACCGTCGCGAAGTAATCCCGTCATGGATTTGTTTCTGAACAGACGCAGGCTGTTGGCCGACCGGGCGCTGCTCGGTCGCTGGGGTGAAAAACGCTGCGAAAAGTTCCTCAAATCAAAAGGTCTCAAAACACTCACACGAAATTTCCGATGTAAAACCGGCGAACTCGACTTAGTCATGGTCGATACGGACAGGTCAATCGTCTTCGTCGAGGTCAAAACCAGGGCCAATGAGGACTTCAGCCCGTCCGAGTCGGCTGTTAACAAAGCCAAAAAAAACAGAATGAACAGAGCGGCCAAATACTTCCTCGCTTGTAATGAAATAGAAAACCGCCCGTACCGTTTCGACGTCGTTACAATAGTCCTCGGCCAAAAGGGCCGCCCGCAGATAAGACATTACGAAAACGCTTTTATACCGTAGGATGATATGGAACTGATTGATACACATTGTCACTTGACATTCGAGCAACTGGCCGACGACGTTGAAGCCGTCGTCGAACGCAGTAGGGCCGCAGGCGTCACCGGCTGGATAACGATCGGCACCGATATAGAGCAAAATCAAAAGGCCGTTGTGCTTGCAAACAAATTCGAGAATATGTACGCCGCAGTCGGCATCCATCCTCACGAAGCCAAAGACGTGACAGACCAAATGCTCGCACAGCTCAAAGAGCTTGCACAAAATCCCAAAGTCGTTGCTATCGGCGAGACGGGCCTGGATTTTCATTACAATTTCTCCAAACAGCCCGCCCAGAAGCAGGTCTTCGCCGCACACCTGCAAATCGCAAAAGAGCTGGACCTGCCGGTCATCATCCACAGCAGGCAGGCCTTCGACGAAACGATGGACATCCTGGAACAGTTCGTACAGGCCAACGGCCCTCTGAAAGGCGTGGTCTTTCACTGCTTCGGCGGCTCGGCCGAGCAGGCAAAGATTGTCCTCGATCACGGCTTCTACATATCCTTTACCGGAGTAGTCACCTTCAAAAATGCCGACCACGCCCGCGCTGCGGCCCAGATCGTCCCGACCGATAGATTAATGATCGAAACGGACTGTCCCTACATGTCACCGGAGCCGATGCGAAAGCAAAAAATAAACGAGCCGGCCCTGATGGTCCACACTGCAAAATTCCTCGCAGAACTAAAACAAATCGACCTTCCCGACTTCGCCCGCGCCGTAACCGCCACAAGCAAACAATTCTTTGGCCTGCCCTGAGCCTGTCGTAGGGTTTACCCTAAAAAAACATCCCCATCCCGACTGTAATTGTTCTTGTTTTGGTGTACACGGTAAAATTGTTTGCAATATGACTTTCGATTGTATAAAATACATTAAAAGTGTGAATTCTTATTATATTGAAAAAAGGTGTTTTTATGGGTGGCATTCAATTTGTTGTTGATGATAAAGGTACCAAAACGGCCGTAGTCATAGATCTGAGCAAATATGCCGACGTATGGGAGGATTTTTACGACAGCCTGGTTGCCGAGCGCCGAAAAAAAGAGCCTCGTGAGTCACTCCAGTCGGTGAAAAAGAGATTGCAACGTGCAGGAAAGCTCAATGGCTGAGTACGATATAACTTTCGCACGGTCTGCACGAAAATAACTGGAAGTCCTTGACGCTTCCATCGTCAACAGGATATTCCCCAAAATCGAGAGCTTATCATCCAATCCAAGACCAAACAATTCCGTAAAACTGCAGGGCACGAGAAATTTATGGCGCATCAGAATCGGAGATTATCGCGTTATATAAACCATAGATGACAAGCAGAAGTTAATAGACATCATAGCCGTAAGACATCGCAGAGACGCATACAGATAAATAAAGCAGGGTGGGGCTGTGCCCCACCAATAATCTCAGGATTTCGAATTTACAAAAAATAGGACGCGATGCTTCGCACCAATAACGTTAATGATGTTTATTTTTCCGCGTGTGCAAAAATAAGCTTTGCACACCTTAGCTAAACAATAATATGCAACACAGCATCTATTTCACAAACCTTGTTGGACCGAATCAAATTAGGGCTGGGCTTGCCCCACCCTACGACTACAGGGCTTCGTTCATTTTTATCAGAGAAAGAAAATCCCGCCGATAAAAAAACCTGATATACTACTTATCAGATTGGCATATTCTCGTCGAACAAGCAGTGTTCGATAGTTCATGCCACATTGTTGCCCCTTCAATGCCAACAAATCTTTTGTCATAGCTTCTGTTAAACTGTAACCACTTCTAATTTTTATTATTTGATTA
>CAZKYP010000290.1:0-4037 GCA_964556885.1 uncultured Pirellulales bacterium | reverse complement strand
GGTACAGCCCTTTCCACGATGAGTGATATCACAGTTACATGCTGGGCTGATTTCTCCAACGCGGGCGGCTCATGGCAGCGGCTGTGGGACTTCGGCAGCGGCGAAACCAGCTACATGTTCCTTACGCCGCGTATGGGTAATAACGGAGCAATACGATTTGCCATCCTGACGGCTACCGAGGCGGAAACGAATATTACCGCACCGAGTACTCTCGCATCTGGCTGGCACAATATAGCCGTTACAATGGATAGTGCAAGTATGACAATGATGCTTTATCTGGACGGTAAGGTGGTTGCCGAAGGCGCCACACCGTCCCTGCCGAGAGACCTCGGTGTGACTACTCAGAACTACATCGGCAGATCGCAATTTGCCGCCGATGCTTACTATCAGGGCAGCGTCGATGAAGTCAGAATCTACAATCGAGTACTATCACGGCCTGAGGTACTCTATCTTGCAGGTAAATAAACTGCGGCTGTTATATTAAGGCTTATTGAATTGATTTTAAGCCAAACCAAACAGCAAGTTAAGACTATTGGGGGCCTGTGTTTACATATACGACACAGGCCCCGTTTAATATATGTTATTTTGTTTCAGATTCGGGAAGAAATACGGTTCGATTGTTGCTTAAAAAACAAAAAAAACCTTTTAGGGGCGGTTTTTTAACCGAATAATCGTATATACCATATCAGTATGATATAGACTTTTTGTGAACAAATCTGGCTTTAGAAATATAACTAAAAAAACAAAACATAAATTTCCTCATTTAACCAGTTATTTCATCGATATTATTAGACACGAATTCTCTTGACTGGAAGCAGTTCTATTTGGTATAAGTACAGGGAATACGAGGAGTTTTTATCTATGCTGGCTCATATTGATGGGTTTTAATTTAACATGCAGGCAATTCTAATTATTAATAGTCTTTCAAACCAATCTATATAACGATAAAACCATGCTAACAAATATGTTACGCACCAAATTGAAAATCGAATCCTTGTATTGATAGTGTGATTTTGATGGAAGGAGGTGGATTCAAGCCACAGTTTTGCCGAATAGAAATGTGTTACAGAGTACGTTTTTTAGAGATTATATCTCTATCAATTATTTTCTTAATCATTTTTTTCAAAAGGAGATAAACATGTATAAGAAACTGATTTATCTGGTAATTTTAACTTTTGTATTGAGTATGGCTATTACGGCCAATGCAGAAAACGTCGGCTGGTGGAAATTCGATGACGGAGCCGGTACGATTGCTATTGATTCATCCGCCAACGGCAATAATGCCTCACTTCTTGGTGGCCCCACATGGGTAGATGGAATGGTGGCCGGAGCAGTGGATTTGGATGGAACTGATGATTATGTGGATTTACCGATAGCTTCGGTGCTCAGCTCGCTGAGAAACTGTACCCTCGCAATGTGGGTGAACTGGTCCGGTTCGGGCGCTGCATGGCAGCGTATGTTCGACTTCGGTTCCGGTGAATCTATTAATATGTTCCTTACACCTAATACCGGTGCTAATCTGCTGCGTTTTGCCATTACCATTAACACAAACGGTGATGAGGACCAGACCACTTCTCCCGAGATATTACCTACAGGGTGGCACCATGTAGCGGTAGTGATTGATATAGATAATACATCGCATAAACTATATCTCGACGGAGTAGTAGTAGATGAGAATACCGAGGCCAGATTAGTTCCAAGTGACATGGGCGTAACAACCCAAAACTGGCTCGGCAGGTCGCAATATTCCGCAGACGCTTATTTCAACGGTATTCTGGATGATTTCCGCATTTACGATACAGCCCTGTCGGCTATAGAGATTCACGGTATTATGGCCGAAGATCCCAGGCTGGCCTGGGAGCCTACACCGACAGATGGTGAGGTTGAGGTGCTCCTTGATCAATCGCTTATTTGGAAACCGGGTATTATTGCCGGTACAGAGGCTGATCAGTACACCGAACACCAGGTATACATTAGTACCGATTTCAACGAAGTCGACACTGCTACTGTACCCACGGCAACTGTAGTTGATGCTAATGAGTATGCGGCCGCTCTGGATTATGATACCACGTATTATTGGCGTGTAGATGAAGTAGATACCGACGGCCCGGTAAAAGGTGAAGTCTGGAGCTTCAAAACTGCGAACTTTATAGTTCTGGAAGATTTCGAAAGCTACAGCGATGATCCTCCGGATGAAATATGGAATACATGGATTGATGGATTCGGCACTACAACTAATGGTTCCACGGCCGGTTATCCCGACCCTGACTTCATCGGCGGAGAACATTATGTGGAAACTACGATTGTCCATGGCGGCAATCAGTCAATGCCTGTTTTCTATGACAACAGAACTGCCAAGCTCTCTGAGGTAACTAAAACATTGACTTCGTTACGTAACTGGACAGTGGATGACGTTATTACATTGACCCTGTTTTATTATGGCGATGCCGGTAATGCAATCGTACCAATGTATGTCGCTGTTAATGGCAATGCTATATCGGTCAACAATACGGCAAAAGCAGTATTGACTACCGACTGGACGCAATGGGATATCCCGATGCAGGATTTTGCCGCCCAGGGTGTAAACCTTACCAATGTAAGCTCTATATCAATCGGATTCGGTGACAAGACCAGCCCGGTTGTTGGTGGCGTAGGTCATGTGTTCTTCGACGACATTCGCCTGAGTCGTTCGGAGCCGGTAGTAGTAGAACCCGAGATACCTTCGGTGAATCCCGGAACGGCCAATCTGGTAGGTTATTATGCCTTTGAGAATAACGTTCAGGACACTTCCGGCAGAGGGAATAATGCCACTATTTCCGGTAGTCCGACGTATGTACAAAGTGCAACCGGTTATGGAACGGCGATAGAACTTAATGGTACGGGTGATTATCTTACGTTTCCGATAGGTACGCTTCTTAGCACATTGACCAATTCAACTTTTGCAGCATGGGTGAACTGGGACGGCGGTACTGCCTGGCAGCGCGTTTTTGACTTCGGTAGCGGCGAAGATATCAATATGTTCATATCACCGAATGCCGCCGGCTCTATTTTGCGTTTCGCTATGACGATTACCGGTAATACCGATGAGGATCAGACAAACGGAACCGGCCTGCTGCCTTCCGGATGGCATCACATTGCTGTAACTATTGATCCAACCAATACTACACACACGCTTTATCTCGACGGTAAAGTTGTAGGGCAAAATACCGCTGCAAGATACACACCCAGCTCTCTCGGTGTAACAACGCAGAACTGGATCGGTATATCTCAGTATCCGGCGGATCCGTACTATATTGGTTCTATTGATGAATTCCGTATATATAACAAGGTTCTAACTCGACCCGAAGTGCTGTATCTCGCTGGTAAGTAATTAAACAAGCGGCTTAGAGCAGCCGAATGAGTTAATTAAAATCAGGGGCCTATATCAATCGATATGGGCCTCTTTTTTCATGCGCCGACTAAGCTTATCAAAATGTCAGAATTATAAAAGTGTCAAAATTTTATTTTCATGTTATACTAATATTCTTCACTTTTGCGTTTTGTACTTCGATACCGGTTGCTATGGAAAATATCCGAAAAGCACTGAATAAATATTGGGGATACGATAACTTTCTGCCCCTCCAACAGCAGGCTATGGAATGCATCAGCCGCGGGCAGGACTCGATTGTCGTCCTGCCGACAGGGGGCGGAAAGTCGCTGTGTTTCCAGGCGCCGGCCGTAACAATGCCGGGACTGGCCGTTGTGGTCTCGCCGTTAATCTCATTGATGAAGGACCAGGTTGATACATTAACCGAATGCGGTATCGCCGCCGAGCGTATCGACAGCTCTCTTTCACCTGAGCAGCAGAAATTAGTTCTGGCACAAATATATAACAAAACGCTCAAAATTCTATATCTTGCCCCGGAGCGGCTTGTCTCAGAGGGTTTCCTGAAAATCATAAAAAAGGTCAAACTGTCTTTCATCGCCGTTGACGAAGCTCACTGCGTCAGCATGTGGGGACATGATTTCAGGCCGGAGTACCGTCAATTAGGTTTATT
>CAZKYP010000289.1:1589-4054 GCA_964556885.1 uncultured Pirellulales bacterium | reverse complement strand
TCTGATTTGTTAAATCAAAGGCCGGTTCCTGTTGTATCTCAACATAGTCACCATCGCCATCAAATCTAAAGCAATTTTTACCAGAATCATTTTCCCATTGCGGATTGCCGCGCAAAATTCCGTAATAGGCATTAGTAGTTGAATCCGCAGCAGTTTGAGTTATTCCGTTTGTAAACAAACCTCCAAGAATAGCGACTTTAGCGTCTCCGTTTATACAAACATCTCTGTCAACAACGGCCAAACCGTTCACATCCAGGCTCGCTCCTCTTTCAATAATTAAATCACCGGTGACATATAATGCAGGCAGGTTCTTGCCGGCGATGATGACATTATTTGTTCCACTTACCGTCAGGTCTCCATCAACAAGTAACATACCAATGATGTTTACATCGATTAAGGTCAAGTCGTCATTGCAATAGAAAACATGCGGTGGATCAAAAGGACCCAAGTCACTGGTTAGAGTGCCTGTTGTAACAGTGTCCCAGGTGTAGTTCGATTTGAACCACTCCACCACAACGCTTGGAAGCTCATTCTTAAATGGCCAATCCAGTGAAAGTTTATCAACTGAATATCTTTGGCCGGTTATATTTGCTGGTGAATTGTCAGCAAAGATGTCGCCATTTATTTCTCCCTGATTTGTGATATCTCCATCACAATATACATCGCCATAAATTTTAACACTATCCCATAGAGTCGTATCGTTTTCTGTCCAAAGGGCGATACAGGGGTCGAGGCGAAGCTTGGCCTTCAGGCCGCTGCGGCCTACATGCTCACCATCTTTTAATCTATATGAATCACAATCTATAATATAATTACAGTAATCATTCAGTTCACTATCGTCAAGGGCAGCCGTAACATAGTAATAATCGCTGCTATTTTCATCTAAACGGTATTCTCCATTGATATCGTTAACATCGTTAATATCCTGCGGATTAAGGATAAGCCCTTTGGCGTGCTCAAGGCCGGATTCGGCCAGATAGTCCATCTGTGTCCTGAGCACCATATTCTGCCCGCAGGCCAGCTCGACATCACTTCGAGACAAAAAGCCCAGCGATAAAATCGTTATCACCATGACAATCAGCAACACGACCAGCAAGGCAACACCTTTTCTGTTCGGCGTTCTCCGTAAGGAGTCCCAAGGACGGCGTTCAGTGTTCAGTGTTTGGAATTTTATTCTTTGTTTAATCATCATCACTCACAATTGCGGTACCTGTCGAATTCAGCAGGTTGCCCGCCCAGTTCCGAATCGCTCCATCTATCTCGTATTTACGAACCGTTCCGTCTTCGGTCATCTCGAAAGTAATGCTCACAAACCTGCTCCGCGGCGGTGATTCGTTTTCATAAAATGAGAACTGAACCTTGCCGCACTCGGGAATCAAATCTATCGGCTCATTCGCTTCGCTTACGTAAGACGACCACCATCTGCTTGAAAAAGAACCAATATCGCCCAAATTTATGTTAGGATCGGTGACGGACACAGGAAACTTATAAATCCTTAAATGGTCACTACCCGAACCTTTTTCGATATAGACAAGCTCACTGATATTTATTCTATTATTACTGTTTTTGTCGGCACTCCATAAAGCGATATCATCACTTCCTAAAAAACATACAAGCCTGCTGTGCCGAACCAGGTCGTTTATCTTAAGAGTTGTATAACGGACCTGGGCCTGCTTTTCGCTCGTATCCTCAGTCGAATTGTAAGCCGAGCTTAAGGCAAAGGCCAATGTAGCCACCGCCGTCATGATAATACCCGAAACCGACAGGGCTATGAGCAGCTCAACAAGCGTAAAACCACGAATCGCAGCTCGTTGCTGGTATCTCGTTTCTCGTATCTTGTATCTCGTGTTTATCATAAATTCCGGACGATAATTAAATATCAAAAATCAAATATCGAAATTACATTGCAAAATGCAAAAAATCTTTTTGAATTCTAATACGTCATTTTTATTTTTGCATTTTGATTCTTGATTTTCGACTTGTCTTTCTATTTGGCCACAAGCCGCATAATCGTTGCTATATCTTTTCCATTCCAGCGTACAGTAACAGTTACGCGAATAAAATCGCAGTCTTCAGGTTGACTTTGCTCGGGCTGCTGCGGTACAGTTACATACTGACAGCTCACTACGCGACTTAATTTAGAGTAATTTGAGTCAGTAAAAACTGCTCCCGCCGCATCCCTGACCTGTCCTTCCTGTTCCGTCCCTGCATAATTCATTATCTGTTCGAAGGACGAATGAATAATCTGCTCCATCTTATCGCCGGCCAGTTTTACGCCTAAAGTCCTGCGATTACCTTCCGCCCGCAGTCCCGCTCCGGTTGTAAACGGCAGCAGCACCCCTGCAGCGGCGATTGCCAACACGACCGTGGCCATCATCGCCTCTGCAAGGGTAAAGCCGCTGTATTCTGTATTCCGTATTCCGTATCCCCTTATTTTGCCGCTAATATTCATAAAACAGCTTTCC
>CAZKYP010000289.1:0-1489 GCA_964556885.1 uncultured Pirellulales bacterium | reverse complement strand
GTATCACCATTCAGATAACCCGGCGAAACTTCCAGATGCTGGGCCTTGTAAATAAGAGCAAATCTGCGCAATATACTCAGCTCCTGTGCAAGAGCGCTGGCCTTAGCCGATGCACTGCTGCCTGCAACCGCAGGAATCACAATTGCAGCTAAGACGCCAAGCAGGACTACGACAATCAGAATCTCGATAAGCGTGAAAGCCCTTGCCTTTTTCATAATGTGGCCTTTCGTATGTTTATAGTTCATTGTTCGCTGTTCGTCGATGAACTATGAATAATGAACCATATACTAACCATTAAAAAGGCTGACCTGCCTTCTGTTCAGCATGGTCAGCCCGTTTATCAATTTTCAATATTCTGCGATATTCATGCCCTCATATATTTAATTTATACCGATGGCATGAAAAAATTCATTTTGTTCCTACAGGCTCAAATGCTCTGTTGAATCACAAGCATTGAAACTACCGGTGTCTGTCTCGAAATACCAGCCGGCGGTCGCATCAACAGCAGCAGTAGTAGTCCCTGTAGCAACGACATTTGCGACAGTAGATACTGCAAATGGATTTGACGGAATCTTCTGCAGATACGGTCCATAGACACCTGTTCCGGCAGTTGTCTGCTTAACACCGGCCTGATTGGTCATAAGAGTCAATGCCTCGGCAAATGTTGCATCAGTTTCATGAACTCCGGTTACTGAAACGCCGGGCAGATTGTCATTATGCTGAATCTTATACAGTTCGATCTGCGAACGAACGGTTTGAAGGTCCGTGCAAAGACTTGACGTCTTGGCCTCGGTGCTGGCCTCCGTAAACTGAGGAATAACAATAGCCGCAAGAATACCAAGGATGACCACTACGATCAGAATTTCCACTAATGTAAAACCACTTTTAGCTCTCATTTTTTGCCCCTTTTCAGAATTTCGTTAATTATTGATTTGGTTCAACACACAATCAACCAACATAGTAGTGTCTTGCCACTACCGAGTATCGACTTAATCGATACACAACTTAACCACACATATACTCTTACGCAGGCTACCAATCCTCCCAACAATGATTATATTTGATAATTATCACAAACAATTACTTCAACAACCTATTAACTTTTAATTTGTGATATGGTTTTTATAACAACGTCCTAAAAATAACCCACTCACCTTTCATATAAGCCGCATAAGTATCCAAGAAAAATATAATAAACAAACAAGAGGATGCAAAATTTTCAGACGTAAAATTGCCAAATCTTTTTTCGATGTGTTTAAGTATTTATGTAATCGGGGGAATTTTTGATATGTATATTTCTTTTAACAACACCGGCATGTTCGAGCTCGATCCGGATGCAGTTGATATTCTGTAACGCCGACTCGATTTTATCGGCCCATTCAATCAGAACAACGGACTGTGGGTAACAGAAATCGTCGAAACCAAGCATCTCGAATTCCGAAACGGAATTCAGCCGGTAGGCATCTATATGATAAATATCCAGTCGGCC
>CAZKYP010000288.1:0-4062 GCA_964556885.1 uncultured Pirellulales bacterium | reverse complement strand
GTGGGGCTGGCCCCACCGTTTGCAAGTGATCGGCTCAAGAGTTAATCGTTAAAAGATAACAGTCTCATTCAAAGATTACATTTGACATACATATCATCATTCAACAATATAGCACATCGCAAATGAAATGCCGTGCGGCGAAGGATTTCTTGATTCGAATTTGGAGATTTTTCGATGAAGGCTTTGGTAATATACGATTCGTATTTCGGTAATACCGAGAAAGTTGCCCAGGCTATTGGCGACGCCCTCGGCCCCGGCGAAAACGTACAGACTCTCAAGGTCAGCGATGTAAAGCCGGAGCAGTTGGAAGGGATCGAGTTATTGATTTTCGGCTCTCCGACACGGGCGTTCAGGGCCACGACGGCCATAAACGGTTTCCTCAAAAGAATCCCCGCCGGCGGCCTTCGCGGCGTTAAGGTTGCCGGTTTCGATACAAGGATAGCGTTGGAAGATGTCAATTCGCGTGTGTTAAATTTTTTCGTTAGGATATTCGGCTATGCCGCAGAGCCAATCTCGAAAAAGCTACAGAAAAAAGGCGGCGAAGTTGCGGCGGCTCCCGAAGGATTCATTGTGAAGGATACCGAAGGCCCGCTTAAAGATGGAGAACTCGAACGGGCCGCGGCCTGGGCGAAGAAAATCTTAGAGGGCCGGTGAATCGCCCTGCTGTTTTTAACGGAAAGGAGATGTTTTGGCACAAAAGGAAATTGATTTATCGAGCATGCCGCCGCGCGATGCGCATGATTTATTGAGCAGTGCGATTATACCTCGGGCGATAGCCTGGGTGTGCTCGGTCGGCGCGGACGGGAAATTCAATCTCGCCCCGTTCAGCTTTTTCAGCGGCGTAACGTGGCAGCCGCCGACGCTGAGCTTTTCGGTCGTCAACCGCGCCGACGGCAGCCGCAAAGATACAATCCTGAACATCGAACAGACCCGCAACTTCACAGTCAACATGGTCTCGGAAGACATGGGCCCTCTCATGGTCCAGACGTCGGTCACGATGCCCCGCGGCGTCGACGAGGCCAAAGAGGCCGGAGTACAGCTTACAGACTCGACGTTGGTAGCCGCACCGCGTGTGAAGGATGCGCCGGTCGCATTCGAGTGCGAGCTGGACAGGATAATACAGGTCGGCAGCGGCCCGCACGGCGCCAACCTCGTCCTGGGCCGCATCAAACTGATGCACGTCAACCAGGAGATACTCGAATCCGAAAAGTGCATAGACTGGCAGCGCGCCCGTATCCTCGGCCGCCTCAGCGGAAATAAGTTCTGCAATATTCGGGATGCGTACGATATAATACCCAAAGAATGAAACGAAACAATACGGAGCATGACTAATGAAAAACACTTGCGGCTGGCCGGGCGATAACGAGCTGATGCTCGAATACCACGATACCGAATGGGGCACGCCGCTTCACGACGACCGCAAACTGTTCGAATTACTGACACTCGATGTTTTTCAGGCCGGTCTAAGCTGGCGGGCCGTACTGAATAAGCGGGAGAATTTCCGCAAGGCATTCGACAATTTCGATCCCGCCAAAATAGCGCGTTATAATAAGAGAAAAATCGCCTCGCTTCTGAACAATGCGGGCATTATCCGTAACCGGCTCAAAATCGAAGCTACTATAAATAACGCCCGCGCCGTCCTCGATATACAAAAAGAATTCGGTTCCTTCGATGCCTATATCTGGCAATTCGTCAACGGCACCACTATCCGCAACAAATGGAAAAAGCTCGCGGATATCCCCGCCACGTCACCAGAATCGGACGCCATGAGCAAGGCCCTCAAAAAGCGAGGCTTCAAGTTCGTCGGCTCGACAATCTGCTACGCCTTCATGCAATCAGTCGGCATGGTAAACGATCATATAATTTCCTGTTTTCGCTACTCCCAATGCGGCTGAGGCCTCACCAGAGATAAACCTCTACACTCAAATCCAGATAACGCCCGTCACTGCAAAGTCCGTTATATTGCCTGCCTTGGTCTGTCTTTATTTGTAACATCACGGGTTTTTGGATAGCCATCACGGCAGGATTTATACAAAATTTGTGAATATACCCGAAACATTTCATGCGAAATTCGGATTATTACTATATCAAATGAACTGAAAAGCTCATTCAGCGACTTTTCACAAGAACAATAATATATTTTCAGGAGATATAGAATGAGAATGCGATTATCCATTATCCAGATATTGATACCAGCGATTCTGAGCCTGAGTGCCCTGGGGCAGGTTCCATTCGATGATTTCGACTATTTCGGCGTCGAGCCGCCCGGCCTGGAGACAAAACGATTCAATCCACAAATCAGCGGCCTCGAAGGATGGCAGATTTCATCGATATATTTTACACCCGACGGCAATGAGTGCTATTTCATTATGAAATCCGACGATGTTCGTAAGGTCTACCTCAGGACCAAAAAAGACGGCACATGGGGTGAACCAAGAACTGTAGAGTTCCCGGACGGGGGCATATCGATCCATGGTTTCTCACCCGACGGCAACAGGCTCTATTTTAGCGCCCAACCTTCCGACAATTTCGAACAAAGCGGCGTTTATGTTTGCACCCGCACTGCCGACGGATGGTCGCGAGGAGAACGTTTACCGGAACCGGTAAATCTGGACAACGCAAACCGCGTTATTGGCATGGCGGTCGGAGCCTATGAGGACCTATACTTCTGTACCTGGCGACAACCATGCCTCGGCCAGTGTGATGTCTGGTGCGCGAAATATGTTAACGGGGCTTTCCCTGCCGCGGAAAACCTGCGCATCCTCAACACATCCACCAGCGAATGTATGGTCATCTGCGGACCAAAAGACAGCTTTCTCGTATTCTACTCATGGCGTCCCGGGGGTTTCGGGCAGGCCGACCTTTATGTCGGTTTCCGTGATGGTGATACATGGACCACACCACGGAACCTCGGCCCGCGAGTCAATACGAATCAGGGCGAGGTCCCTCAGACAATGTCGCCCGATGGCAAATATATGTTCTTCTACAGTTCGGGGAACCTTCACTGGATCGAAGCCCGGGCCGTACTGCCGGTCCCGAATGGTTCTATTGAGAACCTTACATCGAAACAGCAGTTCGATTCGATCCAGGCCGCTATCAATCTTGCGGATAATGGTGACGAGATTGTAGTTGCTCCCGGGACATACCAGGAAAACATCGACCTGACAGGAAAAAACATCGTTCTGCGTTCTACCGATCCCGGTGACCCGAATGTCACCGAACAAACCATACTAACAGGCGACGGCATCCGGCCCGTCATTACACTCAACAATAATACGAGCACCTGCCGGATAGCAGGCCTGAGTATTTGCTACGGAAGCGCCGGGATTTACTGTGACGGCGGCAATCCGCTGATTGAAGCCTGCCATATAAAACAAAATACAGAGTGTGGTATTGATTTGTTCAACAGGGCCGAACCATCTATTTCGAACTGTATCGTTGCGGCCAATCATGGGATTGGAATAAAAAACCGGACACAACCCGGCCGCAGCGTGAGCGCCACACCAAAACCTTTGATTAAAAATTGTACTATAGCACAAAACGCTTTAGAGGCAATTAACGGCATCGCGACCGTCCGTAATTCCATCCTCTACTTCAACAACGTTGATTCGAACGGATCTCAGATTACACCTGATTCCGTTATGGCAACGTATTGTGATGTTCAGGGCAGATACGATGGAGTCTGCAACATTGACACCGACCCATTATTTGTTGTGCTGGGATACCTGACCGACGTCAATGACCCGAACGCCGCCTGGATTGACGGAGATTATCACCTGCAATCAAACTCAGCATGCATCGATGCCGGCGACCCGGCCGACCCGGTTGGCGATGAGCCGCAGCCAAACGGAAATATTATAAACATGGGAGCCTACGGCGGCACCGTTCAGGCAACAAAAACCAGGGAATGCGTCCGATTTTTATGGAGCACGCCCGCCGTTTTCAGGACTCCCGAATCGGTGACTTACGACAGGAAAAGAGACGTTCTTTACGTCAGTAACTTTAATGTCAGAGGAGGATTTCTGCAAAGCGGGGACAACAGTTTCGATGAATTCATTTCCA
>CAZKYP010000287.1:0-4077 GCA_964556885.1 uncultured Pirellulales bacterium | reverse complement strand
ACAACCTGCATCTGTCAAGGCGTATTGAAAAAAGCAGGAAAAAGAAAGGATTAAGAAAAATGAAAAACAAGAGAATCAAACAGTGGATAATGAGTGTCGCTATTGTGATCGGAGCCGTAGCACTCATATCGGGATGTGCCATGTTCCAGAAGAAGGAGAATTCCAAGAATATCAGCATGGATCAACTGCCCCCCGTGATTAAGGCCGCGGCGGAAAAAGAGACAGCGGGATGCAAGATCATAGAAGTAGAAAAAGAGTTGAAGGACGGCAAAGTGATATACGCTGTCACCTATGACGAAAAAGGCACGGAAATGGAAATCGAATATTCCGAAGACGGGAAACTGCTGTCCAAAGGACCTGAATAGGACCGGCAGACTGGCAGATTTACCTTCTCGACTTGAGGTGTGAGGCACACCTCTTAGGTCTGCTCGGATACGACTTCATTCTACTGTCTATCATTCCGCTGTGCAGATTGACATGCGAAGTGCAACACAACAGGTTGCAACAATCACATAGCGGAATCAGGGGACACTACAATTATTTCTGCTTGGTGTTCGGCTTTTGGGCGGGCGTTCTCTTGCGTAAGAGAACGCCAAGTCTACTCTCAAGTCGTTTCTGAAAAGCAGAACCGCTTAGCCTGTCGGCTCTATTGGTTAGTTTCCACCTTCTATATCAAAGCTACTGCTGCTTGGTAGCTCCGACAACCAGGACTGAGAACTGGCTTTCACCATTCTCAGTAAGGTTGCAGGGAAGATATATCTGATGGCTCTTCGGATCGCTCGTTATAGTACGGGCGCCCCTGGCCGTCTGTAGCGTCTGGACAACCTTAAACGTTCCATCCGGCTCTTCCTTAACCGCCGTCAGTGTGCCGTCTCTGCCGTTGGAGCTTATCGCCAGCCCCAACTGCTGATCGAAGGTAACGCCGTCCACACCCTGTCCGACGGCTACCGAAGCCAGTATCTTGCCGGTATCGGCATCAAGTATGACCATCATCTGGTTCGAACATCCTGAAAACAGGCGGTGATGCTCCAGGTCAATAGCCATGCCTGTGGGTTCCTCACCCGGGGCAATCGGCCAGCGGGCCAGGACCTTCAACTCCTTGGTGTCGATTACGGCGATCTCACTCTTATCTTCCACGTTAACGTAAACATGGCCGGCGCCGTCAGAAACACCGGTTTCAAGTTTCCCGCCGACAGGCAGTGTCACCGGCTCCTTGTCCGGAGCTGTGGGATCGACGATGGTGATGTCACCGCTCCTCCCATTAAAGGCAAAGACCTTCTTGGAAGCCGGATCGTAGATAATAGAATCCGGATTCTGACCGGACTTTATCTTCCGCAGCAACTTCAATGTCTTCAGGTCAAAGACGCTGAGCATGTTCTCTCTTCCGTTGGACGTATACCCCTCGTTGCAGTCGGGTACCAAAGCGATGCCGTGGACCCCTGGAGTATCGGAGATCTCGCCAATAGATGTGCCCTTATCGACATCAAGTACCATGACATGACTGGAATGCGAGACGTACAGCCGCCGTGCTTTCGGATCGACGGTAAGGTAGTCCCATCCGCCGCTGCCCCCGCCTGCCTTAAAGTTCTTGAGGACCTGCAAAGGGCCGGTGTCTGCTGTCATATTCGTCTGGGCGGCCGCACATAAAGGCCATACAATGATAGATACCGAAAGGATTGCGGCCTGAATCACACTAATCAGAATATTGCGACGTTCCATAGAAACCTCCTGTTCAATCTACAACTCTGCTTCGGTCAACATACAACATTTCTTTTCGGACCGATAAGCATCAATGTAGAGCGACTATTCATTAAATACAATCGGAATCTTGAAAATCTGCAATATCCCTGAATTGTGATTTGACGCCGCTTTTGTTAGCTGATACGGACAGACAGAATCCTTCGGCTAATTCAGGGCGGCATCCTCATCTATACTTGAAAACGAGGATTTCTCACTTTCAAATGGCAGGATATGAAGTCTCGGACTATTCGGCAGTTATACATTTGCGATGATTAACTGCCTGGCTTCGTACCTGAGGGCCGGCAGGCGCAGCCGGAATACCGTCGCCGCAGCAATACACACAAAGCCGCCGATTTTCAGTGTGGCCGGTGCACCAATATGATGAGCAATGGTCCCGGCAAGCAAGGCGCCGAAAGGGGCCATGCCCATGAACATCATCGAGTAAACAGCCATTACGCGCCCGCGAAGATTGTCCGGCACCATCACCTGGATAAGGGTGTTCGATGAAGCCATCTGGACCATCATGGAAAAACCGACCGGCAGCAGCAACACAGCGGATATCCAAAACCATCGTGACATCGAAAACAGGATAAGGCTTACCCCAAACCCGACCGCCGAAACAGCAACCCATCGACCCAGGCCGTGCACTCCCTGCCTCGTAGCTAAAGTCAACGCTCCCGCAAGTGCGCCGATGCCTGAGGCCCCCATCAGCAGGCCGAGCCCGCTTGCGCCGTGATGCAGTATCTTATCGGCGAAGATCGGCATCAAAACAACATACGGCATAGCCAGCAGACTAAAGAGCCCGAGCATAAGCAGTAACGCCCGGACGGGCCTGGTATGTGCGACATAACTAAATCCCTCCATGATACTGTGAAACGCCGAGCTTTGCGACCGATCGTGATTCTGTATAGAAATCCTCATAAGGAGCAATCCGGCAATCACGGCGATGTAGCTGACGGCGTTAGCAAAAAAGCACCAGCCTTCGCCTATCGTTTCAAGCAGCACTCCTGCAACAGCCGGGCCGATAATACGTGCGCCGTTGAACATGGTAGAATTCAAAGCTATAGCGTTAACGACGTCACCCTTACCGACCATATCCACCACGAACGCCTGGCGCGTCGGAATATCGAGGGCGTTCACCACGCCAAGCAAAGATGCAAGTACAAAGATATGCCAGATCTGTATGAGATTTGTAAGGGCCAGTGCGGCCAGGACAAAGGCCAAAAGCATCGATGCCGTCTGGGTAAAGACAATGATATTGCGGCGGTTATGCCTGTCGGCAAAAGCACCCCCGAGAGGGGCGAGCAGGAAAATTGGAATTTGTCCCGAGAAGCCGACAAGTCCCAACATAACCGCTGAGCCGGTCAACCTGTAAACCAGCCAGGCCAGTGCCACTAACTGCATCCATGTACCGGTAAGCGAAATTAGCTGGCCGCCGAAGAAGAGTTTGTAATTTCTATGTTTGAACGCCCGCAATGCCAGCTTCAGTTTTGACACTGATGCGGCCTTCAGGCCGTTGCTACCTTTCACATCGGGAATTTCTACAACACTGCCGATAATCTGCTCGTCGGCCGTCGGCTTGTCCGCTGCATGCGAACCGTTCGAAATCCCTGAATTTTCAGGATTATTACTCATTGGTCCTTTACAACCATAAAAAAAGTCACAGTTATCCGCTGACCCCAACAGCCGCTAACATGTGACTGGTTTTCTTGTCTTTATCGTTTTGTCAGAGTTTACCCGGCAATTGCATTATGGTCACGAACGCCGCAAAAAGCAAGACTCAAGAGTTTCGTAATCTCTTCAAAGCCTCCCAGCCATAGTCATGGAATTTTTCATTTGACGATTACTTTCCGGATGATTACATTCGCCCCGATCTTAAACAGGCACATGGAAAATGCGTCTGATGTATATCGGACAGCAGACGAAGCACCAATTTTATTTTAAGTGAGGTAGCAGAATGAAAAACCTGTGTTTTTTAGTCGTTATTTTACTGTCGGCCGGGCTGATTTGCTGCGGCTGCAGTCGGTCGGAAGATGATTCCGCAAAATCGGACAAGGAAATTATGCAGGGAGCCTGGGCCGGAGATGCCGCTAATATCGAAAGCCCGTTCGAGTTTACTGTCGATGCAAATAATTTCGAATTGAAAGCTCCGGATATTGGTATGTGGTACAAAGGGACATTCACACTGAATGATCAGGCCGCTCCAAAAGAGGCCGATTTCCTTATCAACGACAGCAGCTTCCAGGAATATATCGGATGCACCGCCAAAGCCATCTACAAGATAGAGGGCGGCACCCTGATAATTGCAGGCAACGAACCAACCTCCGACGCCAGACC
>CAZKYP010000286.1:0-4104 GCA_964556885.1 uncultured Pirellulales bacterium | reverse complement strand
CCCCATCGCGTTTGTGTGCGGTCGGCGATCATGCCCACCATCGGGTCGTTCACGGCATCCCATATCTTGCTGGCTAGAAACATCCAAAATAACGCTGTGGTGGAGAGGCCGAACACATCCGTATAGAAGATCGTGCCGAACGAGATTAGAGTCTGGAAGTAGATGTTGGATGCAGCATCGCCCAGGCTGAAGCCCACTTTCTCCGCGAAGGAGAGTTTCTGCGTCCCGACCTGCACGGTGACACGGGTTTTGCCAACGCTATAGTCGGCTGTTCCACCGACTGTTTGTTCCTGCGATTCTTCTTGCATACTTTACTCCCTACTCGGGCCCAACATCACGCACATTCATTCTGATCGAGGGCTCGTCTATACCAGCGAGGGTCACGCCCGGCTATCAAGCTCCATCGATGTTTGACAGTTTTGCATCATGAAAATCCATGTGTTGACGGTTCAGGAATACACCGTCAGAGCATGTTACAGCACTCCTTCAAAGTCTGACCCAGTTCATAAGCGAACTTGCGAATAGCTTGCTGATCCCGTTTCTCCGGCGGTTGCGAACGCCAGAACCGGATCCTGGCGGTAGGAGGCTCGTGCATGGGCACCATTTGCGCAGCTTCCAGGAGATTAGCGCAGTATTCCGCAGCTTCCAGAATGCTATCCGTGGAAGATGATCTCCTGCGGCTGTTTCTCTCAGCAAGTGCTGCCTTAAGCTGATCGAGCGCCTTCTGGACGTGACCTTCTCTATTGGGATTCTCCTTGATACTGGTGTCCAGGTCGCGGTTCCTGTGCCAGCCGTAGATGGCGGCGACAATAGAAGGATCACGCACTGTGCCGTCGGGATAGACCAGGCCATGGACATCGGACCACCCACCTGAGATCATAAGCTCGAACACATACCAGCCCATCTTGTGACGCTCACAGATCTCCAGAGCCATGTCATAAGGATTTGCACGGCACACACAGGCTATTTCACTATTGAGCACAGGCTTGCTGTACTTTTGGGATATACTCTCCGCCAGAACATAGCTCTCTTCTACTTTCTGGCGGGTCGGGAGGTAATCGTGGAAGGAAAAGACATCGACGTCTGTGCACCACTCGATATCTTTTGCAAAGGTGTGCCCGATAGTTACTGCGTTGACCAGGTCGAGGGATTTTACATATTTGGTGAAGTGTGCGAGGAATTCCTTGATCTGGGCTACGCGCTTGGGTTTTTCTTCTTCGGTAGCCTGATTGTAGTAGTCGTTCCAGCTTGGCTCGTTCATGATGTCCCACATGAGCAGCCCCGGCTCATCCTTCAACGCCTCGACAACCGCTTTTACATACGCCTCCTGCTGCGACCAGGATTCGGGCGGCAATGTCTGCGGATTCATACTATTGCCGTTGAACAAGATAGGCATAGACGAAATCCCGAAACTGTGTGCAATGCGGACATAGGTGCGAATCTGACCGATGAAACCTTCGGGATCTCGTTCATACCACCTCGGGCTGAGCCAGAAGCGCGAGCTGTTCAACTGCAATCGCCGGGCATAGCCGAGTTCCCTGCACATGGTTGACTCGTCCGCTCGCCATCCACCGGGGTGACAAACACCGCGGATGAAACTATAGTCATCAAGTGGTTTAACAGCCATCGCCGAGGCGGCAACCGTTAAAACAATTACCCCCGTCAGTACTATCACGTCCTTCTTCATCGCAGATACCCTTTTAATCATTACAACAATGTATGTCTTCAGTCAAAGTGAGACAAATTTGCTTTTAAATTAGGAAACATTTTTGACTCCCGTTATTTTGATTTTCTATTATACTGTACTTTCCAAAAAATAAAACGCTAAACAACAAGCTTCAGCGGTTTATAGAGCTGTTTTTGAATTTTGTTAATTTTATGGTTTTTATCAGAACTAACAAAAAATGTTTACATCAAAACTTCTCTTCTCAGACAAGCACACTTGTCAGCATGGGATGGTCGCCGATTCGCATCATCCCACGGGCTGTCGCTGCGATTACAAAAAAGCTTTGCAGACTTATCCCACGCCCACAATTCAACCAGACTGTGAAGCCGGAGATTCAAATGAAAAGCTCCTATTCTACGTATCATCATTTTAGGCAATTCGGTCGCGATCGCTTTAGTTTTCTGAGCCGGCGAACCGATAAAGTAATAGCAGGCTTTGCAGCGTCGGCTAATACCTGCCGCCCGAAGTCGGCTTGTAATGGTTTTTCTACCTTTGGCAAAGAGCATTGCGGCCAGGAGCGTAGCCGGTCGCCATTCCGAGCGTTGGTGCAGGACAGAGCTGAGAACAATGACCATTATTTGCCAGTAATCAGGAAAAATCCATTCAGTCAACATTGGCTCTCCTTTCTAAAAATGTCTTTGTTTTCCTATCAGACAAATCGGAAGGATGAGCCGTTTGTATTTACAGTATCAGTTGTGAAAGAACTAAACTAACGACAATTTTTTGGGAAAGTACAGTGTTTTGAATAGTTTATGTTTATTAGAAAAGGAAGTTCCAATGAAATTTATTACCTTGATTTTTATCGCATTAACGTTCTGGGCAGTTCCACTTTACGCCGATTCGTACTATCCGATTCGACCGGAAGATCCTCGTGCCGTTTACTTAACGAAAGACCAGTTTGACGTGCACGCCGACGGAGTTGGCGACGACTCCGATGCTCTGCAGCAAGCTATCAATAGCGTGCCGCGCAATGGTATAGTCTTCATTCCTGAAGGTCGTTATCGTTTGGCAAAGACTGTCTATGTCTGGCAGGGAATTCGGTTGATTGGCTATGGAAATGAGCGACCAGTATTTGTGTTGACTGAGGCTACGCCGGGCTTTCAGTGGGGAACAGGCAAATATATGTTCCATTTTGCGGGCAGTCGCCCAAGAGGGAACGGACAGTTCAGTGATGCTTCCGAGGTAACCTTTTATAGTGGGATGGACAACATTGATATTGAAATTCAGGAAGGAAATCTTGCTGCAATAGCGATACGTTTTCATGTTGCCCAGCACAGTTTTCTACGACACATGGACTTTCACATCGGATCCGCCCGGGCCGCTGTTGAGGATATTGGAAATCAGATTAGCGATATCAACGTTTACGGGGGTAAATACGGAATCATTACAAAAAGAACCTCACCTGTTTGGCAATTTCTCCTGATGGATTCACACTTTGAAGGTCAGAGTGAAGCTGGAATCCAAACGATGGAAGCCGGCTTTACGATGGTTCGAGTCAGTTTCGAGAATATGCCTGTTGCGATTCAAATTACATTACGTCAGGTTGAGCAACTCTATGGTCGTGATTTACAGATGAAAAATATCAGTTGGGCCGGGTTTAAACACGGCAATGCTGAGAATCTTCATTCTGAAGTGACATTTACGAATATTGCCTGCAGTGATGTTCCAACTTTTTATCGTGGGGACGATGTGCTCAAGGCGCCGTCTCAACATTATGTAATGGATAAATTTACAGTAGGTCTTGAAATTGGCCGGGACGGCAGAGAACAGGGAGTTATGATGCGACATCAGGAGCACGAGCTTCCAGAGCCGGCACCGGCAGTAGCTACAGATATTCCCGAGTTACCTCCAATGAGTGAATGGGTCAATGTTCATACAGTTGGGGTATTTGGAGACGGTAGTACAGATGATACACAGGCTATAAAAGCAGCAATAGAAGAGCATAAGGCGCTGTATTTCCCAATGGGAAGATATAGAGTATCTGAGCCGATAAAATTAAAACAGGATACAGTTATAATAGGCTTACATCCGGGCAATACTTCCATTTCCATGCAAAACAATGTAGTGGCTGAAGGAGAACCTGTCGGAGTTATAATTGCACCCAGGGGTGGAAAGAATATTGTCAGCTCAATTTCTGTTTCGCCTGGTTCTAATCCGGGTGCCGCTGGTGTGCTTTGGATGGCTGGTCCTGACTCAATGCTGGATGATGTTTCATTTGGTGGAGGTAGGGGTGGGAGGGGCTCTAATAGTTCAACGGGGCCTGATCTGATGATTATAGACGGCGGTGGTGGAATATTCAGAGGCGATTGGCCTCACGGAACAAGTTCAAGCTTAGGACTGCATATAGAAAATACCTCATCAAAAGGTAAAATTTATCA
>CAZKYP010000285.1:2537-4170 GCA_964556885.1 uncultured Pirellulales bacterium | reverse complement strand
CGCGGGATAAGGACAAATTCCTGCTTGTCGATTGACTCATTGATTTTATTTTTTAATTTTATATTCTCTAATTCGATGTTGTCACCGTCTCGACTTTTACCGGAATGATATGTCATCGGCCCATCCGGCAGATTCCTCAGTGCGGCCCACACACGATACGCTCCGAAATCCGCCTGCGTCACTCTCAACAATGCACCAAGCAATTCGTCCGGGCCGTTCGACTTGCATATCGTCTCGGTGGCCTGCAGAAAATCCTTTATCCTCCCGGCCGGCAGCACGATGTCGGGACCCTGTTCGGCATCGGCTTTTCTGACGATAATTTCAGGACCTGACGGCGCTGCGGGCCGCGGTCGCGGCGGAGTCTGTATGAGCGTGTCTTCCAAATGAATATTTTTGTCGGCGGCCGCCTCGGTCTCTAAAAACACTTCTATCGTAAAATCCGCTATGCGAATATGGTCCCCGGTTTTGATTTCGGCCCTTTGAACCTGCCTACCGTTCAGGTACGTCTTATTGGCCGATTTCATGTCCTGGATGATAAATCTGCCGTCCTTGGCGCCGACAATAACCGCGTGCTTTCGCGAGACGGCGCCGTCCGGAAGAAAGACCTCGCTGCCCGGGTTCCGGCCGATATATACAGGCCCCTTGTCGAACCGAAACACATTAAAAGTCTGATCACCTTTTTTTACCACCAGCCGCATTCGTCGTTCTCCTCGCAATCCTGTTCGTTTTCTCTATTTTTATTATCTGAAATTTCAACGCGTATGTCAAGAAAACTATGCAATAAAGATGTCCATTCATCCCACAAAGTTACAAACATTTTTCAAAATATGACGTAAAAATGATATGGAAGTTGCTATTTAGATTAAAAACGATACAATTAATTGATAATAATGCAGAAAAGCTGAGTGCCTGTTGATATCGGGGGTTGAACTCTGCTCATGGAAAACCTATTTGGAAAGGATTCGAGCTATGGCCAGGGTAAAGTCATTTCAGGACATTCTTGAACTCGCAATCGCCAGGGAAGTCGAGGCATATCATTTCTACCTCGCGATGGCCGGCAGGGTAAAATCACCGGCTATACGCAAAATCTTCGAGGACCTGGCGAACGAAGAGCTGGAGCACAAGGCAAAGCTGGAGCTGGAAGTAATGAAGACCGGCAAAACGATATCTACAGACTTGCCGGAGCCGCGACCGGAAAGCGATTACATCGTATCGAACAGCCAATCACAATTCGATATGGATTACAAAGATATTCTCCTGCTTGGAATTGAAAAGGAAAAAGCCGCGTTCCGAACCTACGTGAACCTGGTGGCGGAAACAAACGACCAGGATTCACGTGAAATGCTCATGGAGCTGGCCGAAGAGGAGGTCAGGCACATGCTGCGGTTCGAAAACGAATACGAAAAACTAATGAACGACGCATGAACTGCGAAACCGGCAAGCCGCGGCCGCTCCGTGCCCATCATAATATCACCATAAAACCAAATATTTCTCCCATTTTATACCAGTATTGTTAATATATGGCCCGTGTATGCTTTTATATCCATCATAGTTTCGCTTGCCGTCTTAGTGACGCTGCTGCGGCTGAAGGTCAAAATCGGCATGGCAATGCTGACATCGGCCGTCCTGCTGG
>CAZKYP010000285.1:0-2437 GCA_964556885.1 uncultured Pirellulales bacterium | reverse complement strand
CTGGCCGCCATCAACTTCCTCTTTCGCCACCAGTGGGAGCCGGTCTGGCCGCTCTTTCCCGCCGTGCCGCTCATCCAGAGCATGCTCGGCATATCCGCCCTGACGCTTTTCTGTCACCACATCGTGCTGACCGCAACCGGCACGCTCACCGGCATCGTCGTCCTGCTGCTGTTCGGCATACCGCCGAAACGGCCCGAGCACACGCAGCAGCATCGCCACATCGGCCACCATTTACTTGACTTCCTGCACGCCTTCTGGCCGATTGCATTCACCGCCGTTTTATACTTAGCGTTCGACCTGCCACCCGCCGTCGGAATCCTAATCGCCATTTTCGGTCTGCTGATATTGCACAAAGTCCCGGCCAAAAAATGGTCGAGCATTTTCAAGGCGGCCTGCGAGCCGGACATGGTCCTGCTGATTTTCGGGGCGATGTTCTTCAAGATAAACCTCGAAACCAGCGGTGCCATCGGCAATGTCGTTGACTTTCTTACGAATGCTCATGTCCCGCCCAAAATGCTTGTCTTCCTGCTGCCGTTTATCGTCAGTTTTGCAACCGGTGTCACTATGCCCACCGTCGCGATCACCTACCCGTTCCTCATCGCCTTCATGGGCAAAGGTCCGGACGCCAAAATGGGCATTGAAACACTGGCCTTCTCCGGCCTGCTCTTCGGCCTGTGGCTGACGCCCGTACACCTGTGCATCGCCCTGTCGGCCAGCTATTTCCAGACCTCGCTTTTCAAAATCATCTCCAAGCTCTTCATACCGGCCGCCGCCGTCGCCGCCGCAGGCACCCTCATGGCCATTTTCCTCGGCTAATGCATCGTTCATCGTTCGTTTTTCGTCGATTGTGGATAGTGATTCGTGGATCGTTCTGTCCTCCGCCCTCTGCCTTACGGAGTAATCCTACAGTATTAGTTTTTCAATCAAAAACGATGGTACTTTGAAGTAAAAATAAAATTTTCTGCAAATTTTTCGACCCTTATCCTGCAAGGACTTACGAATTATTTTCTTTGAAAATTTGTGAAAATATCGATCAAAAACGATGGTAGCTCCCATTATGGGGGGGACGTTTTTGGCAAGTGCCTAAAAACGGAAATTAAAAAGTAAAAAGTAAAAATCAAAACGACAATGCAAAAATCAAAGATTCTATTTTTCAACTTCTGTCACTTTTTGAATATCTGCCTAATTCCATTTTTTTAACTTTGACATGTCATTTTGCTATTTAATTTTTGATATTTGATATTTCTCCGGATGGAGGCTGGGGCTATTAAGGTCACTTTGACATTTACAATTCCCGACCGGCTGGAACGCATCCTCGTTTGGCCGCTGCTTATCTATCGGCGGCTGCATTGCGGCTACCCATACCGCCGCATACCACTGACAAAGGGCAAGTTCGCCATCGTCGACCCCGACGATTACTACCGGCTCTGCATCTATAAATGGCACGTCACATCAAACGGCTCCCCCACCTTCTACGCAAAATGTTATACCCGCATAAAAGAGCAGTCGAAGCTCTGCTCTGTTTACATGCACCGAATAATAATGAACGCTCCAGACCACATGGTGGTCGACCACATAAATCATAACGGCCTGGACAATCGCAGGGCCAACCTCCGCCTGGCGACCAAGGCACAGAACAACTTCAATCTGAATAAAACTACCAGAAAAACTTTTTCAAGGTACAAAGGAGCATATTACAACCGCCGCTGCAAGCTATGGTATTCCCGCATTAGAGTTGGTGGCAAGTCTAAGTCACTTGGCTACTTCAAAGATGAAACCGCGGCCGCAAAAGCATACGACCAAGCCGCAAAAAAATACCACGGAAAATTCGCCAGCTTGAACTTTCCGTCTCAAGAGTAATTGGTTATTGGTAAATAGGATTGTAGGGTAGGGCTTGCCCCATCAGGTTCGACTTTTGCCCTTATGCTCCTGTGCACTTGTGCTCTTTTCCGTGTTCTATGTTCTGTCTCCTGTATTCTGTGTTCTATATCCTTTCTTCTGAATGAATTTCCCTCTTGCAAATTGTGTCCAAATTACCTAAATTTGACAGCGGCTGATATGAAGAGAATAAGACTCATTTTGATAATATGTACGCTTACACTCCCATCATGCAATTCGAATCGAGGCATCGATATACATGATGGATTTGAGGCAGCTTCGTTAAGCAAGATATGGGAAACGAACAAATTAGTCCCGGGTACATTCGAAATCCAGTCATCAACTAAAAAGCTTGGCAACAATGCCTTTAAAATTACGCTCCACGAGGGCGACCAGATTAAAAAAGAGATAGGTACAATCCTGGAACGTTCCGAACTAACGGAGTCCAGGAAATTATGGGCACGCGATGATGAAAATTACATTTATGCTTTCAGTATTTTTATACCGCAGGATTTCCCGATTGTCCCGACCAGACTCGTAATAGCCCAATGGAAGCAAA
>CAZKYP010000284.1:0-4173 GCA_964556885.1 uncultured Pirellulales bacterium | reverse complement strand
ATCCCCCTGCCCGAAGACGACACTGGTAGAATCTCCATTAGTGCAATCAATACCATCCTTGAGATTGTTGAGGAAAATGATGCCGTGGCCTTTGGACCCGGCATAAGCACGAGTGGAGCAATTCGTTCGATTCTTCAATGCCTGCTCGAACAGGATGGACTCAAGCTCGTCATAGACGCCGACGGTCTGAATAACCTGGCCGGTATGAAAGACTGGACCGTCAAATTAAAGGCAAACCTGATTCTGACGCCGCATCCTGGTGAAATGAGACGATTATGGTCCGGGCTGCTCCGGGACGAAATACCGTCCAACCGGCGTGAATTGGCAATGGAATTTGCACAACGGACCGGTACTATCGTGGTCCTTAAGGGGGTCGGAACGGTTGTGACGGATGGCGAGAAAGTCTATATCAACAAGACCGGTAATCCGGGTATGGCAACCGCCGGCTCGGGTGACGTTCTGACCGGCGTAGTGACCGCCCTGCTCGGCCAGGGGCTGAGCGGTTTCGAAGCCGCTGTTTTGGGAGTTTATATACACGGTCTTGCCGGTGACATTGCCGCGGCGAAATTCGGGCAGGTCAGCCTGATTGCAACCGACATAATCGACGCACTGCCCGATGCGTTTCTTAAAAACACGTAGCCGGGCTTGCTTTTAATGATGCCGAGCAATTGTCGGCCATTTCCTGTATAATCTCTATGAATCGGCCGATGAGCAAATCCGCCGGCCATGTCCGCTCGGCCCGCTGCTTATTTTCCTCACACCAGATAAGACTCAGAGGCAGCATTATCGCTTCGACGTCTGTTCCCTCGATTTCAGCGGCCAAACGACCAAGAACAGTCGTCATTTGTATGGGTATATTAAGCACTTCTGCACCAGCATGCCCTCCGCTGCACGCTGTCGCAGAACCTGCTATAAAATGTTCTCTGCATGCCAGAGGTCTTTGTTCATATATTGTGCATAAATCTTCATGCAGGAACGGACATGAAATGTTCAGATTCGAATACCAGTCCGACAAGAGGTTCAGGTCGGCCGGATTTGGCTGGGATATATCCGCAGGCTGTTGAGTAAAGGATTCGGGCGGTTTTTGTTTCAGGATTAACCGGGCCGTTTGGAGACAATTGTTCCATATTGTCTCTCGATGATTTTCAGGTGTGTTTGAGATATCTTCTTTTAATCTGAAAGCCTCCGGTACCGACAGAGGTACAATATTTCGACTGCAACATGCCGAGCAGCTCTTGTGGCAGGGTATAACTTTTTTATTGTTATCAAGTGAAATGTTTATGATTTTGGAACAAATAGTGCGCGCCTGAGGGACAATATCGGAGAGTTTCATCCGGCTTTTTCCGACATTTATATTAAATTCAACTTTTTTACCAAGTATATCAAGTTCGAGACCGATAACCTCGGCTTGAAAGGTAAATTTATCACCCATTCCAAACCTTTCATCCCCCACCTCACTCGGAAAATTTGAACTCATGAAGAATCTTCAATTCTCCAGAAACACTTTAATACCTTAAAACGATGCTTGTACTTATTTACTCCTCTTCCCTGAGCAGATTGACTATATTGTCCTATCGGATAAATTTAGCAGCGATTTAAGTATTAAATTGATAATCCGAACAAAAAAATGATTCATACCAATCTTCAATAAATGCAAAGTCTCATATTATTTATGGACTTTTTCAGTATCAGCCGTCTTTGTTCTTATATGTAGGTATTTTGGCTTGATAACAGCCGGTATAAAGGATAGATTGAGCGTTTCTTGTTAATCAGGTATTAAACTTGCTGGCCGAATATGATGTTTTATTGCAGACCGGGGTAAACCGGTTATAATAACATGGAATTCGATTTGACCGAGAAATCGAGTGTCCGAAGGAACGTATCAAGGAAAGGATGAGCTATGGAACTGAATTTTCTGGACATCGCGGTGTTTTTGGGATTCATCATTGCGGTGGTTTCAATCGGGCTTTGGAAGAGTCGGCACGAAAAGACAAGTGAAGATTACTTCCTGGCAGGTCGCGGGCTGAAATGGTGGTTAATCGGTTTTTCCCTTATCGCCGCAAATATATCCTCGGAGCAGCTTGTCGGTATGAGCGGCAATGCGGCCAGTCACGTCGGCCTGGCAATCGCCAGCTATGAGTGGATGGCGGCGATTACACTGGTGGTTGTGGCGTTCGCATTTCTGCCCTACTTTTTGCGGGCCGGTATCTACACGATGCCGGAGTTTCTTGAAGTGCGCTATAATGCGACGGCGCGGACAATCATGGCTGTGGCGACGTTGTTTATCTATATGCTGCTGCTGGGTTCGGTGACATATTCGGGAGCGCTGACGGTCAATACTATGGCCGGCAAGATGGGGTACGATGTTAAGATTGCAAATGCTGCTCTGGTGATAGGGCTTATTGCAATGGTGTATGTGGCCGCCGGCGGATTGAAGGCCTGCGCCTGGGCTGATTTGATACAGGGTAGTGCGTTGATTATCGGCAGTGCAATCGTGATGATTTACGCCTTCAAAAAACTCGGCGTCACGACGGACGAGCTTGCTTTCGTGGAGAATGTCAAGACCGGCGCCGTGGGAATGAAGACCTTTACCCAGGATACGGGGGCAATCGACCGCTTCTGGGAGCTGAACAAAGTCAGAATGAATATGTTCCTGCCGAAGGATGACAAGGTGCTCCCCTGGACGGCGTTGATGCTGGGCCTGTGGATTCCCAATTTCTATTATTGGGGCCTGAACCAGTACATCACACAGCGAACGCTGGCTTCGGAGTCATTGGCTGAGGGGCAGAAGGGTATCGTGTTTTCGGCGTTTATGAAACTTCTGATTCCGTTCGTCGTGGTAATTCCCGGTATCATCGCCTTCAATCTCTTCTCGAAGGACATGCAGAATCAATCAGCCGTGGACAACGCCCCGGTGATAGCGATGTATCAGATGGCCAATCCGAACACGAAGTTGGTTGATGTTGTACAGTCACCGGGCGAAGATACGATAGCCCGCTGGCCGAGAGGCAGGTTTATGATTGCAGTTTACCCGGACGATGCATCTATGAAGGCCGCCAAGACAACCAATCCCTTCGTCCTTCCTCTTACACAGAGCAAGCTCGCCGAGCTGGTAGTAAAAAAATACACAGTATTCGAATCCGACGACAAATCATGGAAGGCGGCGTTCCCGGAACTGGCGGCTGAGTTGCAGACATACAACGAGTCCGTATCGAATGCGGCAAAAGCGGCCGGTGTCAGTGTCACGATTGAAAAGTTTATTGCATACAAATACGATACCGCCCTGGGTCAACTGCTCAGCAGTGTTCTGCCTCAGAAGACGGGCCTGGTCGGCTTCGTCCTTGCGGCGTTGCTGGGTGCGATTGTCAGCTCGCTGGCGGCCATGCTGAACGCCGCTTCGACCATATTTACTATGGATATCTACAAAAAGTACATCTCACCGGAGGCGTCTCAGAAAGCCGTCGTGTTCCTTGGCCGTCTCTGCGTTATCGCTTTCACATTCGTCGCAATCATGCTGGCGCCGCAGTTGGGCAATCCTAAGATAAGCAACAGTATCTTTACGATTATCCAGGAAAGCCAGGGACTGATATCGCCCGGTATTTTAGCGGTGTTCGTATTCGGCCTGATTGTACGCAAGGCCCCGCCGATCGCCGGTGTGGTTGGACTTCTGACCAATATCGTCTCTTATGGTGGAATGTATCTTATGGGCCGATATAAAGTTGGTCCGGACATCCAGTTCCTCAACCGGATGGCGATTTGTTTCGGCCTGTGCCTTTTGGTCATGACAATTATTACTGCCGTTAAACCATTGGCCCAGCCGATCGAGTTCAAACAGCAGACGAAGCTGAATCTGACCTCTTCGAGCGGCGCCAAGATTGCCGGTGTTATCGTGGTGGTGATAACACTGATATTGTATGTGCTGTTTAGCCCGATCGGACTGGCTAAATAAAGCAGTCTTTAGATTTGTAAATAAATTTCAATGGGATTTGAATAAATGGAATTAACCAAAGAAGGAAAGGCGGCTTTGGAGAAAATCCAAAAGCTCGCAAAGGAAAATAAAATCGACATAAAAGGCGGCAGGATTCGAAGAACCTCATCGCGGTTCTGTCTCGGCGTCGAGCACGGTGACTACAACGGCACCGAACTTTTCGGCGTGCGGACCGACCGGTTCAT
>CAZKYP010000283.1:0-4184 GCA_964556885.1 uncultured Pirellulales bacterium | reverse complement strand
ACCTTCTGGCAGAGAATGGCCGCGGAAAACTCCGGATCCAAGCCGCCGGAGCTACTCAGCACGCACCCGGCCGACGAAACCCGAATCCGGAACATCCAGAACCTTATCCCCGAAGCAATGCAATACTACAAGCCGCAGTAAAGATTAAATATATTCGTATTGCTCTTAGAGTTTTACGAGGTACGTTTTGAGGAATCTTTCCGTGGCTTTGATGGTTTCATCTTTTACGGTACGGGGACTTTGGGCTATCCAGACCGTAAAATTATAAAGCTCCTGTGCATCAACTTTGAGCCATTTACCATTTCTGTATAAGAAAACAAACAAAGTTGTCATTGCAACTCGTTTATTTCCGTTCTGAAAAGGATGATTTTTAATCAGAAGATAAAATAGCATAGCTGCTTTGGATACAAGAGTCGGATATAAAGACTTCTTCGAAAAGCTCTGAAAAGGCGTAGCCAGGCAACTTTCCAGGATATTTGGAAAACGAGTTGTAAAATCCGGTATTGGTTCATTAAAAGAAAGCATCTCCTTAGCTAACCGAAAAGCAATATACTCAACCTCGTTAAGGGTAACGATTTTCATCATTCCGAACCTAATAACTTCAGTGTTTGACCATATTCTTTAACTGTTTTGCGAACAGCAGCATCAATTTGCTTTTTATCTTCCTGTTTTAGAGTCTTTCCCAAAATCGCCGCCACCTGTTTGCTTGAAATAGCAAATGTTCTACCGATTTTTTCTGCTTTTATCTGACCTTTTTTAACTTTTTGATAAACAGCAATCCTGCTCAAACCTAAAATCTTGGCCAGTTGTGGAATAGTCATGTACTCATTAGATTTCATTCAAATTTCCCATTATATTCATATCTTTATATTATTTAAGAAGATAACACAACAATATATCGTTAACTTACCCATGTTACATTAACATGAGTTAACTATTATTCATTATATTAACAAAGAAATACAAGGCCATCAAGCTGAATTTTACATTATTTCGTTAAGGCGGCACAGGTTCCGGCGATGGCGGCGGTGGAAAAGCAGATTTGTAGGCTGAAGCCGCCGCAGGGACCGTCGACGTCGAGCACTTCTCCGACAAAAAACATGCCGGGGCAAATTTTCGACTCCATTGTTTTAGGATCGACTTCATTAATGCTTACACCGCCGCGTGTCACAATCGCCTCTTCAATCGGCCTGGTTTTCGCAATCGACAGCGGCAGGCACTTGATAATTGCAGTCAGTTTCTTTCGAACATCCTTTTTAAGCCGGCCGGCCACAAGCTCATCGTTGCAGCCCGCCCGGCCGCATAAAAAGCTCGCAAGACGCCTGGGTAGCAATTCGGCTACGATATTAACTACCTTCTTTTTCGGATTTACACCGGCCAAATCAGTCACTTGTATTTCAAGTTCCGATTGTTCAATATCAGGTAAAAGATCCAATGTAATAATTACAGGTTTATCAGTAGCTGGCAGATAATCTGTTATATACCTGCTCATATCCCATACCGCCGGACCGCCGATGCCGTCCTCGGTAAAGACCAATGCGCCGGTTGCATGGATTTTGTTATTACTGATATGTGTTGAGATTTGAACCTTTTCGACCGCCGTCCCGGCAAGCTGGACGGGCCAGCGTTCTTGAGTTACAAGCGGCACTAAAGATGCCTTCGGTTCGACTATGCTATGGCCAAACTGCCGGGCGAAACGGTAGCCGTCACCCGTGCAGCCCGTCTTCGGCCAGGAAAGCCCGCCGGTTGCAATAATTATTTTCTTGGCGGAGATCGATTCAGACGACATTCGAATAGTAAATGCATCGGCATCTTTAGTAATGTTACTGACACGTTTATCATAAAGAAACTTTACGCCGAGTTTTTTCGCCTGATTTACAAGGGCATCTCTCACATCACCGGCACGCTCGGAGACGGGAAACACGCAATCGTCTTCCAGCACTTTTGTTTGCAGGCCCAGCCCAGCGAAAAAATCCCGCACGAACTGCGGCGGATACTCGTACAAACAGAAACTCAGAAACCTGCCTTTGGCACCAAATGCACGGACAAGCACTTTCGGCCCGGCCTGGTGCGTGAGATTACATCGCCCTCCTCCGGTCATGAGCAATTTGCGGCCGGATGTCGTATTAGCCTCAATTACAGTTGTTCGTGCGCTCGCCCCGGCCGAATGAATCGCCGCCATAAGACCCGCAGGACCAGCTCCGATTATACAAACATCTGTCTTCATGGGATTTTGCAGCACAACTACAATACCTCCAGGCGATGGCGGAATGATACATTCGGTGTGCCGGGATTTTCAATCTCGATGACTGTAATCGTCAGGCAATTGCCGGAGAAAAAATTCGTGGACTTGTGCGACGAGACGGTCAGCGGCAATCCGCGCTTGTCCCACCATATTCCATATTCGTGCTTATGCCCGAAAAGAAGCAGCTCACAATTACCTTTAAGGGCTTTCATCAACCCAGCCGAACCATGCAATCCTGTGAATATATTTTCGGTAAACGGATGGTGATGCAAAATTGCAATGCGAGTCTTGCCTTTATATTTTTTGAGTGTTTTCAACAATGCACTTGCCAACCCCTTGCTGATATATCCCCTGGCCGAGAACTGCTTATTTTCCGGGTCACCCGAATCGATTCCGAAATAGACACAATCCCCATCCTTCCAAACACCGAGGCCGTAAACACCTTCAGGTTCGTACTTGCCAGTCATCCACGGCACACCTTCCTGCGGCCAGCCGAGCGGCGAACCGAGGTACTTTAGCCAGTGCTCCCACGCATCTTTTTGCCAGATGTTCCCCTTCCACGCATAATCATGATTGCCTGGAACTGTCAGGACCGGATTGGTATCGGAAAGTTTCTTAAGCAGCCACAGGGCATCAACAAACTGCTCGCGAGTGCCTGAATCCGTCAGGTCGCCGGCTATTATCACAGGGGCGCCAGGATGCAGCTCGGCTACTTTCGTAAAGATTTTTTTCGTGTATAAAACTTCCTTTTTATCCAGCCCGATATGCAAATCACTTAGAAAAATTATCTTCTTCATAACAAACATCCTCCCTGAATATTCTTACCAACTCGATAGAATTTATCAATCTACTGTCGTAAGCTTGAATACAACTGCCAAATCATCGACCTTGCTGCCCGGCGTCGTGACTACAAGCCCGGCGTCCCGCTTTTCCCACTTTATTTTTTCCTTAGTACCGAGCATCGATACTTTCGTAACCTTTACGTCCTGTGCTTTTTGACCGCTTCCGAACATCGTCATCGTGACCTGATTGTTTTCGCCCGGCCAGCCGAGGACAATGGCATAGACGGTTTTGCCTTTCCGGGTATAGCGAATATCTTCGGCCCCATAGGCCCCTTTCATTTTGACAAACCACCCACCTTTTTCCAGTCTTTCCGGGCCTTCACCAAACTCAACAAAAGGACGGGTCTCGTAGATGGCCTCCCCATATTTCGATAGCCATTTTCCCATTCCAAGCAAGACCTGTTTTTGATTTTCCGGGATGGTACCGTCGGCCATTGGAGATATATTGAGCAGCAACTGGCCGTTCTTACTTACAATATCGATAAAAGTACGCAGCACCTCAGCGGTATCCTTAATTTCAAGATCCTGGGTATAACACCAGCTTCCTTTACTGAGCGTGTCGTCGGTAAGCCAGACGAAGTCGGTTAACTTATCGGCCCGGCCTTTTTCATAATCATCCAGGGCAACCTCGCGCGGCAGGTCCTCCTGCTTGAACGTAACAACGACTTCTTTGCCACATTCGTTTGCCTTATTAAAGTAGTGCGCCAGATATTCCATCTTGTACTTGTCCGGGATCTCATCAAGCCACGAATCAAACCACATAAGGTCCGGCTGATAGTTGTCGATAACCTCGAAAAGCTTACCCTTCCACATCTCAAGGAACTTATCCCGCGGCATATAACCGTACATGATTGCATTCTTCGGGTCCTCAAGCAGGGCCGGAAAATCCCTCTTTACAAACTCGTAGTGGCCGGTCCATTCCATTTTACCGTCTTTTTCGATTTGGTACAGGTTGTTTCTTGCATGATGAAAGGTTGTAACGAACTTCATACCGCGGCCTTTTATCGCCTTTGCCAATTCACCGGTTATGTCACGTTTCGGGCCTGTGTCTTTGGCGTTCCAGGGCGTCAGCCTGCTGGCCCACATCGAATAACCAT
>CAZKYP010000282.1:0-4195 GCA_964556885.1 uncultured Pirellulales bacterium | reverse complement strand
CAAAAGTTACCGAGCAAGGCCTGATAAAACTAAAGGAAAAGATACCGGCATTGAAATATCAATTGTAGCTGCCAGATATAAAAACCGCAAAATTAGAAGGTTATTTTGAAGTCGATGTATTTCTGGTCGGGGGGGATTTATTCAACCGCCCTTTTACTTCGACCTGTAATTCGGGAAAACACGAAGTACAATAAAAATATCCTGCTTGAAACAAAGGAAACTTAAATGGTAAAATCAACCATAGTAAAACGCCTGACAGGCCGTAAGAGAAATCGGCGTTCGAGTCAAAAAAAATTAAGATGAAGAATATAAGCACATGCTCATCAAAGGTGTAAATATCATAGACATTATTGATATTCTCTTCGTAGCGATCCTGATTTATGCTCTCTTAAAACGATTCAAAAAAACAAAATCCGCATCTGTTTTTGGAGGATTCATCGTCGTAAGCATAGTCTATACGATGATGCGAATTCTCAAGCTGCGTCTGACAGTCACAATCATGCACAGCTTCTTTGCTATCTTTTTGGTTGCCTTTATCATTATTTTCCAGGAAGAAATCCGGCGAGTTTTCGAACAGATTGCCATGTTTAACTTTAGCTCCATGTTTAAAAGGAAACAAACTCCCTCCGGTATCAAAAAACAAATAAAACTTATTTCTGATACAATTTTTGACCTCGCCCGGGAAAAGGTAGGCGCCTTAATCGTCCTTCCGGCCAAAGAGTCTATACGACGTTATATCCAGGGAGGGATTGCTCTGCAGGGCTATCTTAGTACTGCTCTGTTGAAAAGCATATTCGACACGCATTCTGAAGGTCACGATGGAGCCGTCATCATCGAAAGAGGAAGAATAACACAATTTACATGCCACTTGCCGTTATCAAAGAACATATCAGTTTTGGAAAAAGGCGGGACTCGGCACGCCGCGGCGTTGGGGCTCTCAGAAGTGTCCGACGCACTTTGTCTTGTCGCTTCCGAGGAAAGAGGCACTGTTTCCTTCTGCCGTTTCGGGAAAATAGAAAAAATCGACGACCAGGAAAAACTCGCAGACCTTCTTAAGAAATTTTACGAGGAACTATATCCTCCAAAAAAATCCCACAGGTCTGTTCTCAGTTATTTTACAATAAATCTCAAGGAAAAGGTGGCTGCTATTGTGATAGCCGTCGCGCTCTGGTTCGTGGTTGTTCATGAATCGGTGATAGTTTATAAAAGCTACACGGTTCCCATCCAGCACATTGGTCTTAGTGATCAATTTTATATCGATAATATCAAACCGGCGGAAATTAAAATCATCCTTTCCGCCCCCAGGAGAAATTTCTATTTTGTCAATAAGGACGATATCAGGCTGGAATTAAATCTCTTTTTTATAAGCGGACCTCAGGACAGAAATGAATGGGAATACGAAGCAATTGCAACCGGATCCGATGTCAGACTTCCCGAGGATCTGACTATCGTGAACATCTTTCCCCGCAATATCTCCCTGAATATAAGAAAAAAGACACAGCCGGAAAACACAACACCATAAATCAGAATGTGATTTTAAAGTCGGTGTATTTCGGGTCGGGGGGGACTTCATCGATTGTAATCCCATTTAAATAGCCCGGAAAATTTTCCTGAATAGCCCCGATACATTCATCTATATCCCGGCTCTCTCCCTGGGCGAACATCTCGACGGAACCATCCCGCATGTTGCGGACATAACCTGTTAACTGACTTCTCCTGGCTATCCTGTGGGCCGTGAAGCGAAAGCCGACTCCCTGAACATGCCCGATAAAAATGAAATGCTTTGCAATCATCTTTTAACCGGTTATTAATCATATCTTAGCAATCGTCGATTAACATACGACAGCGGTTATATTAATCGATACAATCGGTACCTGCAAGCGAACAATTTCAGGGGCCGGCAATAATAGATAATTTAAGTTTCACTCCAGGCCGTCTTTACAGTATAATCTTCCCTTTGTTTGAAAAAGTGACTGATTATGATACAAAAGAATAAAAAACAAATAGAAAGAGACGAACAGATTTATCAGCTTTCAACGCTGGTAGCCGGGGAGTTCTCGCTCCAGGAAGTGCTGGACAAGCTGGCCGAAGCGGCGGTGAAAATCGTCGGGGTCAAGGCCTGCTCGATCCGCCTGCTGGACGAAGAGGCACACGAGCTGAAGATGAGAAGCACCTACGGTCTCAGCGAAGAATACCGTAACAAAGGCGTGGTCTCAAAAGACGACCCCGTCATCAAAGCTGCCTTTGCAGGCGAGGCCATCGTCCTGGACGATATGCGAGTTGATGGCAGGGTCAAATACAAAGAGGCCACAATCAAGGAGGGCCTCGTCAGCCAGCTTACTGTTGCAATGCGGTTCAGAAACCAGGCAATCGGCGTCCTGAGGCTCTACAGCCCGAAACCCAAGAATTTTTACGAAGATGATATTAATCTTGCCAGGGCGGTCGCCTCACAGTGCGCCATAGCAATAACTAATGCCAAGCTTTATGCAAGGGCAATCGAAGGCGCCCGAATAGCCGAACAGATGCGGCTTGCAGGGCTTATCCAACGACGCATGATTGCCAAGAAAGCGCCGGTAGTACAAGGTCTGGACATTTCGGCCACATATATCCCCTGCTTCGATGTCGGTGGAGACACATACGATTTTCACCGGCTCAGCGACACCAAGATTGTCATAACGATTGCCGATGTGATGGGTAAGGGTATGCCGGCGGCGATTATGACCAGTTGGTTTCGAGGCGCGGTCAGGGCATACGCAAAGGGGTGTATGGAATGCGAGCTTTGCCAGGGCCAATACGGATACTTCGCGGAGAAAACAAGCGATCTTGGAATAATCGTAAGCCGCACAAATACAATAATCGGAAACTTCAATCGCATGGCGTGCGATGAGTGCCGCGACGGCGAATTTGTGACGCTGTTTTACGCGATGATAGACGTCGAAAAGAAGACTCTGACCTACAGCAACTGCGGGCACGAGCCGACGATATTACTCAGAGACGGACAGGCTATAAATCTCGATAAGGGAGGTCTTGTTCTGGGTGTCGATCGGAACGCTGAATATGAAATAGAAACCGTTGAATTAAAAGAAGGCGACTGCCTGCTGTTCTACACGGACGGGCTGACCGATGCTATCAACTTCGACAATGAATCGTGGGGCAGGGAAAAACTTCTGGAATCAGCCAGGAAATTTATCTCGGATACTTCGGAACAGATGATTAAAAATATTCTCGGATACAGAAGGCGGTTCGTTGGGCTTGCCCATCAAATCGACGATACAAGCATGATTGTTGTAAAGGTCACCAAATAAATCAGACGACGGAAAACAAATCTTTCATTTCTGTTATGGCTGAATTAATTGTCACAATTGATGGTCCTGCCGGCAGCGGCAAAAGCACCATAGCCGGACTGCTGGCGCAGAAATTGGGGGCGAGCTTTCTCGATACCGGTGCGATGTACCGTGCTGTAACGCTGGCCGCAATGCAGTCCGGCGTAGATTTAAGCAACGAAGACGAATTGCTCAACGTCATGCAAACTACCGAATTTCAATTTGACATAAAAAAAAACAAAATGGCCATTCGCATAAACGGAATCGATGCCACCGGGCAGATACGCAGCCCAGAGGTGACCGCCAGCGCCAGGTACATCGCCTCGGCGCCGAAGGTGCGCGAAAAACTCGTAGAAATGCAGAGGCAGTTCGCAGCCGAGCATGAAAAAATAGTCACCGAAGGACGAGACCAGGGCACAGTAGCTTTCCCGAAAGCAGATATAAAATTCTTTCTCACTGCGGATGTTACAGAACGAGCAAGAAGGAGGCAGGCGGAATTACAGGCCAAAGGTGTTACCAATAGTATCGAACAGATACAAAACGCCATGGAACGAAGAGACAAAAGCGACCAAAACAGAACCGTCGGACCATTGAAACCGGCCGACGACGCCGTTATTATCGACACGACGGATTTGAATATCGAACAGGTCGTGGACAAGCTCCTGAATTATGTAAAGAAAAATGCTTAAAGAAAAACTGAAAGCAAGATGGTTCTGGCTGGGACGATGGATGTGCAGGGTCTTTTGCATGCTGCTGTTTCGCTGGCGTTTTTATGACATCGAGAATATCCCTAAAAAAGGTGCTTTTATACTGATAAGCAATCACCAGAGTTTTCTCGACCCGATATTCTGCGGCGCGCCTCCGAAAAGACA
>CAZKYP010000281.1:0-4203 GCA_964556885.1 uncultured Pirellulales bacterium | reverse complement strand
TGGTTGGTTTCCTGCATCCCGAACAACGGGCTGTTGCCGCAGTCTATGTAGTCATCACCGCTGAAATCAAGCGCATTGCCAACTATACCATCTGCTACAAATTCCGGATTGCCGACTATCGTACCGTCAAGACCGTTACCGGAGGCGTCTGAGACATCGCCGTCCAGCGAGTAATACGCAACCAGCCCTTCGGTTCCCGGATCTACGGATTCGGCCGGTTCTTCGGGCTCGGGTTCCGGCTCTTGTTGACCCGCTATCGAATGATACAGCCGGATATCGTCAATCAAGACCATGCCGGAACCACCGCCGGGTGTCGGATTTGCCTTGTTGCCAAGACCAATCGTTAACGAGTTGACGCTGCTAAGATTTACGCCCATATCAGCCAAATCCTGCAGCGGAATATCCCATCGCGTCCACTCTGTTACCCGAGCAGCACCAGCGTTATCGTTCGTAACCACGGCACTGCCGTTAACAACAACATACATGGGTTCGGCAGCATTGGTCGCACTACCGTAATAAAACAGGGTCAATGATACAACATCATCAGTGGTCCAGTCTGTTATGGTACCGGCCAATGACCTGGTCACCTCGGAAATCCCGGCTGCATCGTCATAGAACAACGGCAATGCCTGTTCCCCGCTGTGAACATTGTCTGTCTCGACATAATGTTCGTCTACAACAAAATCCGGATCGGGATAACCGGAGGTTGAACCGTTAGTTGCGTCTCCATATCCGTCAATCCATGTGTTCCAGACTTCATTGGGCGGATAGTCGTTGTAGTCCTCAAAATCATCTACGATGATAAAGTTGGCCGTCGTAAAGCTCCATACCTTACCTCTCCATGGACTATTCGGATCGGTATCGCTGAGCTCATCGACCCGCCAGTAGTAAGTCTGATCGTATTCCAGAAGACCTGGAGGATCATAAGTTGTATCCTGCTGCTCCTGGCCGACTAATACTCCCAGGGGATTGTCCACGCTTGCCGTGTTGACGTCTTCGGCACTGGTTCCGAAATACACATTACGCTTGTCAGCGTAAATTCCAGGTGTCCAGCTAAGGACCACATCTCTTGATACATCTATACTCTCATCTTCCGGTATCGGATCTCTGGCGAACTCCGGCGGTTCCACTTTCATGGAAATTTTAAGATTATCCACAAGGAATATCTGCGTCCAAGGTTCACCTACTACTTCTACACCCGGCCACGGCGGACCACCGATCTCATAAGACCATGTGGGATTTGTCATATCCCATTCGGTTCCTTGCCACCAGCTTCTGCTTACTTCCACCAAGTCTCCGAGGTTATATTCTATATGGACCCATTCGTCAGCTTGATAAAGCTCCAGGACAGGTAAACCAAATCCATAGGAACCGCTACCTGTATCAGGGTTGTATGTGAGCACCCAAATCTCTATCAGGTGAGGATCCCAATTACCCTGGAGGTTGCGTATATCAAGCTCGAAGGTGTAATCCGCCGGATCGTCGCTGGTGTTTCCGGTCATCTCGATGTCCACCTTGTAACCAAATCGTTGATTAATATCATCACGAAGCGTTCCGGCATGCTCCTGTACGATACTTCCCTCGAAATCCACATACGTACCTACATGCGAGGCAGCGTTGTCGTACCAAAGCCAGCCCTCAGTAGGGTCGCCTATATTGCGGTTTTCAAAATCGTCCTCATGCACAGCTATAACATTAGCAAAACTTGCCATTGTTACCGCCATACACAGGAATAATGCGAGTAGAATTGTCTTTTTCATACACATAATACATCTCCTTGAAAAAAATAGTAATAGAATTGAGAATACTTATAATGATTTGTTAAATTCTCAAAAAATCTCACAATGGCTCCGTAAGAAGCTAATTACTTCGAAATCACCTCCTTTCCTCTAAGACTAACCATCACGTGATAAGGCAAAATTCCAAATCCAAAGCATACAGTTTCAGCTTCTCTGGCCTTTGTGTGTTGCTTCTGTTTATTTAGAAAACTTCCAACCAAATTAATTGCTCTACCTGCCAAAAATGAACTAAATGTACACTCCTACCTTCATAAGCGCATGCTCCTTCATATATATTTGTACCAAATTGAATGCGATTCAGTCAAGGAAAATATAAGTTAAAAACCATTTTTTGTGTTTCACAGTGACCGCGACTCTTTATCTTAATAAAAAAAAGGGGTCTATACCGAATCAATCGATATAAGCCCTGAAAAACGCAAAATATCGGCTATTTATACCTGATTACGGCCAAAGTATTTCATCGAGCCACTGCTCCATCATCAGGGCTACATCCGCATCGTCTATACCACCATCTTTATTAAAATCATTGTCAAGCGGCTCAAATACAGCCGGATCAAAATCAATGTTATCCGTGATAAGAATCGAATCCAGTAAAGCACCATCTTCCCTGTAAGCAATCTCAAGGGTACAAGTGCCGGCGGCCATCGTGAACTGTACCTTGGCATTACCGTCATCCATACTCTGCATCGGTCCCCAGTTCCATTCGGTGTGACCTTCCCCCCTTTATTGTACCACTATGAATTAGAGTATCCAGCGTTAATTAATCCTGCTTCCACCGGCATGCCGCTGGAAAATTTTTTGCTTTCCCGACTTATAAATTCCTCCGGCGTCAGATACCCCAGCGAACTGTGCGGCCTTTCGTGATTATAATCCATCCGCCATACCTCAATAATCCGCCGGGCGTGATCCAGCGACAAAAACCAGTTCTCGTTCAAACACTCGTCACGGAAGCGACCATTAAAACTCTCAATGTAGGCATTCTCCACAGGCTTACCCGGACGGATGAACTTCAGCTTGACCCCTCGCTGATAAGCCCAGGCATCCAGAGCCTTGTCGATAAACAAGCTGCCGTTGCCTCCGGCTACAGGATTGGCCTTGTTACCCAAACCGATGTACAGTTTCTTGACAGAAGCCGGGTTGACACCGGCATCGGTAAAATCTGATAAAGCTATATTAAAATCATGCCAGCCTTCAAGCTGAACAGCCGCGGGATCAGGGTGTGTGACAACCTTGGTATTGCCGGCAGTATCGGCCGCTCCGAAATAGAATGGTTCGGCGGCATAAGCACCCGGCCCCCAACTGAGAACGACATCTCTCGGCACTTCCACAGCCTTATCATAAGGACTTGGAGAGAAAGCAAGTTCAACCGGCGCCTCAGTCTCAAACATGGCAGTCTGAATTTCCTGCTGTGTGAGAGACATGTTGTATAAACGCAGCTCATCAATCGCACCATTGAAACCGTTTGATCCACCAAGCTCATCGGCACCGATTAAGATTGCGGCATCTTCTGTGGGACTGAATTCAAAATCTCCACTGCTTACTTTCTTTGCATCGATATACATCGCGGCGGTTGTTCCGTCACACGTCACAGTGATATGCTTCCATTCCCCTATCGGCGGGATCCCGCCACTGACCGGTGTCTGGTCCCTGCGGCCGAAGAAAATATCATTCACACTTTCGCTAATCTCGAAATACCACATCATCGAACCATCTGGTGCAGGCTCGTAACTATTCCTCTTTGCAACAATCCCTGCCAACTACCGTTCGGGCCGTTCCACTGCACCCAAAATGCTATGGTCAATTGGCCTGTTTTTTCTGATGGATTCCAGGCCCCACAATTAACCCATGAACTTGCGACAGATGTGCCGTCAAAAAACAGAGCCTTATCAAAACCTTCCTGCCCGTCTATCCAGGTAGGTTCAACTTCTGTTGTGTCATGGTAGCCATAATTCGAGGCATCAAGGATATTAAGCCACAAGCTCAGCGAATGCACCACTGAGACTAAAATTAAAAAGTATAATCAATATAATTGTAAAAACTGCCCTTCTAAACATATAACTTCCTCTTACAAAAAAAATAAAAAGGGCCCGCGGCTGATAATATACCGTTGGCCCTTTAAAACTACGAATAAATTTTACAGTAAATTAATTACAGACCCGCAAGGTAAGCTATCTCAAGGTCAGATAAAGCCCTGTTGTAAATATAAACCTCGTCAATCAGACCATCCCAGAAACGACCTAACGATTCAGGATTCTCTCCGATAAACACATTCATATCATTCGTGCCAATCGGTTCGGTCGTCACAGCGTTTGCGTCAACCACGCCGTCCAGCCAAACGTTGATGTTTGTACCATCGAACGTGCCTGCAACGTGATGCCATTCATCTAAGCCAACCGCAGTGACT
>CAZKYP010000280.1:0-4216 GCA_964556885.1 uncultured Pirellulales bacterium | reverse complement strand
GAAGTTGCATGTTGCGCCGATGCCGTCTCTTCCGGCGGCCCCTCTTCGGGACAGGATTCCGGAATCGCTCAAATCAAAACCAAATTTACACAATTTCTTGGCGCCGCAAGCTCGCCGCACGGCCTGGACGCATACACTAAGCAGGCGATGGCAATCGCCCTTTCGGTCGCGACGCGTTGCGAGCCGTGTCTGAAGATGCACCTGAAAAAAGCAAAGGAAAAAGGCTTCACCCAAGACGAAATCGACGAGGCCGCATGGATGGGCATCAGCTTCGCCGGAAGCCCTGCAATGGTCTTCTACGAACAGCTCAAAAACTCATAAATTAAAATGAGTGACATTGTAGAAAGTGGGACAATATCGTAATCCCCTAAGAATGCCTCATGGCAGGCATTCCCAAGGGAGTCTTACCCTACGCTGTCAATTTGATGTCTTGGGTGCATGAAACTCCGGAGCAGGATCTTCAACAACACCAAATTGAGGATTTAAAAACATTGATGACCACACCTGGCCGGTTGCAGTATCCAATATAAAAGCGTGACTGTCATTTGTTTTAATCTGGAACCGTCCGTATTCCTCCGGCGACTTAAAAGGTACAGCTCCGACTAAACATATAATCACAATTACCAGCAAGCCGCCAATCACAGCACTTTCAAAATCAATCGATCGAAACATAAAAAATTCTCCCTTCATTAAAAAATAAACTAAATTGAAAAAACCATTTAGCACTTTTTTCCACAAGAATTACTGTTCTTTTATACAAGAGGCTATTCATCCAAAAAACGTTACAATCTTTTTTAGAAATATTCCTCCTGATATGCAGATCATCTGCTATGAGATATTAATGGGGACATTGTTACTTTTCCCAATAATTCTCCTTCTCAACAAACTGCAATAAAAATGCGCCTCTATTAATTCGCTGCTTTGTCTGCGTCGCTTGCTTTGGCCACTTCGACCTCGTAGACGTGCGTCGGGCCGAACATGTTCGAACGAAAGACAATCCACTTGCCGTCGGGTGTGAACTGGCAGTTCGGCTCCAGTGAGTAGTCATGCTTTGCAAGGTTGACGAGTTTCTCCGACTCGAAATAGCCGCTGCGTACCAGGGTATTCGGGTCACTGGCGCCGCCGGTGATCGGTGGAATCACATGCGGCCGGAAAAGATAAACCCACTGGCCGTTGTCCGGTGCGGCCACGCTCCTGGGGCCGCCGCCGTCGCCGCAATAAAGCGTCTGGTCCGGCGAGATGTTGAAATGCACGGACCACTCGTTCTTCTGCAGGTTGTACCACGTCCTCTTTTGGGTCTCGATTTCGTAGCAGCCGACCCAGAAAACGTGGCTTCGCGGCGTCTGCAGGTCATACAGGATGCTCCTGCCGTCCGGGCTGAAAAACTCGTGGCCGTTGATTTGAAAGTTCATGAAACGCGGCTGGACGTTGGTCAATCCGGCCCCGTCGGTGCGGATAATCCAGGTCCGGTCCATAAGCTCCCAGGTACCCTCGTGACAAAAGAGCATTTGGTTCGGGTCGGTCGGGGAGAATTGTACATGGTTGAGCCAGGCGCGGCTCTGGTTGAACTTGCTGACTTGCCCGCTCTTCAAATCGACGGTAATCAATTGCATGTCACGATCCGTGTTCGGAGTGCCGAAACCCGGCCGCCCGCCGGAACGACGATTTCCTGACCGTTGTGGGGGATTCAAATCGAACGTCCCACCGGCCAATGTCTCGTCGCAATTGATATTGGCTATGGACAGGCCGTGTGGAACATCGATGACTTTCAGGTCTTCTTTGGTAGCCGGGTCCACGGCACAGATCGCCATCCCCTGCTCTCCCCTCGAAAGATAAAAGGCCCTGCCCGTCTTGCGGCCGACGCAAATCAACCAGGTCCGACCTTCTCGAATCTGCTCAATTTCATGGCTCTGAAGGTCTACGGTGTAAAGCCCGCTCGGCGAGGTAAAGATTAGTTTTTTGCCGTCGGGGGTAAACTCGTTCTGGTGAAAGTATGAACTCTGGCTGCCGTCCTCGCGCGAGAGGCGGATGACCCGGTGCCCGGTATCCGAATCTATCCAGTCGGTCGGAATATCGGTTTGGGCATAAATATAAGTGCTCAACATTAACACGATCGGGAAAATAATCGTTATAATACGCATGGTACACTCCTTCTGATTAATAGAACATCTAAACCTGCCGGAATTGTACCTCCCCATGGCTCGTGTGTCCACCTTTGACCACAAAGCTTTTCCCGCTACTTCCGACCGTTGATGATTTAATTAAGGATGTACCACACTTTATGAGAAGCAAATATTTTTGATAACAGGTCCGTCAATCCCTTATAATTATTCTATCTCATCGAATGTTTTTGGCGCGTGGAAATTCGGATCATATCCTACACCTATACCCGATCCGGGATCCGTAAACAGGGATGACCACACCTGGCCCGTTGCAGAATCCAGAATGAAAGCGTGACCGTTATTCGTTGCGATCTGGAACCGTCCATACTCGATAGGCTGCACAAAAGGTACCGCCCCGACCAAACATATAATCACCGCTGTCAGTAAACCGCCGATTAGAACACTTTTCATATCAATTGTGCGAAACATAAAAAAATTCTCCCTTCATTGAAAAAGAAACTATATTGAAACAAACATTCCAGCACGTTTTCCATTAAGAACTGTACCTTACTTATATAAGAGGCAATCCACACGAAAACGTTACAAACTTTCAAAAATTTTTGCTGTTTTGTTGCTCTTATGCTGTATTAAGGAACACACCATTTTGTGACTTGACATGCACACTGGCCTGCCAATACATTGACCGGAACCTATATTCACCCAGCGAAAAACTTGGAAATACTATGGAATCTGTAAAAAATCTGTCCCTATTATTTTGATTTCCCTTTCTCATTTTCGGCCGGACCTGCTACGTAAGAAAGACTTGATACGCGATCTACAACACAAGTTCCAGTCGGAAAAGAGATTTTCCATGTATCGTCATTCGTTTCTATGTTCACCCGAAGCTCGTGGCAAACAAATCTCTTTTCCTGAGTTCCCCAAACCATGCTGGTAGTCATTACAGCTTCCTGTGGATACCAGATGCTGCTTACCTGGTCATCTACTGTGGCCACTTTCTCAACAACGATACTATTCTTACATTTACCATGACCGTCGCGTTCTTCAAACTTCATAGGTAGTCCACCCTTATCGGCAGCAAACCAAATAGTGGTACCACCAGATTTTGGTTCCCCCGGAAGTCGTGGATAGATTGAATCAACTACATGGCACCACTGGCCGCTAATTTGTTCGAGGTGAGGACGAACTTTTCCATTAGGATCCACTGACAATCTAATACGAGGCTTGATCACATTTTCACTAAACTTAACATTGTTTATCATCATGTAATTTAATAGATCATTCATATTTTCGTACATTGTCCTCGTTCTTCCAGGGACAATACTTCCTGATTTTTCTCTTGGGCAGTACGCCATTGAAACTAAGCCATTGAAAGCGTTTTCATCCGCGATTTTGTCATGTTGCTCAAAACCATTCGGATCTTTAGGATAGGAATAGCGGGTATAATATTTATCTCCTTCCTCGATACGTTCCACTTTCTGATATCGTATTAAGTGGTTCATTTTATCCGGCGCATTTGGATCAGGGATTACTTTTTCCAGAACGTCAGTATACGAGACTGACATATTATTAATAGATGTATACATAGACGAATACAACTCCAAAAGTTCCGATGCGTTTAGATATGATGCCGGAGGTTCAGAACCTGCATAAATCGTAACCGACAGATTCATAAGCAAAATAAATATGACCAGTTTGCAAAGTTTTTTATTATCCATCTCGCATCTCCATCTAAACTCAACCATCTTTTTGTGGCTTATGGTGCCTGTGCAAGCACAGAAACCATAAGTGCATATCATTCTGTACTTAATGGAACCGCTTTTTCAAGGTTTCTGATTCATATTATACACATTATTCAGATCGAAAACAAATATATTAACCCTTGTTAGATAAACATGAAATATTTGTGTTATTTTGTTTGACAACCTACTATTGATATTATATGATATATTTATAACTAATATATTGAAATGTAATATTTATCTTAAATAGTCAATATTCAATATCAAATAGTCAATTTAGAACGGAGGAAATTATGGCTACAGAAGCTCAAATTTTGGCAAATCGGGCTAATGCTCGCAAGTCGACCGGGCCGC
>CAZKYP010000279.1:0-4268 GCA_964556885.1 uncultured Pirellulales bacterium | reverse complement strand
GGATTTGTTGTTGAAACACTCCGTCTGGCGATCCCGCAGATGGACAAAAAACTCAAAGGCTTCGCGAGCGGCGATGCGGTTATGACCGCAGTAGAATCGAGAAGCTCTTCGCCAATAAGGATTGTCAGGGATGAGACTTTACAGAGCATCGCTGTTAAAGGGCTGTACCCCGCCGGTGAAGGTGCAGGCTACGCGGGCGGAATAATCTCTGCAGCCGTAGATGGGATCAAAATAGCTGAAGCCGTAAACAGCAAAACATTGAAATCAGCCTGAAATAAAAAACTCGGCTCTCTGAAATGTTATATTGTTGTTCTGATAATACCGAACATACTGTGTAAAAAAATATTGATGCTCGAACAGAAGAGGAAGGAGTAGCAATGATTTACAAAAGATCAACTTCGAGGTTGAATCTTTCCGAAAATGATTATATTTTTGCGATTTTTATACTGATTTTGGGATTGCTTGCTGTATGGTCATATTTCAATCTGGACCAACGGGTTTTTTCTTTGTTATGTCAAAAACCGCTTGACTGGCATAAGAGTTTCTTGCTGAATGCATTCACTTATCTGGGCAAAGCATGGTTGCCGATTTGGCTGTTGCTAATATGGTTTCTTTCAACAGGCAGACAGCGACCCGTTCTAATCGCATTCCTTGCATTGATCATGGTTGCTCTAACGGTAACTCCGCTGAAATATGCTGTAAGAAGACCGCGGCCTTATGAGATTATTAGGGCCCAATCAGGGCGGGAAGAACAGTTGCATTCGTGGTCTCATCTGTCATTTCCTTCCGGTGATACCGCTGTCGTTTTTGCTGCCGCCACAGCAATGATGTCTTTTGTCACGTGGCCTTTTGCGTGCTTGCTTCTGGCGGCATCCACAGGTATTGCTCTGCTGAGAGTAACCTCATTGTATCACTATCCATCGGATGTATTCGCGGGAGCAGCTATAGGATTCTTAACCGGATGGCTTGCGATACTAATAGACAAGCGATGGTTATCGTTGGAACGACTAAGATTTATTTTAAGCCGCGGTGTGGCAATTTTAGGTATAATAATAATACCGTTCGTATTTATACTGCCTAAGGGAATCGACAAATTTGTTGTCTTCCTTGAAACTTATGGTTTATTGGTTATATTAATTTTTCTGATCATCAAAATAAGCAGGCACTTCAAGAAAGTAATACAATAACAGAATTGGCCGATTCGAGACGTTTTGCCCATATTTTAAACTTCTTTAGAAAACAACGGGTTGTAACGTGCATTTGGGATTTAGAAAAAATATAAAAAATTTTTATATTCTCACAATTTTCTCATCTTCGCATTGCTACTGTAGCAGCCAGTAAAACCGACAAAAGTCGGGCGGCCCGGTCAACAATAGTGGGCTGTAGAACTTATGAGCTTTTTGTATAAGGAGACTTAAAATGAAGCGTAAACACTTAACTATCATTGGTCTGCTGGTTGTTGCCAGCCTGGCCCTGTGCATTGGGGCAGTTGCTACTCAGCGAATTATAGAGAAAGAAAAAGAGTTATCAATTGACCAGGTACCTGCCGCTGTTAAAGCAACAATTCTTGCAGAGGCCGGAACCGGTACTATTAAAGAGGTCGAGTTGGAAACCGAAAAGGGTCAAACTTTCTACGAGGCTGACGTGACCATAAACGGACAGGAGGTCGAAATCAAAGTGGCCGCTGATGGTACGCTGCTTGGTAAAGAAATTGATGATGAAGATGAAGACTATGATGAAGACGAGGGGGAGGATAAAGATGAGGAACTGGTTTCAATTGACCAGGTACCTACCGGTGTAAAAGCCACTATTCTTGCAGAAGCGGGAGCTGGTACTATTGATGAGATTGAGATGGAAAACGAAAATGGTCAGACCATTTATGAAGCCGATGTAATCATAGACGGGCAGGAAATCGAGATCAAAGTGGCCGCCGATGGAACGCTTCTTGGCAAAGAAGCGGAAGATAATGACGACGAAGAGGATGATAATTAAAGACGGGAAAAGTACTGACACATCAAGTTTTCGATGCTAAAATATGCACCGCTGAAATGCAAACTGTTATCGCTCAGCGGTGCTTTTTTTATGTTGTGGGCTTTAAATGCGTTTACTGCTAATAGAAGACTATCGGCCTTTGCAGAAGTCACTTACAAAGGGGCTGCGCGAGGCGGATTTTGCAGTGGATACTACAGGCGATGGAAAAGAAGGTCTGTGGTATGCGATGAGCAACGATTATGATGTAATTATCCTCGATTTGATGCTGCCCGGTATGGGCGGTCTGGAAATTCTAAAGGAGATTAGAGTCCAGGGCAAAAAAACTCACGTCCTGGTCCTGACTGCCAAAGATACTGTACAAGATCGCATAACCGGCTTGGATCTCGGCGCCGATGATTACCTGGTCAAGCCGTTTGCATTCGAAGAACTGCTGGCCCGCATTCGCGCATTGTTACGCCGCAGCTATCAGGAAAAGAGTCCGCGTATTGAAATCGAAGATTTGAAGATCGAGCTTACAACGCAGAGTGTTTGGCGAGGCCGAGAGGAAATTCAGCTTACGCCGCGGGAATATGTACTCCTGGAATACCTCGCCATGCGGGCAGGTAAATTAGTATCCCGCTCAGATATATGGGAACACATTTACGAGTTCAATTCGTCGGCCTCCAGTAATGTGGTTGATGTGTACATCGGTTATCTGCGTAAAAAAATTGAACGACCGAATAAGCCTGTCCTGATTCATACCGTTCGTGGTCGTGGATATATGTTGGGAGCAAAATCGTAATGAGCTCACTGCGAAATCGTTTACTGACCGGTATAATCGGCGGAATGATACTGCTGCTGACAGTCTTCAGCCTGCTTGTATATGTAGTGATAAGCAATGCACTAGTCAAACAGTTTGACACATCACTGATATCTATAGCTCAGATATTGGCAGCTTCGGTCGAACTCGATAATGATGAAATAGATATCGAGTTCGACGCTGAACAAATGCCGGAGTTCCAAAATCCCGAGCATCCAACTCATTATCAGCTTTGGAGGGCCGATGGCACAGTCGTAACAAAGTCTCCGCTGCTGGGCACGGATGATCTTTTCCGCCCTGACGGAACCGTCAAGGCACCGATTTTTAGAACGTCACGAGATAAAAACGACCGGCCTCAACGAGCAGTGTGTTTGAAGTTCGTACCCAGAATCGCTAACAGCGATGAGGAAGATACTAATGTTCTTCAGCCAGTGAATGAACAAATACTCACTTTGTCAGTTGCCCGCTATGCAGGTGATTTACATAGTCAATTGCGATTTTTACGATGGCTTCTCCTGATCGCTTCAGCGGCGGTTATCACTTTGTCCCTGCTAATAGCCTCTATCGTAGTTAAACAGGGCCTTCGTCCCGTAAATTCTATTGCAGCCGAAATTGCGTCCATCAGAGTAGACAACCTGACGACTCGAATCGGCGCTCAGCACGTACCAACGGAGATAGTCCCTATCAAGAACCGTCTCAATGACCTGCTCTCGCGGTTGGAAGCCTCATTTAACAGGGAGCGGCAGTTCAATGCCGACGTTGCCCACGAATTGCGTACCCCGCTTGCAGGAATACGCTCAACAATAGAGGTGACACTTGCCCGTAACCGTGATACTATTGAATACAGGGAGGCCCTTTCCAGTTGCCTGGAAATCACCCAAAAAATACAATCAATGGTTAACAATCTGCTGATGCTCACCAGGCTGGATGCAAAACAAATCAGTTTTAAAACCGAGCAGATTAAACTCGCCGAAATGGTGAATTCCTGCTGGCGCTCTTTCTGCAACGAGGCTGTCCAGCGCAAGATAACCTTTGAGAATCGTATTGACGCCGAATTCACCGTCGAATCAGAACCTGAATATATGTCCATGGTTTTCACGAACCTGCTGGATAATGCCGTCGAGTATACTGAGGACGGAGGAGATATATGGACAACTGCCCGCAGAACCAATGACTCCATTGAACTCGAATTTTCCAATACCGGCTGCGAACTGACAACCGGGCAAGTCTCACAGGTATTCGACAGTTTCTGGCGTAGCGATTCTTCACGCTCAGATGCCGGCACGCACTGTGGTTTGGGCCTGGCTCTGGTTCAAAGACTCGCGAAAGCATTAGGCGGCTGCGCCACTGCCAGGTTGCAGCCTGGAGGGGTTTTCACTATACGCCTGTCTTTTCCGGTCCGGCTGGTCACATCAAAACATCCACTTTAACTGTTGAATCTGTTGACGTTTAGGGTTAATATATGTATTCTATCGGG
>CAZKYP010000278.1:0-4303 GCA_964556885.1 uncultured Pirellulales bacterium | reverse complement strand
CCCGGGCAAAGACGAAATGTGACACCAGACGACCATGCCGCCCTGCTCTCGGGTCGCGCGCATTGCGCGCACCAGGTCGAAGTGCGGCTCGCTCCGCCAATATTCGAGCGAACCGCCCATATCCGGATAGCCGGGGACAAGAGTTTTAATATTGACCAATCCAAGATGTCCCATCTGGAACTCGCGAATCTCCTGGCCCACGTAAATCTCGCAGCCGGGAGTCGAGTGAGCGTCGAGTTTGCCCGTGAAACATTTGTTGGTGGCAATGGATGATTGCGAGTCGGCCATGTGATAAAGGACCTGTGCGTTGATATCCTCGGCCCGCATCTGGGCATGGGCCTCTTTGGGCACCGGCAGGTGCGCGTGGATGTCACCATTAACGTATCCTTTCTGCTTCATATCAATCCAGCGATGCAGGCGAAAGGTCTTTTGGACGGTTTTCTTTCCACCGCCTGCAATCTTTTCAATCAGCGGCCGCGTCTCGAAGCCCCTGCGTATCTCAATCGTAATCCCGGAATCCGGAATATCCGCAGAGAACGAGCCGTCCACATAGCACCAGCGCTTGTTAAGGTACTGGATGTGCTCGTGCTTGCCTTTGATCTCCACGAATTTCCCATCCTTATCCGTAATCGCCACCCTTGCGGCCAGCGGCTCACCACTCGCATCGTCAACGACCTGCGATTCCAGGCGTTTGGCAGCAAATGAGAATTGAACTAAAAGACCAAAAACCAGCCAAAAAACCAATCCCACCAACCACAACTTTTTCATATACTTTCGCTCCAACCGGTTCAATGATGGTGGGTAAAGCCCACCCTACTCAATTTTATTTAATTCGCCCGCCTTCCAGCACTCCGTAAAGCACTCTCACAAATAGGCCGCAATCATAGCATCGAATTTACAGAAAAGAAATGAAAATCACCAATGAAATGTACAATTCGTAATGACAACCAATACACAAATGTAGTGATGAAATCGCACCAATTCTATACCTGTTGTTTTTTAGAATGGTGCGAAACTTCGCAACCTGCTACAAGAATAAAAAGGAATAATTGAAGTGGTCCGAAACAAAATATAATCACGTGTTTTTATCATTCCAAAATTCTTATTAATGGTTTGATTTGTTATCGCAACTTTTCATCCAAAATGCGCTTCGCTCGCTGAAAGGCTTTTAATATATCAAGTTTCTCAGGATCCAGTATGGCTAATATTTCAAATGAACGCTTACCTTTTTTATAATAATTGGAGCAATTGCGCGTCGCTTGTTCAAGCCCCTGCTGGACATCCTTTCGATTACATTGCTCAAGATCGTATGAAGATGGCAAGGCAGATTCCTGAAGGCTGCTACCATAGTGTCTTCTGAGAGTTTCGCGATCGGCGATAATCCATGTCTCCATACATGTTATCATGAACAACACTTGTTCATCACCAGCTCCAATCGGTTTTTCCCAATTATCACGATTCTTGAGATGAACCCAAGTCATTTCGGGATCAACCACCGGTTCCTCACTATCGATCAGCATGGCCACATATTCTGCTCTGTTGTTCTCGTGTGCCGTCTTGAAATCACTAAACACCGCTGAACGCCCACCACAAGCAACCAATCGAGGCATCCTGCCGGAAAAACCACATTGTTCCAGTAGCAAACGAAATCCCTGGCGGCATCGCACGTGAAGGTCTTTTGAATCCCCGCCACCCTCGATATAGATATATGCACTCACCAGCGCATACCTCCGATCTCACCCTTGAGCCACAACTGGCCAAGACGGTACTTATCTAACCATTCGGTAAGCCTTTTACTATCCAGACGCTGCATCTGAGTTCTGCCATTTTGCTTCTCACAGACTACCACCGACTCAGGAGTTTCAGTTAGAGCATCCACAAGAATATCTGAATGTGTCGTCACAATTAACTGGCAACGCTCTGATGCCGATAACATTAGTCTCGCCAGAGTTGGCAATACATCAGGATGCAAGCCAAGTTCCGGTTCTTCTATGCAAACTAACGGTGGTGGATCAGGATGACAAAGAATAGCAAGAAGGCACAAGTAACGTAGTGTACCATCGGAGAGCCGCGTGGCTGGGATGTTGTATTCTCTCTCAGCCATTATGAGTTGCACACGCCCCTCATCAATATCAACATCGAAACCTTTAATTTCATTATATAACGATGACAAAGCATCAATTAAATCTTGTCTGACACAAAGACGTAGATTATTCAGCACCAAAGCCAGGTTCTCGCAGCTTTCTAATAAATACTTTTTAGGAAGGTCTGCCTTTTGCGCCTGTCGTGGAGCCGTATATCGACCAAAAGTCCATTCACGATAGAGTCGGAAACGTTCATAAATATCTGTTAAATAGGCCAGGACTGGATAACGTTCCGGATCCCTGATTTGTGAGAGAACGGATTCTTCCGGATTGATACTCTCTCTTGGCAACTGCCTTTCTTCCGCCTCTTCTTGTTCCAATGCTACTGCTGCTCCGTATCGTGGTTTCTCTTTCAAACGAATATATCCACGATTGTTTCGATAGAAAAAGAATGGTTCAGTGTGCCCGGGAAAGGCTTCTTTGTTCTCAATTCGCTCCGCTGTTACCTCAAACCTTTTACCATGTTCCACAAACGAGAAACTGTGCCGGATTGGCATTTCGCTCTGTTCGGGATATCTAATAACCGCTTCTATAATAGCTGTCGGGCTCTTAGCTCCTTTCCAAAGCCAGTCTCGCACACCACCAGTCTCTTTAACAGGTGCGGATAGGTCTTTCGGTGCTGATCGTAACAAGCTAATCGCCTCTAATAGATTAGATTTCCCTGAACCATTAGGTCCAATCAATACATTCAGCGATCTTAATGGAATCGGCTCATTATCCGGTCCAAAGGATAAAAGGTTCCTCAAAACCAACTCAATCAACAACGGTTCTTTCATATTCCATTCCCTCTGCGATTAGGAACCATAATTTCAATGGAGAATCGCATAGGTTCACATCTTAAGTATTAATTATTGACATACTGATAATTGATCCATACGATTCGAATTCCGTGGATACCATACTTACATCCAATCGATATATGTACACGAAAAAGCCGCCCGTAAAAAAATCCGTCTTCTGTCAAATAACCAATTATAATTAATCAACTAAACGATCTACTCTTTCTACATTACCTGTTCGTATTATACACAATAAATTCAAAAGTTGAAATACAAAAACAAAATTAAGGAGGCTAACAGGAATGGAGGTTAATAGGGAAAGCCCTATTATCTAATGGACTACAGAGGACACTTTCAGGCGGGTAATTTTTCAATCCGGCAGGTCTTTGGGGATTAGCATACTACCGAATAAGAAGCCAGTTTTTAGCTTCGTCGATAGTTTCAAACATTCCTGTTAGTACACCCCGGTTTGCCTCGACTGTAGATGTAAATTCCACATCTTCTTTCGATTTGGCATCTGCCGGCATCACGTGGGCAATCCGTAAACATGTTGATGCCTTGGCTACCGACTCACCGAACAAAAAGCATCCCACCGTGGAAGATCGACTGGTGTTCAGTTCACGCAAATCAACGAGCATTCTCGAACACATGTGCTCCTGGCAAAGCCGCAATGCTTCTTCATAAGCGGCGAAGTGCTCGTCATGGTGGACCTTGCCCGAAACTCGTATGGTAATAATCCCGTCATCTTTATTAAAAGAGACTGAGTATGGCATATATCACTCCTTTTTCCAGACCCAACAAACTGGATTGACATATAAAACTCTTGACCTATCCGAATGTCAGTATCAAACAAAAAGGCACAAACCACGATATTACCATTTAAGAATAAATCCGCCCTCTATATATAATTATATGCACCTTTATCACATTATGCAATAAAGAACCGGCAAAATAATAAAAATCCGAAAAGAATATATAGAAAAGCGAGAATCGTACTTTCTTCTATATATTTAAGCGAGACCCACCAGTAACTTTGATTTGATAACAGTAAGTCAACGACATTTTTTCGCTTATTTTAATGTTTACTATTGACTTTCCAATAGATATATATATGATATATATTTAACATATATAGCATATTGTTCATAGTTAATAAATAGTCAATATCGTATATCCCGATTCTTCGGGAGTAAATATCGAAGATCCCGATTCTTCGACCTCGCTCAGAACAGGTCCATCGGGAGTAAATAGTAAATCGTAAATCCAAACAGGAGGAGTAATTATGGCTACAGAAGCTCAAATCGCTGCTAATCGTGCTAATGCTCAGAAATCAACCGGGCCGCAGACGGCTGAGGGTAAGGAAAAAGTGGCTCAAAATGC
>CAZKYP010000277.1:0-4311 GCA_964556885.1 uncultured Pirellulales bacterium | reverse complement strand
GGCATGATAAACGCGGGCAACATATAAGTATAAACATAAATTGGTTCTTTATGGTCGAAAGGACGGAAATAGCGTTGGATGTTTTCCTGTAAAACCAGGGCTAATCCGCTCTGTTGGTAACCTTCCGGCCGCGTTAGAGTCTCATATATAAACGGCGACAAATATACGGCAATGCCGATTCCCAAAGCCAGCCAGTGCGACGGCCGCAATAAATATCGCCATCGCCGCTGCCGGAGCAGATCTGGCAGTACAACTAAAATGGGCACTACGAATGCCGTCAATCCCTTCATATGAGAGCCAATAAATATAATAAGGTAAAAGACAAGGAACGTTACGAAACCAGGGCGTTCGCGCCGAGTCCAGTACCAGGTAACCGCAAGCATAACCGCGGCGAGGTTTTCGGTTTCGGCACTGGCTATGTGTGAATGATTCAGCAGACCGTAACTCGTCAGTAAAAGAGCACCGGCCAGCCAGCCCACCTGGACGGACCATAAACGTCGCCCCAAATACACAGTACAAGCCAGAGTAATAACGGCCGCCAATGCGCTGGGCAGTCGTACGATAAACTCATCCAGTCGCCCGGTTATTTTGGAAAAAAACGCAATAACCCAGTATGTCAGTAACGGCTTGTCAAAGTAAGGAAAGCCCCCTATAGTTGGATGGAAGAAATCTCCGCTGTAAAACATCTCTCGTGTAATCTCACCCCAGCGTCCTTCGGAAGCCCATAAACTACGTTCTCCAAGTGCCCAAAACAACAGAAAAAAAACCGCCACCGCGATTCCAAGACTGTAAACGTTGAGCGGTACTGATTTATTCAGCCGATCTTCAATATTAAGGATTTTGTTCTCTTTCCGCATCGAGTTACTGCTTAATAACCACAATTCTAAGCCAATTACATACTATAAGTCCTTTTCCGGGCTAATAAAGTTGCAAAGCAAATTATACAAATCATTACAAGATTCTCAGCGATTGTTAAAACAGGATGCCTTACGAAGAATGGATATAATTCAGCCACTGCAAAATGCTTAACTGCGTTTGAAATATCTGCGCTGCGCTGAGCAAAAATTACTTTTTCGGATACAGATTCATAGTCAACAGTTAGTACAATAGCATGATGAAGGTCACCGAATGTTTCCGTTTCGTCGAGGTCTCCGCCTCCTCCCCCGGAAACAAGATAAACCGTATCCCTATATTCAGTTTTTCTATAACCATGATAATGAGCACTTATGACATAGTCAACTTTATTTTTATTAATAATATCCATCAGCTCCTGCACATTTTCGCAGCAGGCAGCAATGGAATCCGGTTTCAGAACAGGAGACATGTGCATAAAAACAAAAATCTTCTGATTGTCTTTTCGCTTCTTTGCTAATGTTGTTTCTAAAAATTCTATACTCTTTGCGGTCGAATAAGGAGGTGGTAAAATGCATAGTCCTATAAAAAGATATTCATTATATTCGAAAGAAAAATTTGGTTTACCGTACATTTTTTCGAAATCTATTAATGAAACCTTGCCAATGTCCTGTTCTGTTTCGTCATAAGCCACGTCTCGATTCCCCGCTATAAGAAAAACCGGAAAAGGCAGCCGATATTTTTCAGCACATTCATATCTGAAACAGGCGTGATTTGATTTTCCACATTCTTCAACAAGATCTCCCAGCATTACCATAAACGATAGCGGCTCATCTCGCAATTTGTCACAAAGTTTTTCGAAAGTTCTTGATCCTTCTATATCTCCGACAACTGCAAAGGAGAACCGCTCTTTTGGAGCTTGTCGGGCCATAGCATCTATGTTCGACTGGAAATTACCATAGTTCTCCGGCAGGTCTGTTTGGCCTTCAGTATGACCAGTAGCAATTGCGTAAATTTCAAAACCAAGTAAAAGAACAACAATAATTACTATCGACAACGCTTTTTTGGATATCTGTATCGAACTTTTTATTTTCACATTACTCCAGATAAGTCAATATGTTATATTCGTAGCATATAAACGCACAATTCTTATAATGGGTAAAAATAAAGCCTGGATTATTTGTCTAAAAGTATATCTGGGGAACCTTAAGTAAAGCTGAAGACTTTTAAAATGCTTTAAATTGAGGTCTGGGTATGGAGATTGGATTAATATTCGGACTTTCTATGAAATGGGTAGTCGAATAGAAACAAGTGTTCCGGAATCTGGACTCGAGGTTATTGATATATCCCCATTATACCGGCGTGCTATCTCCCGTGCTATGGCTAATCCCAATCCTGCACCACCTGTTGAACTTGAACGCGATTGATCCACACGGTAGAAGCGGTCAAACAGACAGGACAGGGCTTCGGGCGGAATATTCCCCCCCTCGTCGTGAATGTAAATAGTCGCGTAATTGTCAGGTTCAGATTTTAAGGTTATGCGAATGGTTCCATCAGACGGCCCGTATTTGACGGCGTTGTCGAGAACATTACTGAACAAACGGATTAACTCATCCAAATCACCCTGGATAGCCATGTCAGGAGATTCTCCAAAGATAACTTTGCCCCCTGAGCGTTCCATTATTTTTCCATAAGTTTCTGCAAGCTCTCGCAGCAATATTTCGAGACGAACCTCTTCATTGGTAGTATTATCTGCGCCGACTTCATCCAAACGGGCTAAGACCAATAGTTGCTCTATGAGATACTCCATGCGCGCAACGTCTCTCAAAACATCGATAATTGCCTGTTCATACTCGACAGCATCCCTTTTACGCAACTGCACGGTTTGGAGGGTACTCTTGGCCAGGGCCAGGGGGGTACGCAATTCATGTGCGGCGTCGGAAGTAAATTGCCTTTGTTGTTGCAAGACTCTGTCAAGACGACCGAGCATATCCCTTAATGCCTCTGCGAAGGGATGCAGCTCATCGGGCATCTTTAAATCATAAATAGCAGTTTTTCCTATATTCTGGTATGTGATCTTACGTAATTGTGACGCCGTCGTATCAATGGGACGCAAGCCGCATCGAACAGACCACATAACCGCTGCAACCGAACCCAAGGCGAGACTTCCTCCTAATATAATCAACAATCTGAGGAATTCATCCATCTCGTGATAGGTGAAGCGGCTGGAGCTTGCTACTATAATATTAACGGCAGCCTCATCAATCTTCTGATGAATCCAGATAGCCCTGAATTCATTCCCGCGAGTGCCGGTGTTTGTAAAAATATACCTCTCTCCTCGTTTGAAGCTGTTTTGCTCCGATAGTTCACGTAACCAGCGACCTCGTTCACTCTCCGGCATGTCGCTCGAAAGCAGGTCTTTAGAGGATCCGTCCATCCAAATCCGATATAAAAAAACAGGAGTCTTTCTGATGGGGGATACTGTGATCATACGAACTTCTTCAGCTAATCCATCCTGATCCTGACGGTCATCTAATCTTGACAAGATGTCATCGGCTACTGCAAGTAGTGTCTGGTCGATGCTGCGCAGAAGAGATTCCTGGAACTCAACATGTGCCACAATAGAGATGGTGGCGACTACCGCTACCAATACAATAGTGACTAATAAGGACACACGCCACTTTAAGGAAAGAGGTTTCACACCGGTAGTCCTCCGAGTATATAACCCTGGCCTCGAAGGGTATGAATAAGTTCGGCTTTTGATCCGGAACTAAGTTTCCTTCGCAGAGAGCATATATAAACTTCGACAACATTTGAGAAGTTGTCTGAACCGAAATCATATAGATGTTCCACAATATCGGCTTTAGAAACCACCTCCCCGACTCGCATTGCAAGATACTCTAACAGGCGATACTCCATGGCGGATAATCGTACGGGCCTGCCTCGGGCCGTTACTTGGTGTTTGGCGGAATTTATACTTATATCTCCGATTTCTATTACCGGGGCGGCCCGTCCGTAAGAACGGCGTACCAATGCTTTACAACGAGCGATTAATTCTCTCATATCAAATGGCTTGATCATATAATCGTCGCCACCTGTTTCAAGACCATGAATAATGTCGCTGGTAGCATCACGGGCCGTTAAGATTAACACTGGAATAGTCTTCTGGCTTTTTCTAAGGTCTGCGAGAATTTGAGTGCCACTGATTTTAGGAAGCCCCAGATCAAGGATAATCAAATCATAAGGATTCTTCATAGCCATATGCTGCCCGTCTTCACCGTCACAGGAAATGTCAACGGCCCAGGAATACTCCTCATCCAGCGCTCTGGCTATGTTTCGGGCTAACCTAATCTCATCTTCAATAATAAGTACACGCATATCGAAATGTATGTCATCGTTCAATTCTTAATATTTTTATTTGTCCCCGTAAGACCTTCTGGATCATTGTACACTATTCTA
>CAZKYP010000276.1:0-4347 GCA_964556885.1 uncultured Pirellulales bacterium | reverse complement strand
GCTGCGGGTAACGGAAATCTACGGCCAGAACGAAGATGAACATTTCACGGAAAATGTCACATAAGAGAGTATTAAACAGGATACTAACTTTTTAAGAGAGACTACAATATGATGGACATAAAGAAAATATTAACCGCTGTAATAGAACACGGCGCCAGTGACCTGCATATCAATGTTGGACTATCGCCGATATTGAGAAGTAATACCGAGTTGATTAATCTGGATTTCCCTGAAGTTACCGATGAAGATGCAGGAAACATGGTTTTATCCATGGTGGGGCAGGAGAAATTCAAAAAGTTCGAGGTAAACAGGGACCTCGATTTCTCGACTATGCTCGAAGACGGTCACCGGTTTCGCGTTAACGCGCATTACCAGAGGGACTCCGTCGCGATTTCGTTCAGGGTAATTCCGAACCAGATTCCGGCGATAGACGACCTGCATTTGCCTTTGATAGTTAAAGAGCTGACGGATTTGCCGAGGGGGCTTGTGCTGGTGACGGGCCATACCGGCTCGGGCAAGAGTACGACACTGGCCGCGATGGTAGAGCTGATAAACACCAAGTACAGAAAACGCATCGTGACTCTCGAAGACCCGATTGAGTATATGATAACTAACAGAAACAGTATGATAGAGCAGCGTGAAATCGGTTCCGACTGTCCTGGATTTGCTTCCGGACTCAAGCATGTTCTTCGCCAGGATCCCGACATTATCATGGTTGGTGAAATGAGAGACCTCGATACGACCGGTTCGACAATCACCGCCGCCGAGACGGGTCACCTTGTTTTCAGCACATTGCATACGATAAATGCCGCGCAGACTATCGAACGTATCATCGATATCTATCCTGCGGCCCAGCAGAATCAGATTCGAACAATGCTTGCGAATACCCTGCAGGCCGTCATCTCGCAGACGCTGTTCAGGCGTGTGGATGAACCGGGTATGGTGCCGTGTACGGAAATATTGCTTTGTACGTCGGCGGTAAGAAACTGTATTCGTGAAAACAGAATATACGAAATACCTAATATTATTGAAACTTCACGCAGACTGGGTATGCTCAATCTCGATAACAGCATCGCCGATATGTATCATAAGGGCTTCATAGACAGAGAAGAGGCTATTATACGCTCGAGCAATCCCGGCAAAATGGAGAAGATTCTTGTTCCTTCTCATGATGTTGAAGTTGTTCAATCGGCCAAAGGTTAAAATCGCCGCTGTTTTTCAATGAGCAGCACAAATGCCGACCGGCCGATGAAGGCGGAAAGATGGGGGAAAGTTTATGTATGAGGATACATCGGTAAATCAAAAGAGTACAACTGCGTTTGCAGAAGATACACAACAGGAAGGCTTATTGCGCGAGCATGGTCAGCGCCGGGAAGAGTTTGTTTCTGCAACAAGGTATTCGTCCGCCGGCGTGCAGGAAAACCTGTTGGAGAAAATAAAGAATTTCAGGGTGGAGTTCGGGCCGAGCAGGAAGGAGATCCTTAATTTCACGAACCAGCTTACTGTGATGGTCCGGGCGGGCATCAGCCTTCAGGATTCGATTGAGTCGATAGCTGAGCAGAGCAATAATCGGAAATTCAAAGTTGTCATAATGGATTTGAAAAACAGAATCGAGGCCGGCCAGAGCTTCTCACAGGCGCTTGCCGAGCATCCGGATGTGTTCAGTGATTTTTACGTAAATATGGTAGCGGCGGCCGAGATCAGCGGTTCGCTTAGCAGCATGTTACAGAAGTTGGCCGAATACCTCGATTCCGAGGCCGAAACCCGCTCGCAGGTGAAAGGCGCCATGGTTTATCCGATTATCATCGCGACAATGGCTGTAGTGGTGACTTTTTTCCTGCTATGTTTTGTTCTGCCGAGGTTTACTGCAATCTTTGCGGGCAAGGAACATCTGCTTCCGGTCCCGACGAAGATTCTGATGGCAAGCAGCGCATTCCTGCGCGGTTACTGGTATTATATTCTGCCGGGCATCGGTGCGATGCTCTGGGGTTTCTGGTATTTAATAGGCACCGAAGGTGGGAGGCTTTGGTGGGACAAGACCAAGTTGACTCTGCCTCTTATCAAGACTCTTTGCAGAAGCCTCTATATAACCCGCAGTCTTCATGCGATGGGAGTGCTTACCAAGGCCGGCGTGCCGATTCTGAACACCATCTCAATAACTGCCCAGATTGCAGGGAACGTCCTGTACAAAGAGATGTGGCTCGGTGTTCATGAGGAGGTCCGGCAGGGCAAGAAAATTGCTTCGAGCCTGAGCCGGTTCAGCCTGATGCCGCACAACGTTGTGGAAATGATAAGAAGCGGCGAAGATTCGGGTACGATGAGCGATGTATTAAGAGATGTTTCGAATTTTTATGCCAGAGAGCTGAAAACCGTCATCAAGGCGGTGACGTCGATGATTGAGCCGATAATGATAGTCCTGATGGGTGTTATGGTCGGCTTTATTGCAATGAGCATTATTCTTCCGATATTCAAGATGTCCAGTCTTGTGATGGGTAAATAAGCTCTTCGCTCGAACCACAGGGACATGGCCCGGTGGTTATGGGAGGGATGGAAAAATGCCTGGTAAAATAAATAAAAAGGGATTTTCAATTATCGAGGTGCTTGTTGCGATAATGTTAGTGGGTCTTGCAATTGCCTCACTTGTAGCAGCAAATGGTGCATTCACAATGGCTAACGGTGCAGGGACTGATTTATCGACGGCCGAATTTCTTATCGAACAGATAAGGGAGCTTACAATCCTGCTGCCCGTTGTTGATCCGCAGAGCGGTACGACTTCATTCGGTCCGGAAAGCGGCGAAACCGTTGCAAACTACGATGATTTGGATGATTTCGATGGTGCTGCCTTTTCTCCGCCGATAAATGCCGCCAGAAGTTCTTTAAACGATTTTACCTCGTTTAGCCAGCAGGTTACCGTCGAAAATGTCAGCCAATCGAATTTCGAGCAGGTTGTAAGTGACCACAGCAGTAATTTTGTCAGAGTGACGGTGAAGGTCTTTTTGAACTCGAATGAAATCAGCTCGACGAGCTGGTTACGGGCGAGATACTAAAAAACATGCAGAGAGGTGTTATATGCACGAGAGGAGATATGATATTAAATCCTGCGGCGGCGATTTGCGGACCGGCCGCGGAAAGCATGGCTTTTCGGTGATCGAGTTGCTGATTGCCCTGGCGATCTCGGGAATACTGCTTGCCGCTGTAGCCGTTGCTTTTAACGCCTCAATTATCAACTATCGTGAGAATGAGGATATATTCAAGGCTATCAACAGCGCGCGGCAGGCAATGTGTCGGATTACAACTGAGCTTCGCACGGCAGATGCAGTCGATCCTAATTCGACAAGCAGCGAATGCAGCATGATCACTGCCGCCGGCAAAGACATAACCTATCGCTATAATCAGGATGATAACAATTTATATCTGATTACAAATGACGATTTGTCGGACGATGATTATGTGCTTTGTGAGGATGTCGTTGCCATGACTTTTACGAAGAATACGGTTGTTGAGGACACCGAGATAAAGGTTAAAAGCGTGCAGATTTCGATGACAGTTGTCAGCGATAATATTCAGCAAAATGTTTCGGCAGCGGCGGTTATCAGGAGAAATTTGAACTGAACCGGCAAGAAAAATAATTTGAATTCAATAAAATATATTGCTTCTCCACGCCTTTTCTCATAACATACCGGCTAACCGCCGGGGCGGTTAGCTCAGTTGGCTAGAGCGCCTGCTCGACACGCAGGAGGCCACTGGTTCAAGTCCAGTACCGCCCATTATTATAACCTGCTGCGTGTAAAGCACTTGCCCTTCTTTCCATTTTTACTTATTACCTCCAGTCTGGCTGATTTCGGCCTCATACGTCAGTTGTACGTCACTTTGGTTCTCCGTGAGCAGTCTTCTGCCTGGGCAGTATTCTTTGGTCAGAAGCACATAGGGCACGCCCTCCGGCGCTTCGGTCTGCCATTGAGTCAAAAGGTCAATCGTATGAGTGGGCAACGGGATACGCCTGGTCTCATGGTCTTTGATATAAAACGGCGGCACATCGGTTGTTGGTTCTCTGTTCGCAACAAGAAGGATATTCTTTTGAAAGTCAAGGCTATCGGAAATTGGGTTTGTTTTTTTATTCATACATAGTCTGGAAAATTGGCTTTGTTTTTTCTTGTAGCCGTAGGCCGGCGAACCTGTCCTGAGTCCCGATCCATCGGGATCGAAGGATTGGCTTCCCTTGGGGATAAATTGTTTTTTTAACCACTGATTCCGCAGATTAACACGGATTTATCCTCAAAATTGCAGTCTCAAACGCAGAACGCAGCACTCCGAACGCAGGACTCGCATGGTAATTGGCTTTGTTTT
>CAZKYP010000275.1:3040-4371 GCA_964556885.1 uncultured Pirellulales bacterium | reverse complement strand
GAAATCTCACGATTATTCGACCATAAATATTCCCGCGTCGGGGCGATGCCTGACCACCACTGATTATTTTTCAGGCCGTCGAGCTGATACTCGGCATTGCGTGGGGCAAAAAGGCCGCAATAATCCGTCGACCAGGCCCTGTCGAAACTTTCGATTCCATCCTGTACGGAAACAACTTTCATCTCCAGCTTGCGGCCGTGAAGCATCTGAACACCATAATATGCCCCGACTGTAAACAGGACTATCCATATCGTACAGGTCAACCAGGTCAGCGGAAGGCGGCCGATGCGCTTGAGTAATTTGTAATCGACCGGCCCTAACAGAAAAGCCAGCATTGTCAAAAGAAGTATTACCCACCAAATGCTTAAAGGCCGGATGCCGCGATACAGATATTCCATGACGGCATTGCTGGCAGCGTATGCCCATCCGACTTCATATTGGTTTTGGTTTGTCCTGTTGGGAGATTTATTAGCCGCCGCTTTTTGTTCATCATCGGCAAATTCAATATTGCGATTCAAACGACTCAAGCTGACCCGAGGATTCCTCCCAGGAGTGTATTCGTAGCTTACATCATCCAGAACATTTTTTATGCAATAGATCCAGAATTTCGTTGATTCGGTTCGTTGCCCATCCGACATATCGGTAGGACTAAACGTCAACATACCTGCACGGCCGAAGCCGTAACAACCGGTAACAAAAAGATGCTCGTTTGAGTCATTGGTTTCCGTCCTGTACGAATCGGCCCCTGGCCCTGGAACGAGTGACCATGCGTTGACCGTTTCCGGCCGGTCCGGATTAAGTCCCCATCGCTCAAGAATGCTTGTAGGGACAGAAACCTGTTTTATACTCTTTGATTCAAATGGCAGCAATTTAGCTATCGCGTTGGTCGCCGGCAGCGGATTGCTTCCGAGTATAATCAATAATTTACCACCGTTGGAAACCCACTGGACTATAGCATTCGACTGATGCTCGTTGAATGCGTTCCAGTCCGGATCGTAAAGAATCAACAAATCGAGAGGAACATATCCGGTCCAGTCCCAGGGGGCCATTCGCGGAAGTTTATCACCGATATATATTTTTCCCTGTTCATTTTCGGTGCGGCTGAGGGACTGCTCCGGTAATCTCAATAATCCGAATTGTTTGCGACCGACAACTCCGACCAACATATCATATTCTTTAACCGCGGTCAGCATTCGATTTTTCGTGGAGAAATCCCAAAGGCTGTAATCCTGGCTCCATTGCGTGCGGCCGCGTTCATTATAGATTCTCAGGCTGCATTTTTCAGCAGCAAAAGCCATCTTTGTCACCAATGGAAAATGCTGCCGAATCTC
>CAZKYP010000275.1:1714-2940 GCA_964556885.1 uncultured Pirellulales bacterium | reverse complement strand
ACAAACAGGTTCGTCAGATTTACATACTTCAGAACCGGGTGCTTTTGCCTCCAGTCCACAACTACCTGGCTTTCGAGTTCCCGCGTGACCGATACATCGATACCTTCGGGCGGCCGGCCAAAAACAAGATAACGGCATTTCGGCAGTCGGGCAGGCAGATAATTATCGAGAATAATGACATCGTAAGGCTGCTCGGCACTTAAAATCAGAGGATCAAGCTCATCGAACTTCGACGGTGTCATAACTTCGAGCCGGGCAAGCGAACACGCCTGCAGGGCCGATTCAAGCACAACATTACCCGCAGAAACAAGCAATACAGAGAGTTTTTCCGGAACGGGTAAAATAGCCCATGCGGCATCGTCGGCAGATAATGAATCCGGTCTCAACTGCCTGACTTCGAGCACGCCGGCATCGGCATAAAACAAAGTGAAACTCACCGCCACCTTACTCGCATTAGATATATTGGAATCTTCTTTCATTTCACGTGGCGGAACAATCACCGATTTTACTGCATGTACATTTCCGTTTATACTCAACTGCACGTCACAGGTTACTGCCGCTTGACCATAATTGGCCAGTGTTGCAAAAACTTCAACTTCCTCCGGTTTTTCGTATGACCTGCGGGCCTGCATAGCGGTGATGGCCACGTTATCCGTGGATTGTCCTATACAATGAAAAACAAGCTCTTCCGAACCAATTAAAATCTGGTCCATGTCGTTTATCCGCCCGTCACTGAACAATATCAACTGTGCCGGCTTTTCGTTGCCCGCCTGGTCGGTCTCGGCACCGGAGGATTGCACGAACGCCTGGGCAACCGTAATCGCTTCAGACAGACTCGATGCACCGTCACTCGGTGTTATCGATTCGATTGCCTGGATGAGCTGCCGTTTATCGGAGGTATAATTACACATCACCTTTGCGCGATTGTCGAAAGCAATCACCATTGTCATATCTGAATTGTCACTTAAGGAAAAAAATGACCTGTCGCGAAGCGTTTCTATGAAAATTGTCGCCTGTTTTTTGGCCGCTACGAGACGGCTCGGCTCGACATCGGTCGCATTCATGCTGGCTGAACGGTCAATCAACAGTACAAAACGACGTCCCTGCCCGGTCATCATAGAAAGAATCGGCCCGGCAATAGCAAGCAGAATAGCCAGAAGCATAAGCAACTGCAAGAACAGAAGAATATTTCGTCTTAACTTTTGGAACGGGGCGTTGACCTGCAG
>CAZKYP010000275.1:0-1614 GCA_964556885.1 uncultured Pirellulales bacterium | reverse complement strand
TAATACTTCGTAAGCGCGCCGCTTACGGTAATTTCGGCGGTATCGGCGTCTTCTATATCGATAAGTTTCAGGTCACCTGATATATCCGGTGACAGTTCCTGGGCCGAAAGCACCTGTATGACATACAAATCGTATCGACCACCGATTAATCTGCGAAGGCCGGAATTGTAACCTTCTTTGAATAAAAAGTCACTCAATACAATCATCACTCCCGTGCCGATTCGCCCTGCGGCCAGTTGCCTGCAAACGGCATCGAAATCCGAAGGTCCTTCGGAATCTGTAGACAAAAGACATTCGGCCATCTGGTGCAGATAGTTGCGACCCCGCATATTGGCAAGCTGTCCCTTAAGACCGTCTGCGAACAGGCTTACAGTCACACGATTGTTGTTGACAAGACTGACATAACCGAGAGCCGCGGCGAGTTTTCTTACAAAAAGCTCCTTGGTCGGCTGTCCCAGACTCATCGAAGCGCTGACGTCCACCGCTATATGTATCGTAAGGTCCTGTTCTTCGAGGAACAGCTTAAGAAACAACTGTTCCAGTCGGCCGTAGATATTCCAGTCCACAAATCGTAAATCATCTCCAACCACGTACGGGCGATGGTCTGCAAATTCCACGCTTTGGCCGCGTCGTTTCGAACGGCGCTCGCCCTGGAGCTTGCCCTGCAGAATCTTGCGGCTGAGAATATCAAGCGAATCAAGCCTGCTCATAAATTCAGGATCGAGCAGATCCGTTAATTGCCTGCGTCCGGATGTCGATTTACTCTGTTTCATAAAATTGCTTTTCAAACATCACTTAAGGAACATCGAGTTTTTGTTCCAGTGTTTTCGGAGTAACCTCTAATATTTTTTTCAATATTTCATCGCTGCTCATACCTTCAGCCTGCCCCTCGAAGTTCAACAGAATACGGTGCCGCAGCGCGGGTAAGACAGAAGTTTCTATATCTTTGAAACTGACGTGATAACGTCCGTCGAGCATTGCACGAACTTTACCTGAAAGAACCAGCGCCTGAACACCACGCGGCGATGAGCCGAATCGCACATATCGATTTGTTATATCAGCCGCAAACTCGCCCTGTGGATGTGTGGCCAGGACCAGACGAATGGCATAGTCCTGCACGTGCTCGGCGATAACGACGTGCCTGACAAGTTCCTGTGCCTTGAGTATCCACTCGGCATCGGTGATATGCCCAGCTTTCGGTTCTTCGCCCGACGTAGTCCTGTTAAGGATGGTACGAAGCTCATCGCGATTGCTGTAAGGGACAAGCAGCTTGAAGAAAAACCGGTCCAGTTGTGCCTCCGGCAAAGGATAGGTGCCTTCCTGTTCGATTGGATTTTGTGTCGCAAGGACGATGAACGGTTCGGGGAGCCTGCGAATCTGTCCGCCGCTGGTCACCGAATGTTCCTGCATCGCTTCGAGCATGGCGGACTGGGTCTTCGGCGTAGCGCGGTTTATCTCGTCGGCCAGAATAATCTGCCCAAAGATGGGACCAGGTTGGTACTGGAACTGTCGTCTGCCGGTCTTTGCATCTTCCATAACAATGTTGGTACCGATTATATCGGCCGGCATCAAATCGGGTGTATACTGAATGCGCCGAAACTCAAGCGAGAAAAC
>CAZKYP010000274.1:0-4395 GCA_964556885.1 uncultured Pirellulales bacterium | reverse complement strand
AAAAAACAAAGCCAATTTGTAGGTCACAAGAGCATATGGCACAAGAGCAAAAGGAGGGATTTAAAAAACAAAGCCAATTTGCCGGACTTTAACTGGAAACCTGTTTTCTGTATCCTGTATTCTGTCTTCTGTGTTCTTGATATTATACATCTTACCCTTTTTATTTATAGTGAAATATCCGTGATAATATGGGTAAAAAATTCATGTAAAATTGAGAACAAATCTTTTTCTTAGACGTAACATAATCAGTGTAAAAAAAATGAAAGGCTAATAAAAACAACATTCCGGAATATCAGCTTGTAGCCATGCGGCTCAGCTACCTGTGGCCCGGCCACACGGCAACATCCTTGAGCGAACATCAATTCCAAGCTCGTTTTTAGGAGAAAGGTGTATGTTCAATATAAAATTAAACAATAAATGGGGAAAGTGTCTGTTTTTGACTGGTTTTTTACTGATTTTCGCGGGGGCATCCGGGGCTTTGGCTGCTGAACAGATTATGGGCGACTGGGAATTTAAGATGGGTTTTGCAGAGCAGAAGATAACAGCCATTGTAAATTTCAGACCAAACACAGACGGAACAATTTCAGGAACATGGGTCCTGGACCTGCCGCGCCGAGGAGTAGGAGCGTTTCCGGCTACGGAGCCGCCGGAAATGCCGATGATTAATATCGAGCTTACAAGTATTACCTTCAATAATAATACGATATCATTCATGAAACAGGCCCATATCGGCGAGGTGGATTACGAACTTTATTTCACCGGAACCCTCAAGAACGATAAAATCAAGGGGTATTTCACGAGTGAATTCGGAGAGACTCCCGTTACCGCAACGCGCATCAGCCCGCCTATCAGTCCCGTAGGTGACTGGAACGTTAAGGTCAGATTCGGCGAAAGCGAATTCGATGAAAAACTTCGGATAAGCATGAACAGGGACGGCAAGCTCTCAGGCAAATGGATCAGCCAGTTACCCGAAGAGGAGATTGCCGAGTTGAAATTCGAGAATAGCAGGCTCAACTTCGTACGCAGGAGCAAAATGGACAACGGCGATGTGGAGCTGAGATTCGAAGGCATTATCATCGGAAACAGATTAACGGGTCATTTTACATCCGGCATAAATCGTTTGGATGTGGCCGGTACCCGCATTGTTATCCCCTTGGCCGGTAAGTGGGAAATTATAACCACCACCGAAAGAGGTAGAAACACCTCGACGCTGACCGTCAGGGATGATATGACCGCCACATACAAGCTCGGTGACTATAACGATGTACCGGTCATGGACCTCCAATATAAACAGGGCCTGTTGAACTTCAAGGTAGATTTGACTTTCGGCGAGATAGTGTACCGTATGGACTTCGCGGGCCAGGTCATCGGCACGACAATCGAGGGCGAATTTACCACTCCGAGAGGCGTCATGAAAGCCATCGGCAAAAAGATTGAAGAAGTCGAAAACAGATGCGAACAGCAATGCACCCTGCCGTTAGCGAACCATCCCGGACCGAATGCCCCGACGGACAAGAGCTGCTGCGATTCTAAAATATAATGGTCATGAGAGGCTTGCAGAGGCCGTCGTTACAGGCGTAAACAGCGTCGAACTCTGTGCGGAGTCGAAGGAAGAAGAAAAAAAACTGTTTACGAGGACCTCGTAACGACGGTCACTCCAACCCAGGAGCGGCTCACGCCGCTCTTCGTTTAGTCCGGAAAACAGGTGACTTTATAAAAATGTTTCTGCCCGTTATGGGGGGCTTTATCAACGGTAAAATCGACGGGCAGAAATTTTTTTATTGTCTCGATGTTCGTAAGCAAATGCCCGGTAGGCTCACCTGTTGTGAAAGAGCCGCCCTTTGTCATCGCCATATAGATTAAAAGCTGGTCGGCCAGGAAGCCGTCTACGGCGGCGCCGGCGGAAAGGAAATTTTCCGCCATACCCACAAGCTCGTCCACTACTTTTTCCGACGGCAGGCCTTTCTTTCCGAACGCGGTAAAAACAGTTGTCCTTCGGCTGCCGCAAAGCTGTAAAACAATGCAGTTTCCCGGCCCGTTCGAATCCGCCACTTCGATATGTTCTACCGACTCGATGTCAAGCGGGCATTTTGAGAGGAGCTTTTTTTGCCGCTGAGCGATATGTTCGGACAGTTTTGCCGTATATATTTTAGCATGAATCCTGAGATTGTCATCCGGCTCACAGATATTAATCATACTGTTCGAACCTTTTCGCCGCGGCCGGATATCAAACCTAATCGAACCGCCGCCGGCAGGAAAGAAACCGTATTTGTTCAGCCTGCAAAACGCTCCGAAATCCGCCTGTGCTATTGCGGGCAGGAAGGACTCGTCAAGAAAATCGAACGGCGGAGCCAGCGGATTATGAGTGCCCCCGGTGACAGTGACACTCGAAGGTTCATCGGCGAGGAACAACGCAGGCAAAACGGTCTGAATCACCAAAGACGCCGAACCGGCCGAGCCGATATCGAAATGATAATCGCCGCCCTGGACCGGGCCGGGATGGAAATCCAGCACCTTGGAATTCAGTTCGGCCCCCGTGCATCGGCCGCCGCAGATTTGACAGGCCGCTTTGACACAGCTTAGATGTTGCTTTGCCAGACCGGATTTGCGGCGGGCGGCCCGAATATTCTCGACATGTACCTGCCTGCCTGTAACGCAAGCCAGTGTCAGGCTCGTACGCAGAACCTGCCCCCCGCCTTCGCCACTGCTGCCGTCGATAAAAACCGTCTGCATATTATTTAGCGGCAATTGCCGACCGAAATCAGGTATATCGGTTCGAGGTAATCCGGCAGCGTCAGGATTTCGCCCACGGCGACCTCGTCAAAAGCACCGACGGCAACGGAGCCGAGTCCTATCGCCTGCGCCTGGAGCTGGACGTTTTGAGCGGCGTGACCGGCCTCCATATAGACAAAGCGGACGCCGCGCTGGCCGTAGTGTTTCGTTGTTCTGGCAAACTCAGCGGCCAGGACCAGAGTAAGCGGCGCCTCCTGGATAAATTCCTGCCCGAGGCTAACCTTGGCAAGCTCGGCCCTAAGATCGATATCGCCGAGTTTGTCGATGGCGTGCTTCGAAGGTATATAAAGGTAAAGACCATCGCCGTTAACAACGAAAAGCTCCAGAGGATATGTCGCCCCGGCAGACGGTGCCGTGCGATACTTTCCTTCCGGGCTCTGTCCCTGGGCTGCCCAGACCAACTGGCCGACCTGTTCGAGCGTAAGCGGCTCCGAAGAAAAACTCCGATACGACCGCCGCGTAGCTATCGCTCGTTCGAGCGACATCGGCCCGTCCTGATTCGGTTTATTAAATGTCGTTATCGTGTTCATTTTTTCCCTTGCTTTCCTGAATCCATTTTACCCGATTGAAATGAATTGTCACAGAAAAAATCTTCAAATTGATTTACATTGATAAAAGTCGGATACTTTTTTATGCTCTTTTGCACTTGAGCCAGTTTTTGATTTTGGCGAGAGTGAAACTGTTCAGTACATTGTCCTTTGTAACCCAGCCGCGAGCAGCGGTTGCCACGCCGAATTCCATCAGGCCGAGACCGGCGACACTATGGGCATCAGTTCCGATGATGAGCTTTACACCCGCTTCGATTGCCATTTTGCAGTGAGTGTCTTTGAGGTCGAGCCGCCAAGGATTTGCATTTACTTCCAACGCAGTTTGCGTCTGTGCGGCGTGTTTGATTACGGCGGCTATGTCGATATCCATCGCCTCGCGCTGGCCTATCAGCCTGCCTGTCGGGTGTGAGATGCAGTTGACATACGGATTATCCATCGCTTTGAGCGTACGCATGGTGACTTTCTCTCGCGGACCGGTCATGCCGGAATGTATCGATGCCGTGACGTAATCCAGATCAGCAAGCAGCTTGTTATCGAAATCCAGTGAGCCGTCGGCAAGAATATCGAGCTCGGTTCCTGCAAAAATGGTTATGCCTTTTATCTGCTCGTTGAGCTTGTGGATTTGCTTGATTTGCTGAGTGAGCTTTTTGGCAGACAGGCCGTTTGCAATAGCTGAGGATTTTGAATGATCGGTGATGCAGATGTATTTATAACCCAACTGTTTGGCCGCTTCGACAAGCTCCAATATGTCAGACTTGCCGTCGGAGGCGGTCGTGTGCATATGGAAGTCGCCCTTGATGTCCCCTGATTCGATCAGTTCGGGCAGGCTGTGATTCTTCGCGGCCTCGACCTCACCGCGGTCCTCCCGCAGAAAAGGCGGGACAAAATCGAGACCGAGCTTTTTATAGATTTCCTCCTCGCTCGCTCCGGCTACCATCTTGTCCCCTTTGAACAGGCCGTACTCGTTCAGCTTCAGTTTCGCCTTGACGGCAATTTCTCTTAACCGGACATTGTGAGCCTTCGAGCCGGTGAAATACTGGGCCGCAGCGCCGAA
>CAZKYP010000273.1:0-4414 GCA_964556885.1 uncultured Pirellulales bacterium | reverse complement strand
TTTGCTGAATTATCAATGCATTTTCCTATCAAACAAAAGGCTACTAACTGATATAAAAATGGAGCTCTGAGGAGATAGGTGAGGACAAGGATGTGTAAAAGCACGGAGGCATACGATAGAACCCCAGTTGAACATTCCAAGTATCCGGATATCCCTATGTTTGAGCAGCTTGAGCAACGGCTGCTGCTGAGCGCGGATATTCCAGGGCCGCAACTTGCCTTACCGGCTCATGACACTTCTTACGAACAGGCCATTGAAATCGACATCGACTACCAACAGGAAGAGGCGGCCCATAACGAACCCGCCGTAATAGAAACATTAGAGACACCGAGTTCAGAGGATACTGAAGAAGTATTATCTCCGGTTATCACTTTGGACAATGGAGATAACAATGACCTCAGAGCACCTGAACTGCCCGGACTTCAGCTTGTTGATCCGGATATCAGTTCCTGGAATGGACAAATCATATATCTCGATTTCGATGGTCAGGAGGATGTTACTTACAATGGTCCCGTAACCGTAGGATTCGATGTTCCCGCCTTCCAGGGCCCCGGCGAATTAACCGGCCAGGAGCAGGAAATAATAAATCAGATACTTGCTGAGCTTGAACAAACCTTTGCCGGAACAGGTATTATTTTTACTACATCCCGGCCCGCAGAGGGAATCGAATACTCTACTATCTACATCGGTGGAGATGATTCTGTTTTCGACGAATATGGCTCATTCCTTGGCCTGGCCGAGCAGGTCGATGTGGGAAACAAGAATCAGTGCGACGAGGCGTTTGTGTTCAGTAACGGACTCTCTACCAAAAAAATTGTCTCAGTAATAAGCCATGAACTGGCGCACTTGTTGGGATATACCCACGTTCAAGCAAACTCAGGAGGCACTCTTGAGCAAGTAGCTGCTACAATAGCGATAGAGGCGACCGCGAACTCTTATCCTACTGTAGGAAACGATGGCGATGAAATATGCGAACTCGGTGAGTACGAAGCCTGGTTCGGTTTCGATGTTTCCCAAATTCCACTTGATGAGGAGATTGTATCGGCAACTTTTACAGCCCTGATGCTTGACTACGGCGATTCAACTCAGCGAACATTGTGGTATGACTCGGACGACAGTTGGATTATAAACGATACGGACCCGGTCAACAAGATGCCTAATGAGCTCGTGGGCACAGTTGTTCAAGAAGGAGGATGGGATTGGGTTACTTTTAACATAAACTTAAGTTCGCATGACTGGTCAAAGGATTTGGCCGATGGTTATGTTACTTTGATACTTACCGGGCCTCTGAGTGGAACTCACCAGTGCGGAACTGTTGATTTCAGAGGTGCTTATCTAAAATTAGAAACTGCTCCTGTCGTGGTTCCTTCTGTGACAGTGACGGTATCGCCGTCCTCAGTATTAGAGGATGGCCTGACGAACATGGTGTACACATTCACGCGGAGCGATTCTTCTTCGGATCCGTTGACGGTGAACTTCAGTGCAGGCGGGACGGCAACTTACATCGCGGATTACACGCTGAGCGGGGCGGCCGGCTTCAACGGCACATCCGGGACGGTGGTGATCCCGGCAGGCAGTACGACAGCCCAGGTGATTGTGGATCCGACGCCCGACATCTCCGGGGAGGCGAACGAAACGATGATTCTGACGGTTACGTCAGGGACTGGGTATACAGTCGGAAGTCCGTTAGCAGCAACAGGTACGATTACGAATGACGACGCCGTGGTTCCTTCTGTGACGGTAACAGTGTCGCCATCCTCTGTATTGGAAAACGGCCTGACAAACATAGTATATACGTTCACGCGTAGCGGCTCTTTTTCGAATCCGTTAACGGTTTACTTCAATGCGGGTGGAACGGCGACTTATATCGCGGACTACACGCTGAGCGTGGCGGACAGCTTCAACGGTACATCCGGGTTTGTGGTGATCCCGGCAGGAAGTACGACAGCCCAGGTGATTGTGGATCCGACGCCGGACATCTCCGAGGAGGTGGACGAAACGGTGATCCTGACAGTTACGTCCGGGACCGGGTATATAGTCGGTAGTCCGTCAGCAGCAACAGGTACAATTACGAATGACGACACCGTGGTTCCTTCTGTGACGGTATCGGTATCTCCGTCCTCTGTATTAGAGGATGGCCTGACGAACATGGTGTACACATTCACGCGGAGTAGTTCTTCTACGGATCCGTTGACAGTGAACTTCATTGCAGGCGGGACGGCGATTTACATCGCCGACTATATGCAGAGCGGGGCGGCCGGCTTCAACGGCATAATCGGGACGGTGGTGATCCCGGCAGGAAGTACGACAGCCCGGGTGATTGTGGATCCGACGCCGGACCTCTTTGAGGAGGTGGACGATACGTTAATTCTGACGGTTACATCCGGGACCGGGTATATAGTCGTCAGTCCGTTAGCAGCAACAGGTGTTATCACTAATGACGATTCAAATACAGTAACAGTGAGCGCCACAGACAGCAGTGCATCCGAGTCTGGAGGTAAAGGCACTTACCGTATCAGCCGCACCGGAGATACGAGTTCGTCTTTGACTGTCTACTATTCGATGAGTGGCTCGGCCACCAACGGTACGGACTATAATAGTCTTCCAGGTTCAGTGGTGATTCCCAAAGGCTTATCGTATGTTGATATCACATTGACACCTATAGATGATACCTCAGTGGAAGGTAGTGAAACAGCAACATTAACTATATCCGCTAATGCCGCATACATTATCGGTTCGCCCGTCAGCGCGAGTATAGACATTGTAGACGATGACCTCACTCCTCCTACAGTAAGAGTAGACATGACAGACGATAGCGCATCAGAGTCCGGAGGTACAGGCACTTACCGTATCAGCCGCACAGGTGAAACGAGTTCGTCTTTGACGGTCTACTATTCGATGAGTGGCTCGGCGACCAACGGCACGGACTATAATAATTTTTCAGGTTCAGTGGTGATTCCCATCGGCTCATCGTATGCTGATATCACACTGACGCCTGTAGATGATACCTCAGTTGAAGGTAATGAAACAGCAACATTAACGTTGTCCGGTAATCCCGCATACAATATCGGTTCGCCCAATAGTGCCGGTGTAAACGTAACTGATAATGATGCAGCAGTGTTCTCAATTAATCTCGATGCCAAAGGGAAAGCTCAATTTTACGATGCTAATGGAGATTTAGTGACAGTATCTCTAACAGGAGGCGGTACAGGAACACTTTATTTCGCACATGACGGCCCTTGCGACATAGATTATATTAAACTGACAGGAACAACAGAGAAATCATCATTGACCATTAACACCAGAGGTTCTACAACTATCAACGATATTATTGTCTACGGCCCACTTAAAAATATTTCTGCCAAAACAACGGATCTTCTCGGTGATATCACCGTCAATGGCTGGCTTGGCAAAATCATGATGGATGATGTAGCAGATGATCACTTTATCAACATAGGTGGATCAGGTCAATCCAAACCAACAACATTTATATTTGATAAGGTTGCTGATCTGACTATAGAATCGGATACACCAATTAATTCTATCAGAGCAGCAGAATGGTTAGGTGGTTCTATAACTGCACCATGGATTTCAAATCTATTAATCAGATATGGCAATTTTAACGCTGATATAATATTGAACGATTCCAATACCAGAGGCATAGCACTGAACAGGTTTAGTGTAGCCGGTACAATCACAGATTCGGATATTACAGCTCAAGGTACTATAGGATCAATCATAGCCGGGGCAATGCAGAATTCCAGTTGCTTTATAGGAACCGGTATCACTCTGGATATAAATTTGGATGGTGTGCCGGACTTACCGAATCCGGCAACGGATATCACTTTAGACCCCATATTCACTATTCAAAGACTGACTATCAAGGGAATCAAAGGTTACAGTGGTGATTGTTTCGTAAACAGCAATATTGCGGCTGCCAACATCGGTGTAATTTCTTTGATACTTCCACAGTACGATAATACCGACGTTCCATTTTGTTTAGCCGCTGATTTTATCAAGAAGATTAACATTACAGATAATAACGGCAGACAATCATATCAAAACTTAGGTCAACCTGGCGATTCAATTACAAATCAGGATTGTGAGTTTCGTTTAGTTTAAATTACAGTTTTTGATCCATTTTGATCGATAATGGCGTCGATTTAATACATGTTTATTTCTGAAAGTGACAAAGTATCAGCCACGTTTCCAGTAATGGTTTAGGGAATTGAATGGGTCCGTTACATATTTCGATCCCGATTTATCGGGATCGAAGGATTGGCTTCCCTTGGGGATAAATTGTTTTTTCAAATTTTATCTGGCACACAGGCACCGAGGTCCAGAGGCACAGAGATTTAGCTAATTTACTATGTGCCTTTGCCACTTTGTGCCTATCCCAACTATTAATGATTTG
>CAZKYP010000272.1:0-4417 GCA_964556885.1 uncultured Pirellulales bacterium | reverse complement strand
AATTACTCTTCCTCGACTACACGCCCGTCGAACAGATGGATTGTTCGTTTGGCATGAGCGGCGTAGCGGGGATCGTGTGTCACCATACAAATGGTCGCGCCGGCTTTATGAAGTTCCGAAAGCATTTCCATAACGATATCGCCGTTGGCCGAATCCAGGTTACCGGTCGGCTCATCTGCCAGCAGGATGGACGGATTTGTAACGATGGCGCGGGCCACGGCCACACGCTGCTGCTGGCCGCCGGACAATTGTGCGGGATAATGTTTCATCCGGTGGGCCATGGATACCTTTTCCAGGGCAGCCTGTGCACGTTCTTTGCGCTGCGCCCTCGGCATCTTCTGATAAGTCAAAGGCAGCTCCACGTTCTCGTATACGTTCAGGTCGCCGATCAGATTAAAGCTCTGGAAGATAAAGCCGACCTCGCGGTTACGAATACGCGCCCGCTGTGAGGCGGACAGGTCCGCAACAGGCGAACCGTTGAGCTGGTAGCTGCCTTCGGTAGGCGAATCCAGCAGGCCAAGGATGGACAGCAAGGTGGATTTGCCGCACCCGGACGGACCTGCTATGGCAAAGTATTCGCCCTTTTTGATTTGCAGATGGACGCCGGAAAGAGCGTGCGTTTCCACCTCTTCGGTCACAAAGACCTTGTGCATGTCCTGCACATCAATTAATACTTCATTCGATTTAGCCATTTAAACACTCCCAATTAAGCAACATTTACAAAAATCCCGGTATTAGTTGCCCTACATTAATAATAAGTCGTTCTTCATACTCTTAATATTTCTTTTATTTAAGCCGCAGTTTCGACACAATCTATCGAAATTGCGGATTTTCTTATCTTAATCATTCATATCGCAGCGCCTCCATCGGGTCGACTCTGGCGGCTCTGCGGATGGGGAGCCATACGGCTGTGAGGGAGACAAGAATAAGTAAAATTGTTGCTCCACCTATTGAGACCGGGTCATAAGGCTCTATACCGAAAAGATAGCTTCGTACAAGCCGCGATGTCGCAAGTATCAGAGGAATGCCTATCGCTGCTCCGATAAGGACCAGCAATATCGCGCTTCGCAGCATGGAGAAACCTACGTCCCAGGGTTGTGCGCCGAGTGCCATTCGAATACCTATTTCGCCGGTCCTTTGTGTCGTATAGTACGACATAAGCCCGAACAAACCTATACATGACAAAAGCACCGCCAACAGGGCAAGTGACATCGCCAATACTGCAAAGCATCTTTCATTCGCGATGGATTCGTTGAGCTGTATCGCCAGTGTCTTGATATCGGTTATGGGAACATTAGGATTTATATCGGCTATTAATTTACGAACGGCCGGGACAATAGATAACGGCTCCGAAGCCGTGTGCACCTGATAAGTAAGACGGCCGCCTGTATGCTGACGGTTAGGAAAGAATACTGTTGATTCCATCGGCATTTTGAGGTCGTAGTACTTGGTATCATCACACACACCTATAATGCGATAATCGCTTCCATGAATTTGCAGGATTTTTCCAATCGGATTCTCGCCGGCAAAAGCACTTTGCGCAAGTTTTCGATTAATTATAATAACCCTGTCCGACCCGGGATGGTCGGCCTCATTGAAGTTACGGCCGGCAAGTAGCGGAATCCCCATAGTCGAAAAGAACGAATCACTGACATTGAGTATCAGGATGTGGTGACTTCCCGACTGATTCGGCAGATTAATCGATGTCTCACTTCGAAAACGATTGAGCAGTCGTAAGTTGGAATTCGCAACGTCCAAAACACCCGGTAAGGCAGCAATCGAAGAACGAACCTGTTCATGGAAGCCCACCATTTGTTGGTCTTGCATGTCCGCCTTGCTCGAATCCAAACTAAATACAAGGATATTTTTAGTATTGAAACCTGTCTCCACCTGATAAAGATTTATTAGTGTACGCATAAAAAGACCGGCCCCTGCAAGCAGCAGCAAAGCGAGTGCAGTTTGTACCGAAACCATCCATTTTCCCAGTCGCATACGCGACAATGCGCCCGATGAGCGTTCTCTGAGTGAGACCATTGGATTGACACGGCTGTGACGCCAGGCGGGCAGTAAGCCGAACAACAACGCCGATGCGACACAAATGAAAATGGTGAATCCAAGTACGGTTACATCCAGGCTTAAATCAACAACAATCTGTGAGGGCCACAACATCTTAAAGAGGAATTGCTTTCCCCACGTGGCAAGCAACAACCCGCCGGTTGAACCAATAAGGGCGATAATCAGGCTCTCGATTAATCCCTGACGAATCAGACGCCATGAACCAGCACCAAGTGCGGCCCGAACGGCTACTTCCTGCTGTCTCGAAGCTCCGCGCGCCAGTAATAATGATGCCAGATTGGTACATGTAGCTAAAAGTACTATCCCAACCAATGGCATGAGTATAAACAATGATTTAACCATTTTCGTTTTGCCCGGTACCAGAGGTCCCGAAAGACCTGCGCTACCATCTGTCAACAAAATACGCATTTCTCCTGAAGAAGCTCCATATTCAGCCCGGGCAAGAAGGATCTGAAGTGAATTTTGCAGTTGAGATTCACTAACGCCAGGTTTAATTCGAGCCATCACCTGTACCCACCAATGATCATTAGATTCAATAGCACACAAACCTTCCACAGCAGGCTGAAATGCTATAGGTGTGTAGAAATCTTTCCTCCGGCCGGTTTCCAGGCCGGCAAAATTTTGTGATAAAACACCAATTATCCTAAAACTATTGTTGTTGATAACTATAGTATCTCCGATTATATTCGGATTCCGGCTGAAATATCGTTGCCAGGCAGAATAAGAAATTACCACAACCGGTTCCGCTGATGCTTTATCGTATTGTGGTGTAATTGTCCCGCCAAGCATGGCTTCTATACCAAGACCACTGAAAAAATTCCCGGAAACCATAAGGCCATCAGCAGTAAATGGCTGATCCTGGTAAAGAATAGTTGGACGGTGCTCTAAAAATGCAAATACATCTCCAAGATTAGTACAGCCATCCCGAAGCTTACAATATGTCGGGTAGGTAAAGGTATTCGATATTTGCTGTCCGTCAGGTGTGCTTGTAACACGTCCGGAGACAATAAATGGTGACAAACTGCCTATCCAGTTTACCATGCGTAATTGCTCTGGTTCTTTTATCGGCAGTGTCTTGAGCATCAGGGCATTGTACAAACTGAATACCGAAGTAACAGCTCCGATGGACAGCGCCAGTGATATAACAGCTATGGCCGCAAAACCGGGAGATTTTAATAATTGTCGAAAGCTGTATTTTATTTCGTTAATTAAAGTACCCATCATTTTCCTCTATAAATCATTCGTATCGCAGAGCCTGCATCGGATTGATTTTTACTGCCCTGCGGGCGGGAATGCCGGCAGCCAGGATTGCCACCGCACCCAGAAGTACAATAGCCAAGGCGGTGACAAATGGATCGTGAGGGGCAACACCATAAAGCTGACTCGATATAAACCGTCCCAGTGCGTAGGCTACCGGCACTGCTATGGCCGTACCGACGGCCCACAGGATCAAGACGTCTTTGAGTACGATCCAGAGGATATTGGGATGTCGGGCGCCCAAGGCCATGCGCAAGCCGAATTCTCGGGTTCGTCGAATGACACTGAAGTTCAATACACCGTACAGGCCAATGGCGGTTAAGAGGACGGCAAAGACTGCGAAAGTCGCAGCGAGCAAGGCGATCATGCGTTCGGTGCCCAGCGAATGATGGCGTTGTTCTTCAAGCGTTCGCATGGCGTGGATCGGCAGGCTTGGATCGATAGTATGGAGTACGCGCTGGATGTCCTGATATACTGCTGCTGGCGCCAGGCTGCTGCGAACATAACCGGTCATACCCAGAGCGGTCCAGAGTTGTCCATAGGGTGTATAGATCTGTGGCTGCATGGCTTCACGCATGCTTTCGTTCTTGGTGTCACCCACGATCCCCACGATTTCCATATTGAGGGGCTGACCAGGCACGGCCCATCCCAGATGGGCTCCCAGGGCGCTGCGTTGATCAGGGAATTGCTTTAAGAAGTGTTGGTTAAAGGCCTCATTAACAATGACAACCAATGGGGCTTGCGCAGTATCTAAAGGTCCAAAATCGCGGCCTTGCCTAAACGGTATCCCCAGTGTGGCAAAGTAATCTTCTGATATGCCATTGGCAAAAACCGGGATGTTTTGTGCGGATTGGCCCGGGTGTCCCTCAGCCGCCACGGTACAGGTCCATGAACTATCCTCGAGTACGCGTACCATGCCTAAGGCCGAGGATTCGATAGACCCAAGTCCGTCGAGCCTTTCCTTGAGCCGGGCATAAATCTGCTTGGTCTTGTTGGCGTCATAGCCGTTCAGCGTGGGATCCAATGAAAAAACCACGATATGCTCGGTTTGGAAGCCGGCGTCCTGAGCGGACAGATTCCTGAG
>CAZKYP010000271.1:0-4472 GCA_964556885.1 uncultured Pirellulales bacterium | reverse complement strand
TTGGGCGATATAAAGGGAGTTATATGAACACAAAAATTATCTCTCAATACATTTTTCTTGTTGTCTTAATACTTATTCAATGCGAGACAAATGTTACAAATCACCAGAATATTAGCAATCCCCAAAATGTCAGGACTCCCCCCAATAGCGTTCCATCCTATGACCTCTCAGATATAAACAATATTGTTTGGACATTTGATAGTTATATAATAGGAAGACAACCTGTAGATATTTCCTCTTATGACCCTTTTCATTTAGCCTTAAACGACAGCAGCTTTTTTGGAGATGATGGATGCAATAGATATGGTGGTCGATATGAATTGAAAGGAGATACCATTTGCCCGAGAGATGAGTGGATCACAATGAGGGCGTGCTCCAATGTTCTTAGTTTTCCATGGTGTCATTTCGTAATACCCTACGTATACAGCATCCGACTTGACCAGGGGGTATTTCTATTAAAACGAGGTGACAGTTTATATAGATTTACCAGCGAATTTATAGCTGAGTTAGATAGTCAATTACTGGAGGCGCGGTGGTACTTACTCCCCGATACCCAGGTTATTTTCTTGTTTAATGATTTAAGAGATTTTGAAGCCGAGTATAAAAGCACTGAACCAAATCCATTTAATTTTGGGACAATCGGGGGAGTCTATGGGCTTGGGAGTGAAAATACAATTCTCTTTTACGAGACGAGAGGGTGGGGGCAAGGTACGACCTGGATGCATTATTTAAAAAATATTTTAAATTCCAATATATATATTATTAAAAATGATACCTTAATTCTCATGGTTGAAAATGATTCAACCAGTTTTAAATTCATTGGTATGAAATAGATATTTTTTTTAACAAGACTCTTTAGTTAAGAGGAAATGACTTAAAGAAATAGTAAATATCAAATAAAAGAGCAGCCACATCATTCCCATATAATTGTGCACTGAAGGTGATGTGGTTTTTGGATGCTTCGATGAAAGCTGTGTAAGTAGATTAAGGATGTTTGACAGATGCGCACTTCAGCCACGTTATGCTTTTCGTTAAATTAAATAATATTATAACGATTGGGGGGTCATCAATGAGAGTTCTTTACTATAACATTGCCTATTTGTTCATGCTCATGTTTATAATTACTTCTAGTGCCTTTTCTGAGGAGGGATTTTGGCAAAGATGTTATGGACCTTATGGAGGATTTGTTCAGGATATCATATTTCGAAATGATACCATGTATTGTGCAGGTTATGGTGGCTTGTTTCGAAGTATAAATGATGGTGATTCCTGGGAATTTTTGGGGATTGGTAATCTAAGGGCACGGGAAATTACTCAAGATAAGTTTTATATTTATACTGGTGGATATTATGGGTGCTATCGTTATGATACTCATTCTAATATCTTTTTAAAAGTTTTTGATGGAACAGTTCAAACCATAACTACTATAGATTCTATTATTTTTATTGGAACTGGGTATCATCCTGGAATTTATAGAAGTAATGATTTTGGGATGACATGGCAAGCATCAAATTCTGGCATAGACAATTTTGATATTGAAAAATTATTTGTGACAAAATCTAAAATAATTCTTGCCTCAGCATCTGGTGCATCAGGTTCTGGAATTTTTCGTAGTACAGATCTGGGAATTTCCTGGAACCGAATTGATCCGAATCCATTTGCCTGGAATTTTCATGGGATATGTGAGTTTGCAGACATATTATATGCATACGACTATAGTAACTATGTCAAAGTATATATCAGTGAGGACGATGGTGCATCATGGCAATTACCATTGGGTGCATCTGCGCCCGCAGACCACATTTATGCAATTCGAGTTGATTCAAGTGGATTATATGTTGGGACAAGCGATTATGGGGTATTTAAGAGTAAAAATATGGGCGAAACATGGTCTCAGATAAATTCCGGTCTAAAAAATAAAGACGTTTTCCATATAAATCTTAATAAAGATTATCACTTTGCGACAACTTTTGATGGGGTGTATAGAAAACTTGCAAATACTAATCAATGGGCTTATAAAGTTGAAGGATTGACAAATACCTGTATAAATTCTATTGTTTCCTTTAATAACAAATTATTTGCTGGCACACATGGCGCTGGCCTGCATTATAGCACTGATCAAGGCGTCAACTGGCATAGGCTTAATTTATTCAGTGGAAGAAATTATATCTTTGATGTTTATTCAACTGGCCAAAATATTTTTGTGATAGCGTCCTCCAATTATTTATATCCTTTTGGTGGTAAATTGTACAGATCATCTAATGGAGGACAAACCTGGATAGAGAAATCAAATGGATTTGATACAGGTCTTCTGGAATGTATTGCCGGAAACGAAGATTTTTTATTGGTCGGCTCTGAGTATGGATTATTTAAAAGCTTTGATCAAGGAAATACATGGATAAAAGTTCTCAATGGAGTACCGAATAATATTAATGTATCGGATGTTGCTATTTATGATTCAGTTGCTATAGTTGTGAATGGGACTTCAGGTATATTTCGTACAGAAAATTTTGGTGAAGATTGGGAATATCTGCAAGTTCCCGGTTTATTTTCTGGTCAGAGCATAAAGGCAATTGGAAGAGAGTTTTACCTGGGTAGTGGTTCAGTGAACGAGATTTTTAAAAGTATCGATTATGGCAAAACCTGGAATGAATTAAATGTACCTCTATCAAATTCAAGTGTACAGGACTTTGCAGGTGATGGTAAAAATATCTTTGCCTCATTATCTCGAGATGGTGGGATTATCGCCACATCGGACAGTGGCAAGCATTGGGTAAGAATAAATCAAAGCTTAACTGTTACTGACATTAAATGTTTGTTATACGAGAATGATGATTTATATGCTGGTTCAAATGGTGGTGGCGTCTTCAAATATATTTCTCCAGAAAAACCAGTAAATATGTTGTTGCCACTAAATAATAGTACAATAAATCAAAACAGTGTTATTTTTAAGTGGAAAAGTTTTTTTGGTGCCTTAGGATACCGATTTCAACTTGCAGAGGATTCAACATTTCTAAAGATTGAAATTGATAATTTATCAGTTACTGATACCAGTTATCAAGTTTACAATCTCGATTTCAAAAAAAAATATTTTTACCGCGTAAGTTCTGTAACTGCATATTGGAATAATGCATTTTCTGAACCCCACTCTTTCACTGTAAGTCCACCTCCTGATTTTAAGCTTGAACAGAATTATCCGAATCCTTTTAATTCGTCTACCCAAATTAGGTATCACCTTCCAAAAAGTACAAGCATACAAATTGTTCTTTATGATGTAATGGGTAAAAAAATTAAAACAATATTAAATAAAACAGAAGGTCCGGGTAGTTTTCAAATTACAGTTGACTTTTCACAATTATCTAATGGTGTTTATTATTACCAATTAAAATCTGAAAATTATTCTAAGACTCTAAAGTGTGTGCACATTAAGTAATTTATATTTTAATTTTTTCAGCCGACTGCGATAGTCGCAGAAATAATAAAATGTCCAACTCAATTCGTTAAGTTTAGTATTTGGCCGAGGCGGCAAGTGAGCAATTGTCGTTAGAAATTTTGATTCGTTATTATGATTACGTTTATAAAAAAATATTTATTTCCTATTGTTTGGTCAATTATTACGCTTGTACTCTATTTGATAATATTATTAACAAGTGAACGAATAAGTATTTGGCCACCATTAATTTCCGCAAAAGGACTTTCACTCTTTGTAGAAGTTTTTTCTATCCCACTATATTTTTTTGCTGCAGGTATTCCTATTTATGGTATTATTCTAACTATCAAAAGAATTGATCTCACAAATAAACAATACACTTTACTAATGTATTCAAGTTACTATAATCATTTAGATGAATTTATAAAATCATTAGATAGTACAAATTTTGATGATATAAGGATTATTAGCGACGAATCTAAGGATAGTCAGGAGTATTTATTTAGAAAGTGGCATACAATCTGGTTCGGCAACGATAGTACTTTTGATCACTCGGCAATTGAATCTACTGTGGTAAAAGCAGAAAATTTCATGCGAGTCGTTTCAGATGTACGAAGGCGAGTATTAAATGACGAAATTATTGACCAAGAGTCATTAAATGACATAAAGAGCAAGTTATATGATCTTGGTTTCAATTTGACAGATGAAATTGTTCATTCAGTTCAAAACAAAGGTACATTCGGACAATTCCAGTCATCTGTGAAGATAGTGGTAAATATTTTGAAGTATTCGGGTAAAGAGATACCTGTAGATGAGTACATTCAGCAATTAATTGAATGAACCTTAAAAAGGCCAAGAATAATATCAATGGCATTAACCAGACGCCTCCAGCTGTGGCATTTTAACTGATTCTTTTAAAAGTCGGCGGCGGTTATGCCTGGTCGTTAAAAATAGAATTTTTCTTGGCAGAAACTTTTTCACATCATTTTTAAGACCTAACCTTCTTTATCTCCTCTGTGAGTTTGGGAAGCACCTAAAATAC
>CAZKYP010000270.1:0-4514 GCA_964556885.1 uncultured Pirellulales bacterium | reverse complement strand
GGGCCTGGATAGCAGGGCGATCACCGTTTTGGCCGCCCCATTCGGCGAATGTACAATCACTGAAACCGACGGTTCCAGTTCCATTTATTTTCGCTATTTGGTTGCATGGTCCCCAGAACGCACAATTAACAAAACGAACGCTGCCGGTATTGGTCTTTGCGATATCAATCATCGTCGGGTCCGGCCCGTGGAAAGACACAAACTCGCCGTTGGTAATCAACAATCCGGATGCGGCACAATCTTCGACGACAAGGGCGGTATAGCAATCATCGGCCCCGATACCGAGAAAATTGCCGTTGCATAAGCCGGCCTTTGTCCTAACGAACTTATAACCCGTCTTGTAACCGAAGCAGAATGTGTTGTAGACATACTGCCAGTCGGTGCGGCCGAAGATAAACGCCTCGCCGTTTTCCATTTGCCAGCGAAACAATTTCGGCCTCATGGACCACCAGGGATTGAAGTGGACGTTTTCGATCCGGCCGATATCAAAAATACTATCAACCATGATACCCCGCCGCAGCGGCTGGCCGTGCACATCGCGAATCAGGTGACGCTCGTTTCGTGTGGCATCGATCCCGTTGTACGGATTGAGCATTTCGACAGCAAGGACCGCCGAATTCTTGCCCCGCATGGCGATGGCCCAGGGATACGGTTTGGGCTCTTCGTCCACTTTTTGCTGCGGATAGTACAGGACAACCCCCTTGAGCGTGCTGTTTGTGTTGAGTGTGATGAAGGCCGGGCTTTCCTCGCTGCCCTCGCCGGATGTCACTAAGAATGTGGTGCCGTCATCTGTCGGCTTGGGAAGTCCCGGATTGCGAATGCCGTTATGGGCGGTGACCGATTGCCAGACACCTGCGAGGGTGACGGCATCAGGTACATTTAGATGACCGGCAAAGAAATAATTACCGCGGGGGGCGTAGACGACTCCTCCACCGGCCTTTGCTGTGGCGTCAAGGGCCTTTTGAAACGCCGCAGTATTATCCGTTTTTCCGTCGGCTACAGCACCGAAGCTCAGGACGTTAAATTGGTCCGGTATGATAACCTGAGTTGATTGGCCTGCAAAAGCTCTCATCGGAGTCAGAATAAATATGCAGAGAATAAATAAACCTAACCGTACAGCGAATTGCATTTTCAAATTATAGTAACACATTAGCTTTATTCCAATGCTTATTTAATTATCGGTTTCAGAACAATATCACGATAGCTTACGGCCGTGTGGTCGCCCTGCAAATAGATGGGACCGGGCCTGAATTCGTCGGACCACAACGCGCCACCGGTGCAGCCCAAAAGCGGCTCGTTGTCGATTATCATCTTATCGTTCAGCTCGACCGTCACGTGCCTGTCAAGAAGCGTGATATTCAACGATTGCCACTGACCGGTCGGCTTTTCGGCGTTGATGCCTGGCCTGATTCGACTGTAAATCGCACCCATATTATGCGAGTCGAGGTCCTTGCCATACGAATCGTAAACCTGGACCTCGTAGATACCCCGCAGGTAAATACCGCTGTTGCCTTCCGGCGGGACATTCACCTGCAGCTTCAGATTGAAATCTTCGAACTCGGCAACGGTGCGAAGGTTGCCATAGGAGATGTGAGGCTTGCCCTCCTGCTGGAGAGGGCGATTGACAAGAATTCCATCTTTTGCGAACCAGCCGCTGGTCTGGTTTGGATTGGTCAGCTTCCATCCGTCCAGTGTGCTTCCGTTGAAAAGGGTAATCGGTTGGCCGAATTTAACCTTTGACAAATCAGGCTTCGGCGGCACGGGGGCTATTCGCCTGCCGGTGAACTCGTTGCGGCTGACACCTTTGCCGTCCGGACGTGGCACGACCTGTGTCAATTGCAGGTCGTCGCCCGACACTTTAGCAATAATTGTTTCAGTGAATGTGTGCGTTCGGAGCACTTTTCCTGCGGCGTCCTTGCGTTCGACTTCGCGAATGCGAGTGACATTCAGGGTATCCCCGTCCATATAGACGCTCGCTGCCGGAACTACGCTTCCGCCGCCCCAGAGGATACTTGCGTCCAGATATCCGTCTTCCTGCACAACACCGAGCCAGCCGGCTCCGCCACCGGGAATCGTTAACGCCCAGCGTCCGATGAAAAGATCGGCAGTTTCAGCAGCCCGAATCGATGTACAAAACGACATTAAGGTTAGACTAACTAATGCGTAACGAACGCTCTTATACATAAAAAATCACCTCCTGTTTAATCCGATGCCAGAGCCGCCAGTTTCTTGATATCGATTTTGTCCGTCGTCCGCATTATCGTTTCCATACTTGCCTGGCTGCCTGTCACCTCCACGATGAAACGACCGGCCACAAACACACGGAGTTTCCCCTGATGATTGACATGATCGTATTCCTCCACGGCCTTGTTCCCGTTGTATGTAGTGGTCTTTTCGTAGCCGTTGTCGGTTTCGCGGCTGTACTGTGTCATCGCCCAGCTAGCCATGCCCATCTTCATCGGCCCGCTCATATTTCCCATATCCATAATCATAATATGCACGGAACTTTCGCCGTTACCGGTGGCTCTATAGTCCGCCTGGGCCTGGGCGATATCGATGCCCATCATCTGATTACGTTCAACCGAGGCGTTCGATCGCGTCATGCCGGGCAGTTCGGCGGGCAACATTTCCTTTAACGTTCCGGTGTCCACCGGCTCGACGGCCTTGCCCTGATTCATCGCAAGCAGAGCCTGGCGGTTCTTCGCCTCAGCATCGGCCATCTGAGTACTCATGTCGGGTGGATTTACTGCAGGCGGTGTATCGGTTTGGTTTTTAGTCGAGGTGGCCGAATCGACAGGGGGCTGATTTGTTGATTGAGACTGCTGGTCCTCTTTTTTGCTGCAGCCGCAGAATAATAAAATGACCAAACATATTACAATAAATTCATATTTCTTCGATATCCGTATCATCGCAATATTCCCTTCAATAAAAGCCAATTCCCCAATGTAATTCGATCATACAACCGCATAATTTTACTGGGGCAGATAGAGTAATGATAATAAAATTTTTAATTTTCTTTTGCTGATTTGAGAGCTTGTGTTGTCGTATAATATTTGGCCAGCATGTTCGGTACTTCCCATTCGGGCATGTTGCCTTCTCTAAGATATTTCAGGAAATTATCCATCACACGGGCAAAGTGAGCTTCGTGTCCTTCTCTGTACCGCTCCGGGATAATCACTTCCCATCCCTTATCCAGCTTCTTCAATTCAACACCCGGATACTTTACCTGTACTTGTTTGAATTGTTCCGACAGGGTGTTTTCATAAGACGAATCTCCTGCAACCGGTTCGATATAAAGTGTCGGTTTGTACTGCTGCTCGGGGCCTTGGCGGATAACCAGGTTCACTTTTGTACCGCGCATGATCGAATAATGAGTGTCCCCGGCCCCTTCAGGGGCCTTGTAGGCCCAGGTAGCGGATACTTTTGCATGGACGCCGCATAACGTGTAATTAATTTGCCCGTTGCAGTAAACTTTGAGGATGCCCTCGTCGGTTACGTCTTTTTTCAGGTAACCCGGAAAATCATCGACTTTAGTGATCGCTTTGAATTCACTTAACGTCATATCTGTCGACCATTGCTTTGCAGAATTTAGTTGAATATCTTTTGTATAATCAATGATCCGTCCGGGGAAGCATTCCCACTGTATCAAATCCACCAGATGGGTGGCGACATCAACCATCCCGTCGCCTTCCTGAGTTACATCGAGAAACCATGCAGGGCGGGTCAGAACCTGGCCGGAAACGTATTTATAAAAATGATGCACGCTCTCTTTGGTAACGGCGGGATTGTCCGGCGTGCCTTTTTCCAACGTACCGAAAACTTCAGGCAGCAGCGACAGCTCCTTCTGCAGGATTGTCGTAATCTCGAAACGCTCCGTCATAATGTCGTACAACAGCAGGTTGTTTTTCTTTGCTGTTGCAAACGCACTTTTTAACAGTTCGAAATTCTCGCTGTTAATAACCATTGGCTTGTCGGCAAGGACGTTGAATCCGGCTTTCAGGCTTTCGGCGATATATTTTGTTTTCATTGTATTATTGCCTGAAATGACGACAACGTTACCGGCTTTTTCAGAAAGCATCTTTTCGAAGAAATCGCCGCCGGTATACACCACTTCCTTCCATCGCGTCGGTTCGCTCGCCCTGGTATTATAGGCGTTAATCTTGTCAAGATATAGTTGTACATCAGACCCGGCGGGGGCATATACATGGACAACAGGATCGACGTTGTCATACATCGATTTCTGTACTAAGGCCGCATGGAAATGGCCAGGGTCCAATGTGATAAGACGAACCGTATTGTTATCAGGATTCGTATTTGCAGTCTGTGATTGACAAGACGTTGATAAGGTCGTAACAAGCAGACAAAAGATAATCGTTTTTTTCATAATAATGTCCCGGAACATAATACAGGCTAATCAATCATGTACGGCCAGCGCTGTGGACGTGACAGCATACTGTTTGCTTCGTCATCGTTTATAAATCGCTCGTTAATCGGGTCCCAATGAACCTTCCTTT